>NZ_JBIVRG010000003.1:0-413539 GCF_044755505.1 Pseudarthrobacter sp. NPDC092202 | reverse complement strand
CGCTCGGCTTCCGCAACCTCGCGAACTACACAGCCAGGAGCCTGCTCGAGGCCGGAGGTTTCAGACCCTCGCTACACCCTTGATTCCGAAGAGCCGCTTTGACGATGTCGCTCACGGACACGAAGCCTTCAATGTCCCGCCGGGCGGCGTCGGCGTCGCCGCTGATGGCCGGCCGGCAGTTGGGATCGAAGCTGACGGTGGCATGGGGCCGGGCAGCATCCACCAGCCGGCGAACCGTCTGGTTGCCTGGAGCCAGGACGGCGGCGATGGATCCGGTATGGACATGAAGTGAGCTTTCCACCGCCGCCAAGGCCGGGATGGAAGCGCCACTGATGTCCCAGCCAATGGAGAACGTGTACTCCGCGGCGCCGTTCCCGTCCAGGGACGCCGCCGCGGACGACGTCGGCAGGGAACCTCCCACAATCGCCTCCACGTTGTTGCCGCCCAGATGGTCAGCGATCAGCAGGCCGTGGGGATCGTCGGCATAGTGCGTCACGAGCGTGGTTGCCAGGCCGAGACGGGCAACACCTATGGCAACGTTGAGCGGGCTGCCGCCGGGATGTCCCTGCGTGCGACCCACCTCGCGTGGATCGCTGATGATGTCGACCAGGGACTCGCCGATGACGGTGATCATGGTCAGCGGCCCGGGTAGACGACGGCCTTGAGCTGGCCGGGCTGCTTGCCTGCCTTGAGTGCCTCTTCGGACTCGGCGAGGGCGAACCGGCCCGTGACCAGGATGTCCAGGTCCACTTTCCCATCAGCGATCAGCTGGATAGCCAACGGCCAGGTGTTGGTGTAGCGGAACACACCGGAAAGCCAGATCTCCCGGTTCTGGATGTACGAGACCGGCAGTTCGACGTCGTCTGCGCCGAGCCCCACCAGGATCACGCGGCCGTCCGGGGCCACCGCCTTGATCCCGGAACGGACCGCCTGCGGTGCGCCGGACGCGTCGATGAACGCATCGACGTCGAGCCCTTCCACGCTGTCCGTCCTGGCGTTGAGCGCGTGCGTGGCGCCGTGTTTGAGGGCGAACGCGAGCCGGTCCTCGGCGATGTCGCTGATGTAGATTTCGGTGGCGCCGAAGGCCCGGGCGGCCTGGGCGGCGATGATGCCGATGGGCCCGGCGCCCGCGATCAGGACCCGGCTGCCTGGCTTGATCTCCGCGCGCTCGCAGGTCCAGAGGCCCACGGAGAGCGGCTCGATCAGGGCGGCGGCCTCGTCACTGACGCTGTCCGGGATGTCGAAGGCGAAGTCGCTCTGGATGGTGACGTATTCGGCGAACGCGCCGTCGATCGGCGGGGTGGCGTAGAACTCGATGTCCGGGCAGAGGTTATACCTGCCGGCCTTGCACTGTTTGCATGTGCGGCAGGGGCGCTGGGGTTCGACGGCGACCCGCCGGCCGACGCGCGCGGGGTCGACGGCGCTGCCGACGGCGGCGATCCGGCCGGAAAGTTCGTGGCCCAGGACCAGCGGGTGGTCCACGATGTAGGGGCCGATCCTGCCGTGTTCGTAGTAGTGCACGTCGCTGCCGCAGACGCCCACGGCGGCCACCTGCACCAGGACCTGGTCCGGGTCGAGCTGCGGAAGGGGCAGGGTTTCCATGGCCATGTCGCCCTGGCTTTTGAGGATGTTCGCGCGCATGGTGGCGGGCAGTTCGGTGCCCGTGGCGGGTGACTGGGTGGTTGCTGTTGTCATCGAAGTACTCCTTGAAAAAGTTGTGGTGGGAACCGGCGGCTATTTCACGGCGCTGGTTACTTCACGGCGCCGAGGGAGAGGCCCTGGACGAGTTTGTCCTGGGCGGCGAAGCCCGCGAACAGCACAGGGAGGGATATCACGACGGCGGCGGCGCAGACCTGGGCGAGGAAGAGTCCCTGGCCTGAGACGAAGCCCGTGAGGAACACCGGTGCTGTGCCGGCAACTACGCCGGTGAGGACGCGGGCCAGGAGCAGTTCGTTCCAGCTGAAGATGAAGCAGATCAGGGCGGTGGCGGCGATGCCGGGCATGGCTACCGGGGCGATGATTTTGCGGAGGATGAGCAGGAGCTTGGCGCCGTCGATCTGGGCTGCCTCCAGCATTTCCTCCGGGACTTCGGCGAGGAAGGAGCGCATCATCCAGACGGCGATGGGCAGGTTCATGGAGGTGTACATCAGGATCAGGAACCAGATGTTGTCCAGTGCCCCGACCGTCCGGGCGAAAAGGTAGAGCGGCAGGATCGCTGCCACCACGGGCATCATCTTGGTGGAGAGGAAAAAGAACATCACGTCTGTCCACTTCTTCACCGGCCGGATGGAGAGCGCGTACGCGGCCGGGAAGGCCAGGAGCAGCACCAGGACGGTGGACAGGACCGAGGCGGTGGCGGAGTTGATCAGTGACGGCCAGGGGCTGACGCCGGATGTTTCGCCGAAGAATTCCCGGTAGGCATCCAGGGTGAGGTTCGCGGCGATGGACGGCGGGTTGGTTGCGGCGTCCGTTTCGGAGTGGAACGAGGTGAGGATCATCCACAGGACCGGGACTGCGAAGAGCAGCGCGAGCAGCCAGGCTGCGATGCCGGCGGCGGTGTTGTTGCGGGTGGGGTCCATCCGTGCTTTGCCGCGGCGGCGTGGCGCGCGGCCGGTGTTCAGCGCGGTGGGCGATGTGGAACGGGCAGAGCCTGAGCTTTGTGGTGCAGCGGGGGTGAGGGTGCTCATCGTGCTGCCTCCTTCTTGAAGAGTGAAAAGACGGTGCGGAGGGCGAACGTGGCCACGATGATGGTGCCGATGACCACCACGACGCCGGCGGCGGATGCCAGGCCGTATTCGTTGGCGAAGTAGAACGTCTGGTAGATCGCGTAGGGCAGGTTGGCCGTGCCGAGCCCGCCGGCGGTGAGCGTGAAGACGGCGTCGAAGTTCTGCACGATGTAGATCGCGCCCAGGAGTCCGCCGAGTTCCAGGTACTGGCGCAGGTGCGGCAATGTCAGGTGGCGAAAGATCCCCCAGGGGGTGGCGCCGTCCATCTGGGCAGCTTCGACAGTGTCCATGGGGCGGGACTGTAGGCCTGCGAGCAGGATGAGCATCATGAACGGGGTCCACTGCCACACCAGGGAGAGGATCACGGCCATCATGGGTGCCTGCGAAAGCAGGTCCAGTTGCGGCGCCGCGGCGCTGCCGAAGAGTGACCAGACCCAGGTGAGGACGCCGTTGATCAGCCCGTAGGCGGGGTTGAGCAGGGCGTGCTTCCAGATCAGGGCCGCTGCCACGGGAACCACCAGGAACGGTGCGATCAGCAGGGTCCGTGCCAGGCCACGGCCGATGAACTTCTTGTCCAGCAGCAGGGCCAGTCCCAGGCCGATGAGCAGGCTGATGAGCACCACGGAGACGGTGAGGAGGATGGTGGTGAAGATCGCCTGGCGCAGGTCAGGGTCGGTCAGGACCGTGGCGTAGTTCTCCAGGCCGGCGAAAGCCGATTTGTCCGGGCTGAGGCTGTTCCAGTTCATGAACGAGATGATCAGGGTCGCCACGAACGGAAGTTGCGTGACCAGGATCAGGAAGACCAAGGCCGGCATCAGTGGTGCCCGCCGCGCCCATGCCAAGGCTCGTTCGCGCGATTTGGCGTCCCGTGTAGGTTTGGCTGCGGTGTGTCCCGGGCGGGAGATGCGCGCCGTTGCGGTAGTCATGATGTTCTCCTGCGGTTAGGTTAGGGCTGCTTGTACTTGTCGCCGACCTTTTGGGCGGCTTCCTGGCCCTTGGCCAGCGCGTCAGCCACGCTGCCCTGGCCGGCGATGGCGGAACTGACACCCTGGGACACGTTTGTGCCGAGGGCTGCGAACTCGGGAATGCCGACGAACTGGATCCCGACGGCGGGGCGTTCCTGCGCGCCGGGGTTTTTGGGGTCGGCGTTCTCGATGGCGAAGCGTTCAGCTTCGAAGAACGGCGCTGCCTTCTGGAATTCGGTGTTCTCGTAGGTGGAGATGCGCTTGCCGGACGGAACCTTTGCCCAGCCGAGCTCCGAGGCCACGAGCTCCTCGTAGTCCTTGGAACTGGCCCAGGCAATGAATTTCTCGGCAGCGTCCTGCTTCCTGGACGCGGCCTGCATGGCCCAGGACCAGGTCCACAACCAGCCGGAAGATGCGGTTTCCTTCACCGGTGCCTGGGCGTAGCCGATCTTGCCTTTGACCGGGGAGTCGTCAGCTTCCAGGGCGCCTGCGGCGGAGGTTGCGTCGTACCACATAGCCACGTTGCTCTGGCTCATGTTGTTAAGACATTCGGTGAACCCGGCCTGCGCGGCTCCTGCTTCACCATGCTCGCGGACCAGCTTGGTGTAGAACTCCACCGCTTCGGTGAACTCCGGGGAGTTGACTTGGGCATTCCAGTCCTTGTCGAACCAGGTCCCGCCGAAGGTATTCACCACGGTGGTCAGGGGTGCGAAGACCTGGCCCCAGCCCGGCTGGCCGCGCAGGCAGATGCCCTTCATGCCCGGTTCCGCGCCGTCCACCTTCGCGGCGATGTCGGCCACCTCGTCCCAGGTGGGCTTCGCCGGCATGGTAAGGCCCTCGGCGTCCAGGATGTCCTTGCGGTACATCAGGAACGAAGACTCCCCATAGAACGGCTCGCCGTAGAGCTTGCCGTCTTCACCGGTGAGGGACGCCGTGTAGGCGGGCAGGATGTCTTCCTGGTCAAACCCGGGATCCGCAGCAACATCGTCCAGCGGGGCAAGCCAGCCGTTCGCGGAATAGAAGGGAATCTCGTAGTTGGAGAGGGAGGCGACGTCGTACTGGCCGGCCTGGCTGGAGAATTCCTGGCTGATCTTGGCCCGCACGTCGTTCTCCGGCAGGATCGTGTAGTTGACCCTGATCCCGGTTTCCTTGGTGAAGTTCTCCGCGGTAAGCCGCTGCAGATCCTCCATCTGCGGGTTGTTAACCATCAGGACACTGATGCTGTTCGGGTCTCCGGCGGAATTGCCACCGCCGGCACCTGCACAGGCCGAGGCGCTCAGCGCGACACACAAAGCGCCGGCGGCCAGGGTCGCAGCACGCATTTTTGGGCGCATTAAGGACTCCTTTGTTCTTCAGGGGTGCACAGTCACCGCACCCGACTGCCACGTCGGGGCACTGGACCTGCGCGAGGGCCATCCACCGGAGATCCCGGTGTTCCTCGCTGATGTAGTTCAAGGTTAGGCCTGGGGCGCAGGCCACAACTAGCGTCCTGCTTGCCAATTTCTGATACTTATTTTCCGGACATCACGGCGGATCAGGCGCTACTCTGGGACCGGGACCGCCCACGCCTGTCCATACTTCATAAACCCACACACCTACGGAGCACCACGATGACGGCCGCGGATACTGCTGACGGAGCCACGGCAAGGCTGGCCGAACGCCTGCTGGGGATGCGGGCCAACCGGGAGGTCATCCCGCCGGACCCCAACCATTCAGTCCGGTGGCACCAGCACAGCTACCCCAGCCCGGTGGCACGGTGGAACTACCATCCCGAGTACGAGATCCACTTGATCCGCAAAGGCACGGGAAAGTTCATCGTCGGGGACCATATCGGCACGTTCGAGGCCGGCCATGTCGCTCTGGTGGGTTCCGGCCTGCCGCACGACTGGGTCAGCGACCTCGAGCCCGGCGAGGTGCTCGAGAACCGGGACGCCGTGATCCAGTTCGACGGTAAGTGGGTTGAGCAGGCGGCGGCCTTGGTTCCCGAACTCGCCGAGGTGAGGCCGCTGCTGGAGCAGTCCCAGCGGGGGATCGAATTCCTGGGCCGTTCAGCGGAGGAAGCGGCGGCGGCCATCGAGGCGATGGGGGAAACCTCCGGCCTGGCCCGGCTCCAGCACCTTTTTGAGCTGTTCGGGGTTCTGGTCCGGGCGCCGCAGGAAGACCGGCGCTACCTGGCGGAGGAGTGGTTCCGCCCGCAGCTGGACGGCCAGGCCGCCGCCGTCGTCGACCTTGTCCTGGAGTACGTTTTCAGCAACCACGCCGGTACCGTCAAGATGGCCGAGGCAGCGGCACTGGTGGGCATGCCCGAACCCACCTTTTCCAAGTACTTCAAACGCGCCACCGGCCAGAATTTCAGCGACCTGGTCCGCAAGCTCCGCCTGGCCCACGCCCGGCGCCTGCTGGAGCGGACGGACAAGGCCATTTCGGACATCTGCTACGAAGTGGGTTTCTCGAACCTTTCCAACTTCAACCGGCACTTCCTGAACGATGCCGGGGAAACGCCGCGGAACTACCGCCAGCGCGTTCAAGGCTGACGGCGGCGGCCCGGCAGCAGGTCTGTTGCCCGTGACCCAGCGCCCATAGGGTGGGGCCATGGCTGATACATTCGCGTCTTTGATTGAAGCGTTCAAGAACATTGGCGTCTCCAAGGCGTACGGTTCCCCGGTCCAGGTCGGAGGGGAAGAGGTCATTCCAGTGGCGCTGGTGTCTTTCGGCTTTGGCGGAGGCGGCGAAGCCGGGCCGGACGGTGCCTCCGGCGGCGGGGGAGGCGGAATGGTGCTACCGCTTGGTGTGTACCGGAACGTCGGCGGGCAGGTGTCCTTCCGGCCCAATACCGTGGTGGCACTGTTTTGCCTGGTGCCAGTCATTTCGGTCGTCGGGGCGGCGGTGCGTAAGGCGATCCGGGCCGCGAAAGCGTAGCGGGAAAACCCGGCGCACCGGGCTGCGCACCGAGGCCCTGGGTGGGCGCGCGGGGACCGCCCCTGCGCGTTGACCCGGGCGTCGCTGCGCTGGTCTGCGCAGCAAGGTTCCGTGGCGCTGGGACCGGCCGTCCCGCCGTCGTACGCCCGGGTCTAGACTGGCCGCATGGGTGACGTTGACGATTCCCTTGCCACCTTGCCTGAACCTGAACGCGGCTGCCTGCAGCGCGTTATCGCGGCCGCGCGGCGCATTGTCCCCGAGGCCGAGGAGGGCCGCAGCTACGGGATGCCCGCCTTGAAGCTGGACGGCAAGCCGCTGATCGGGGTGGCGGCGGCAGCCAAGCACCTGTCCATCTTCCCGTTTTCGCCAGAGGTGGTGGACGCCGTCGCGCCCAGGCTGGAGGGCTTCTCCCTGTCCAAAGGCACCGTCCGGTTCACGCCGGGCCATCCCGTCCCTGATGAGGTGGTGGAGGAGATGGTCCGGCTCCGCCTGGCGGAGATCCGGAAGTAACGCAGGGCCCGCGCCCCCGAGGAAAAGGAAGGGAACCGTGAAAACCAACGAACTGCTGCTGGACGCCTTTGGCCGGGTTCGCGAGACCGTGGAGGCCACCCTTGACGGGCTCGACGGCGCGGCGCTGGCCCTGCGGCCGGACGGCACCGGCAATTCGATCGCCTGGCTGGTCTGGCACCTGGGCCGCGTGGAGGATGCACAAGTCGCGGATGTGGCCGGCCGCGAACAGGTGTGGACGGGGCAGGATTTTGTGGGCCGGTTCGCCCTGCCGCTCACAGCCAACGACACCGGATACGGCCATTCCAGCGAGCAGGTGGACGCCGTGCGCGCTGAGCCGGGATTGCTGCTGGAGTACTACGACGCCGTCCACCGGCAGACTGTGCAGTTCCTGGAGACCCTAAGTGATGGCGACCTTGACCGGATCGTCGACACCCGCTGGGACCCGCCGGTCACCCTCGGTGTGAGGCTTGTCAGCACCCTTGCGGACTGCCTGCAGCACGTGGGGCAGGCCGCGTACGCCAAGGGCCTGAAGCCGCGGCAGGGCCGGTAAAGATCACCTATTTCCGTGGGCGCTTTTCGGTTCCATAATGGGCTCGTAGGCTTCGGGGACCCTGGCGCCATTGATGGCTGGCGGGGCACGCAGAGTTCCAGGTGGCCGCCCCGGCAGTGGCGCGAAGGGCGGTCATGCGTTTTCCCTGACCGCCGGGTCCGGGCAGCGCAACCGGGGGAGAGCAGCCGCCATTACGGCAGACAATGCACTAAGGAATCACCATGCTCAAAGATTCAGCAATTATGGCTGTCCTTCCCGCTAAGGACATCAACAGGGCCAAGGATTTCTACCGGGACAAGCTGGGGCTGGAACCCTCCGAAACCATCGAGGACAGCCTGATGTACCGCTGCGGAAACGGAACCAGCTTCCTCATTTACCAGACCGACAACGCCGGCTCAGCCAAGAACACCCAGATGGGCTGGGAAACAGACAACCTCGAACGCGAGATGGAGGAGCTGCGCGGCCGCGGCGTCACTTTTGAAGACTACGATTTCCCCGGCCTGAAGACGGAGAACGGCGTGTCCACCGACTCGTTCGGCAAGGGCGCCTGGTTCCTGGACAGCGAGGGAAACATCCTGAACATCGCCCAGCGCGCGTAATTCAGGGGCGGTTCCCGAAGGAGGATTACGACGGCGGCACGCGCCGCCGTCGGCCGCCGCGCCATGGTGTGCGGGGCTTTTGTCCGCAGTGTTACACGAAATATCAAGGCGGGATCAAGACGGAATCAAAGTTGCCTCAGGCTTCCCGCAGTTTCCGTAGTTCCGGTGTTGCCGGGAAATAGGCTCCTCACCATAACCACTTGTGGCTAAGCAAAGGCCCGGCGTGCTGCCGGGCCTTTATTTGTTGGGGGAAAACATCAATGACGAACAATGGGCCGGCGCTGGGACCTGTCCAGCCGGCGCCGGGTCCCGGACACGGGCCGGCACGGCGGCCGCGGCGGAAGTCCGGCGCCATCGCCCTGGGGGTCTCCCTGGCTTTCTTCGTTGCCGGTGCTGCTTCACTGCCCGCGGCTTTCTCCGGAGGCCTGGCGCCGGTCGCCGCGCAGACCCCGGCTGCCGCGGCCACCTCCACAGCCAACACTGCCCCGTCAGCCACGCCCGCGCCGTCGTCCGCTCCACCAGTCCTGGACGCCGGCGTGCCGCTGGATCCCGAGACCACAGCCGTGGCGGCGCCGGTCGCCGCGCAAGCTCCAGGAGCGAAGCCTGCCTTCGCCACCACAGCGGCAGAGCTGCTGGCCACCCTTCCGGTCAAGGGCCGGGCCCCCAAGACCGGCTACGACCGTGCCCTGTTCGGGCAGGCCTGGGCGGATGTGGACCGGAACGGCTGCGACACCCGGAATGACATCCTCCAGCGCGACCTGACGGGCATCACCTTCACGAACAGCGTGCCCTGCAAGGTGCAGTCCGGGACGCTGGCGGACCCCTACACGGCGACGTCCATCAGCTTCCTGCGGGGGAGCGGGACCAGCAGCAAGGTCCAGATCGACCACGTGGTTGCGCTCAGCGACGCCTGGCAGAAGGGTGCGCAGCAGCTGACCGCCGAAAAGCGGACGGCGTTGGCCAACGATCCGCTGAACCTTCAGGCCACGGACGGGCCCACCAACCAGAAGAAGGGCGACGGCGACGCCGCCACCTGGCTGCCGCCGAACAAGGGGTTCCGGTGCGAATACGTTGCCCGGCAGATTTCGGTGAAGGCGGCGTACAGTCTTTGGATCACCCAGGCCGAGCACGACGCGATGTCGTGGATCCTCGCTGACTGCACCGGCCAACCGGCGCCCGCTAACCAGGCGCCGGTCAACCAGGCTCCTGCCGCCCCGGCGCCCGCACCTGAAGTTGCTCCGGCTGCATCTGCTCCGGCTGCACCCGCACCGGCGGCTGTACCACCCGCTGTGCCCGCTCCTGCTCCTGCGGCCCCGGCACCTGCTGCGTACTACGCCAACTGTGCCGCTGCCCGGGCCGCCGGCGCCGCGCCGCTGTTCACCGGGCAGGCCGGCTACCGGGCAGGGCTGGACCGCGATTCGGACGGCGTTGCCTGCGAAAGCTGACCCATCGACTTGGGGTTTGAAAGCCCCATTGCATCACCATTTCAACCATTTCCTAGGGGGAAACATGACCAATTATTCGAACCACCCGTACCCTCCTGCGCAGCCGCAGCAGCGCTGGAAACCGACAGTGCTGTTCTGGATTGTGGCGGCAGTGCTGCTGCTCCTGCTCATTCCCTTCGCCTTGGTGGGTGGGCTGGGAATGGTGCTGTTCATTCTTGGTCTCGCTGCCTTGCTCACCGGGCTTTATGCATTCCTCTTCAAAAGGCGGTCCTGGGTGGGGCTGCCGCACCGCAAGTCCGGCGGGCTGGTAGCTGTTTCCGGATTTGTTGCACTTATCCTGGGCGCGGGCGTAGTTGGTGCTACCGCCGCCCCGCGGGTGGAGACTGACAAGGCAACTCTGGTCAGTCCTGTAAAGGAATCGGCAACTGCTACGCCAACGCCTACACCCAGTGCAACAAACCCCGCCAATTCCACTTGCAAGACTGCTGCCGCAACGCAGAAGTACAGCAGCCAGACGCTCATCTGCACCATGGGAGCCGACCAGCGCCTTGTATGGATGACTGAGGCTGATTCCAAGCGTGTCCTTGCCGAGAAGGCTGCCGCGGATAAGGCTGCCGCCGAGAAGGCGGCGGCAGAAAAGGCAGCCGCTGAGCAGGCTGCTGCCGCGCAGGCTGCGGCGGAAAAAGCTGCGGCGGAGAAGGCTGCAGCAGATCAGGCCGCTGCAGAACAAGCTGCCGCAGAGCAGGCTGCCGCAGCCCAGGCGGCCGCCGCCCAGGCAGCGGCTGAACAGGCTGCGGCTGAACAGGCTGCGCGGGACGCTGCTGCCCGCCAGGCTGTGCCAGTGCCGGCACCGGCAGCACCGGCGCAGTCGTCCGTTTACTACGCCAACTGTGCAGCTGCCAAGGCGGCAGGCGCGGCACCCCTGTACCGGGGCCAGCCGGGCTACCGTCCCGGGATGGATGGCGACTCGGACGGCGTGGCCTGCGAGCGCTGACCAGCCGCGCTCAGCAGAATGATGCCGTGGATACCCTTCGCAGGGTGTCCACGGCATTTCGTTGCTCGGTCCCGGCAGTCCCACGATCAGTGCGATGTCAGTTCCCGCATCAGTCCGAGCTGTGACAGGAACTCCACCTGGTCGAAGTAGAAGTGGTGCGAGGTGATTTCGCCTCCTTCGACCCGGGCGATGTCGCAGCTCCGGACCCTGACCTGCTTGCCCGTCGCCGGCATTGATTCGCCGGTGGGCAGGCTCAGCGGCCCGGTGTTCGTCCCGACAACATAGCCCTCGTCGATGGCCACGTTTCCGGCCTCGTGGCTGTCACCGTGCTCGTACCGGACGTCGGGCATCGATTCCCAGAAGTGGAAAAGGTAGTTGGTGATGGCGTCGCGCCCGGTCAGTTCCCCCTCGTCGGGGGTGTAGGCAACAGCGTTGACGGCGTAGCACCGGGCCAGCGTCTCTTTGTCCTTGCTGTCCATGGCCGTGGTGAGACGGTCCATGACTTCGCGTGCCTGTCCCATTGTGGACCTCCAATTTTTGGGCGGCCTCACGGAAGCGGGGGCCGCTTCGTGGATTGGTTCCGGCTGCTGCCGGAACCTCTTTAATTGCACGTCCGCCGAAATTTGCTGTCAACGGACGCTGCTACCCTGCTTCAGAACGGCAGCGTCAGCAGTGCCAGCAGGGCCGGGACGGTGGCGCCTAGGGTGCCCGGAATGCTCCCGCCCTTCTTCGGATAATGGCCCAGCATGTCCGCCAGGAACATGGCTGGAGCGGTCAGCACCATGTTCAGGCAGCAGTAGACCACCAGCGTGTAGCCCACCACCAGGTAGCCCATGTTCACCGCGGCCACCCCCGCCAGGACCCCCAGGCCGATCACCAGGTTCCGGAACCCGGTGGGGATGGCCCACATCATCACAGCCGGAACGTTCCGCGGCGGGGTACTCAGGAACTTCTGCGCCCACGGCCGGTGCATCAGGAAGCTTTCCAGCGGGAACACCGCGATGTACACCACGGCGGCGAGGACCGCGAAGATCTGGGATACGGCGTTCATGAGGGAAGAGTACGACGCCGGTGCGCGCCTTCCCCATCCCCTGCAAGGGGGTTCCGGGGTGCTTGGGAAATCCCCACTTTGGGGGATTGCGGTACGGCCCCTCGGGCGGATACTGGAGCTATGTGGGAGGAGCGCGCTGAGCGTGCCCGGCGGGATATCGCCGCCCTGGCCACCAGCGGAATGAACCTGCCGGACCTTTACCCCGCCGCGCTCGCCGTGGTGCAGCGGACGGTGCCGTTCGACCAGGGGTGCTGGGCCGGCGTCGACCCCCACACCCTGGTGATGACGTCCGTTACCAACTGGAAGCCATGGCCGGTGCGGGAAGACGAGTACGTGGAGTACTCGGCACGCTTCGCGGAGACCGAATACGCGGGCAACGAACCAAACACCTTCGCCCAGCTGCTGCAGCGCCCCCGGCCCATCGCACGCATGTCCGACGCCCCGCACCGGGAGGTGGTCCGCAGCGTCCGGATCAACGACCTGTTGAAGCCGCAGGGCCTGGAACACGAGCTGCGGGCTGCCTTCCGGGTGGACGATGCCTGCTGGGGTGTCGGCAGCATCTTCCGCGCTGCCGGCCGGGATTTCACGGACCGCGAGGTGGAGTTCCTCGCTGCGGTGACGGCCACCCTCGCGGCAGCCACCAGGATCGCCGTGAGGGTGGGGCACCCAACCCGGGCAGCCGCCGTCGGACCCGTGATTGTCATCGCCGGCCCGCACGGGGAACTGAAAGCGGCAACCCCCGCCGCCGTTTCCTGGCTGGCAGGAGTGGAGGATGCCTTGCCGGGCCGTTTCAGCATGGTGCTTTACTCGCTGGTGGCGCAGGCGTCCTCCGCAGTGTCCGGCACGGCCCGGGCCAGGATGCGCGACGCCGGGAACAACTGGGTGGTGCTGCAGGCCAGCCGCCTGATCACCGGCGACGATCCGGAACAGATGGTGGTCACCGTGGAACCCGCCACCACCCATGACCTGGCCACCCTGCTGCTCGCAGCGTATGGAGTCACGGCCCGCGAGCAGGAGGTCTGCCTGGAGGTGCTGTCCGGGAACCCCACCGCGGACATCGCCCGGCACCTGTTCATCTCACCGCACACTGTGCATGACCACCTGAAATCGCTCTTCGAGAAAGTGGGTGTGGGCAGCCGCGGCGAACTGATGGCCAGGCTGGTGGCCTGACAGCAGGGATGGGGTGCCGCCCTGTACCAGTGCTGTACGGCCCTTCCTCGCCGGTGCGGGCACTTGTATGCTGTGGATCGGAGAGCCGGGAAGCCTGGTCGGCCCGCAGCCAGCGGCTGCGGAACGCCTTGGCGCCGCCACAGGCGTTCGCGTGACGAGCCAAGGAGCGGACTGTCCATGGATGCAGCAGCACAACCCGTGATCGAAGCCCGCGGCCTGGTTAAGGACTTCGGCAAAACCCGGGCCCTGGACGGGCTCAACCTGACCGTGGCACCGGGGGAGGTGCACGGGTTCCTGGGCCCCAACGGTGCCGGCAAATCCACCACCCTGCGGATCCTCCTGGGCCTGATCCGGCCCACCTCGGGCACCTCCCGGGTCTTCGGGCTGGACCCGTGGGCGGAGCAGGTCGCCGTGCACCGGGACGTCGCCTACGTTCCCGGTGACGTGAGCCTGTGGCCGAACCTTTCCGGCGGCGAAGTCATCGACCTGCTCACCGGCCTCCGCGGCGGCGCTGACGAAAAGCTCCGCCGTGGCCTCATCGACGAGTTCGAGTTCGATCCCCGCAAGAAGGCCAGGACCTATTCGAAGGGCAACCGGCAGAAGGTTGCCCTGATTGCCGCGTTTGCCCGCCCCGCGCGGCTGTACCTGCTGGATGAGCCAAGCGCCGGCCTGGACCCCGTGATGGACGCTGTGTTCCGGCGCCAGGTGGAACGGGTCAGCAAGGACGGGGCTACGATCCTGCTGTCCAGCCACATCCTCAGCGAAGTGGAACAGCTCTGCCACCGGGTGACCATTATCCGCGCCGGGACTGCCGTGGAAACGGGCACCCTGGGCGAACTGCGGCACCTGCAGCGCACGCATTTCCGGGTTACCGGGCTGGCCGATCCTGCACGGGTGGCCGCTTTGCCGGGCACCCACGGGGTGAGCGTTGCCGGCGGCGCGGCAGAGTTCGACGCCGATCCAGGTGACCTCGGGTCTGTCCTGGCCGGCATCGCGGAACCGGGAATCAGCGGGCTGTCCGTGGCGCCGCCATCCCTGGAGTCCCTGTTCCTGCGCCACTACAGCGACGGCAACGGCAAGCGGACCGGCAAAGGCAAGCGGACCGGCCACGCCACAGAGGGCAGTGAGCGCACGGACAGCGGGGTGCTGTGATGTCCGGGGTGCTGCGGCTGCTCCTGTTCCAGGCCCGCCGGGACAGGGTGGCGCTGCCCGTTTGGATCCTGGGCATCACCCTTCTCAGCTTCGCCACGTCCGCCGCGGTGGCCACCCAGTTCGGGGACGAGGCCGGGCAGGCCGCCATCCTCCGCCTTGCCGCGGCCAACCCGGCGTTCCTGTTCCTGCGGGGTCTGCCTGACGGGACCGGCACCGGCGCGGTGGTGTTCTTCCAGGGGTTTGCGTTCACGGCTGTCCTGGGAGGGCTGATGAGCACGTTCCTGGTGGTGCGGCACACCCGCACGGATGAGGAGCTTGGCCGGGCCGAGCTCCTCGGTGCGGTGCCCATTCCGCGGGCCGCGTCCCTGGCGGCGACGCTGCTGCTGGGCACCGCCGCCAACCTGGTGCTGGCTGTTTCTGTGGCCGCCGCTTTCATGGCCGCGGGACTGCCCGCGGCCGGCTCGGTTGCGGCGGGGGCCGCCGTCGGCAGTATTGGCATTTTCTTTGTGGCCCTTGCCGCCGTCGCCGCCCAGGCGCTGCCTTCGGGCAGGAGCGCCAACGGCGCCGCCGCGGGACTGGTGGGCGCGGCCTACCTGGTGCGCGGCATCGGGGACGCGCTGGGGACGCCCACGCCGGACCTGCTGCACGTGACGAGTGCCTGGCCCTCGCTCCTCTCACCGATCGGCTGGGGCCAGCGCATACGGCCGTTCAGCAGTCCGGACCCGGCGTGGCTGCTGGTGCCGCTCGCTGCCGCGGCCATCCTGGGCATGGCGGCAGTGATGGTCCGACGACGGCGGGACGTGGGTGCCAGCCTGCTGCCCGAGCTTGTGGGCAAAGAGCGCGCAGGGATGGGCGGGACCTCCTTTGTGGGCCTGGCCTGGCGGCTGCAGCGTTCCACCCTGGCCGGATGGTGCGTGGGTGCCGCGGCCCTGGGCGCCGTGGCGGGTGCCCTGGGCCCGGCGGTCACCGAGACGGTGTCCAGCCTGGGGCCGGTGAAGGAGATGATCGAGCGGCTGGTGCCCGGCGGGGAGGCGGGACTAATCGACGTGTTCGTCACGGCGCTGCTGGGCATGGCCGGGGTGTTCGCCGCGGCCGCCGGGATCCAGGCAGTTCTCCGGATGCGCGCCGAGGAAGCGGAGGGCAGGGCCGAGCTGCTGCTGTCCGCGCCGAAGTCCCGCGTCCGGTGGCTCGGCGCCAACCTGGCCGTGGCTGCCTTTTCCGCCGCCGCTGTTTCCTCGACGGCGGGAGCCGCTGCCGCCGTCGGCCTGGCTGCCTCGGGGACCTCCGACGGGCCCGCCTGGCAACTGGTGCCGGCCGCGCTGGCCCATGTCCCCGCAGCCCTGGTTTTCCTTACGGCGGCAGCTGTTGCCTTCGCCATGGCACCGCGCCTCAGCGTCCTGGCCGGCTGGGGGATCCTTGCCGCGGGAATCATCCTGGGTGAGTTCGGGGAGCTGTTTGGCCTGCCGGCGTGGCTGCAGGACGCGAGCCCGTTCCGGCATTCTTCGGCCATGCCGGTGGAATCCTTCGACCAGGCCGGGGCGTCGGGCCTGCTGCTCGCGGCGGCGGCCGGGGCTGCGCTGGCCGCCTACGCCCTGCGCAGGCGGGACCTGGCCGCATGATGCCGGCCCTCCACACGATGAAACGGACCTGAAGCGATGAAAATGATGCTGCTGACCGCTGGAACGCGCGGCGACGTGGAACCCTTTCTTGCCCTGGCGCGGGCCGCCGTGGCCCGCGGACATGAGGTCCGGATCGCCATCCCGGAGAACTCCGGTGCGGACACCGCCGGCCTGGACACCGTCAGCCTGCGGATGGATTTCGCCCAGCTGGTCAGCGACCAGGGTGTTTCTCCCCGGGCCGCCGCCCGGACCTTCAAGACGGTGATCCGGCCGGCGGTGGGCAGGCTTCTTTCCGCGGCTGTGGAGCACATCGTTGCCTTTTCCCCGGATGTGGTGGCCTACCACCCGAAGGTCCTCAGTGCTCCGGCCGCGGCGCAGAGGCTGGGAATCCCATCAGTGCTGGTGGAAACAGTGCCCGCGCTGACCCCCACCAGGGAGTTCCCGTCGCCCATCATCCCCGCGGCCAGCCTGGGCCCGCTGAACCGGTTCAGCTACGCACCGGCGAGGGCGGCCACACTGATGTTCAGGCGGGAACTGCAAGCTGCGCTGGACCTGATGCCGCCAGGACGTACGCCGGCAGCGGGGACCCGCGCCACACTGATCCCCGTCAGTCCCCACCTGCTTCCCCGCCCGGCTGACTGGCCGGCCTCGGTGCACCTCACGGGCCACTGGGCCGCTAAACCCGTGGCTACGGAGATCGATGACGAGCTGGAGGCCTTCCTGGGCGGCGGTGATTTTGTGTACGCGGGATTCGGCTCCATGAAGGCCGGTGACGCCCGGGGCCGGGGCGCGGCGGTCATTGAGGCAGCCCGGAGGAACGGGCTGCGGACGCTGGTGGCAAAGGGGTGGGGCGGCATCGAGGTCCCGCCGGCTGTGGTGGGCGGCGACGTGCTGGTCAGGGAATCGGTGGCCCACCACATGGTCCTTCCGCGCGCCGCGGCAGCCATCCACCACGGCGGCGCGGGCACGGTCCATGCCGTGGCGCGGGCCGGGATCCCGTCCGTGGTGGTGCCGTTCATCGCTGACCAGCCGTTCTGGGGTGCTGTCCTGCACCGTCGGGGCCTGGGCCCACAACCGGTACCGTACCGGAAAGTCACCGCGGACAGCCTGGCCCGGGCCCTCGGCGAGGCCCGAAGCTGCCGGATCCAGGCAGCCCGGACAGGTGAGCTGGTGCGCGCCGAGGACGGGACCGCCGTCGCGGTTGGTGTCCTGGAAGGGTTGGCGGGTCCTTAAATTTCCGCGGCCAGCTGTCAGGCAGGACCGTGAATACTTGCGGGACGGTGCCGGGCGGGGTCGAAGTTGTCAAAAGACGAGGCTCCAATCAGGAAGATGCCCCGCTGTGGGATCCAGAAGCCGCCCAGCCGGGTCTGCACCCGCAGGGGCTGCAGGCTACCGAGGTCCTGGCCATTGAGCGAGGCGGAGCTTCGGGAAACGAACCACATGCGGCGGGGTTTCGCCCGGAAGCCCTGCCCGTTGGGAACGGCGCCCGTCAGTCCCAGCCGGCCCGCGCGGAGCACCGGACCGGAGGCGGCGCCCATGGCCTTCAGCACGGTCTTGTTCTCCAGGGCTGAAGCAGGGAGGGCTGTCAGTGCTGCCGTCATGACGCGGGTGACGGGGGTTGACGCCAGCTCCAGGTCCCACGCCAGGTCAACGTCCCCGCCAATGCGGACGCTGAGCGCCGCGTCCTCCGTCCAGGTGACCGTGATGGGGCATTGGACCGTAGCCTCCAGGGCGGCGCCGAAGTAGCGGGCGCAGGACACCGCGGGCGGCGCGTCGGCGTAGATGGTCCAGGAGCCGGAGGGCCGGCGCAGCCAGACGGACCTGTATCCGGGGCCGATACTGGTGACGGGAAAGCGCCGCATGGCAAGGACATAGCCGGTATTGAAGGACAGGCCCATCACCCCGTACCCGGAAAACCGTTCGTCGTCCCCGGGCCCCAGGGCAGCACTCTGTTCAACTTCGAGGACCTGCGCCCGGATGCTCTTCATGGCTTCCTGCCTCCACCGTCAGCGGTGGCGTCAGTCTACGCCCGGCTGCCCGCCCGCGGGAGTCACCCGGATCCGGGAAATGCGCAGCCGGTCCATCGCCGTCACCGTCAGCACATGGCCGGCCACCTCCACGCTGTCGCCCACCTTGGGGAGCCGGCCCAGCCGGTCGATGATGTACCCGGCCACGGTCTCATAGTGGCCCTCCGGCAGTTCGATGCCGGACGCCGTTTCGAACTCCTGCAGGATCAGGGCGCCGTCCACACTTAGCGTCCCGTCGGCCTTGGTGACGCGGTCCTCCGGGTCAGTGCCGGTGTCGTACTCGTCGTAGATCTCGCCCACCAGTTCCTCCACGAGGTCCTCCAGGGTGACGATGCCGTCCGTGCCGCCATACTCGTCCACCACCAAGGCAATGTGCTGGCCCAGCCGGCGCATCCGGGACAGCGAAGGCAGGACTTTGTTGGTGCCCGGCAACGGAAGGATCTCCCGCACGATGTCCCGCACCGGGCCGTCGTCGTACTCTCCGTCGCGGGGCATAAGGTCCCGGATGTGGACGAAGCCCAGGACGTCGTCGGGCGTTTTGGCCATGACGGGATAGCGCGAGAACGGGCCGTCCCGCACCATGCTGCGCGCCTCGCCGATGCTCATGCTGCCGTTGATGAACGTCACCTCGGTGCGGGGACGCATCACCTCCTGCAGCGAGCGCTCGCCGGCGCCGAACACATCGCTGAGGATGCTGCGGCTGTGCTCCTCCAGCATCTCGCTCTCAGCCACCATGTCCCACAGTTCCTCGGAGCTGATGCTCTCCTGCTTGGCGTTGGGGTCGCCGCCGAACAGCCGCACCACCGCGTCCGTGGAGACGGACAGCAGCCAGACGACGGGCCGCATGATTTCGGAGAGGACGCCCAGCGGAGGGGCAAGGACCTTGGTGAAGCCGACGGCGCTCTGCATGGCAAGGCGCTTGGGCACCAGTTCGCCGAGCACCAGGGAAAGGTAGGCCACCAGCAGCGTCATGCCGATGAAGGCGACGGGCTCCGCGGCGGGGCCGAAGCCGATGCCTTCCAGGAGGGGTTCGACGTCGGGGGCGATGGTGGAGGCGCCGTATGCGGCGGAGAAGAAACCGGAGAGCGTAACGCCGATCTGGACCGTGGACAGGAACCGGTTGGGATTGCCGGCCAGTGCCGCGATCCGTGCCCCGCGCTTCCCGGTTCTCTCCATCTGGCGCACTTGGCTCTCGCGGAGGGACACCAGCGCCATTTCCGTGCCCGCGAACACCCCGCCCAGCAGCACAAAGAAGAGGACCAACAGGAAATTGAGCAGGGTGTCGCTGTCCATGATCAGACAGTACCGAATGCCGCTGCCCGGGTTACGCTCCGGGCCTTTGCGGCGTAGGGTCTGAGGGACCATGACCGAACAGCAACCGTATGAGCTCGTGAGGCGCTACCCGCACTTCGAGCTGCGCCGTTATCCCGCCTATGTTGTGGCGGAAGTCCAGGTCAATGCGACCTTTGACCGTGCCGGAAACGCTGCTTTCCGGCACCTCTTCAACTACATCAGCGGCAGCAACACCGCACGGCAGAAACTGGCCATGACGGCGCCCGTCATCCAGGAGCCGGGGCCCCCGCAGAAGCTGGCGATGACCGCCCCCGTGCTGCAGAGCGGTCCGCTGCGGGGCGGTGAACCCACTAATTTTGCGGTGGGGTTTGTGCTCCCTGCGGGCGTGACGGCGGAGACTGCGCCGGAGCCGCAGAACCCTGACGTGAAAATCCGTCCGGTCCCCGGCTCCCTGACCGCAGTTGTGCGGTTCTCGGGCAGCGGTTCGGAAGCTGCGTTTGCCCGGCACTACGAGGGGCTGCAGGCAGCGCTGAACCTGGTGGGGCTTGCGCCGGTGGGGCCGCCCCGGTTTGCCCGCTTTGATCCGCCGTTCAAGCCATGGTTCCTCCGCCACAACGAGGTGCTGCAGGACGTCGCGGACGCCTGACCGCCGCTGAGCGGCGCCGGCCAGCGCTGGCCGGCGCCGCTCAGGATGCAGGTTCCTTCGCCAGGAACCTGCGCAGTACGGTGGCTGTCAGCCAGGTGACCATGCTGCAGGCAGCGGCGCCCCAGAGGATGTCCGTTACCGCCACGACGGCGGTGAAGTCCTTGAGCACGGCGAACGCCGTCAGCGCCCAGGTGGCGTAGGTGAAGAAGCCGAACAACGCCGCCCCCGTGACCCGCTGCCGGAGGGTGGCATGGGCGTCGTTGGGCCGGACACCGTAGTGCACCATCCCGGCCACGAAGATGAGGTAGAAGGCAACAGCGCCGGCAGCGTTGGGCCTGGGCGCGATCAGGTGGCCGATCTGGCTTTGATAGAGGTTGCTTGCCACGAAGCTGATCCAGGCGAGGTCCAGCACGGCGAAGATCACGGCGGTGACCGCGTAGGAAATCAGCCATCTCTTGGTGCGGGTGTTCATGCTTGGCTCCTTGACTCGGCGTAGAGGTTCTCCACGATGTGGCGGGCGCGCTCGGTGAACGCGGTGCGTTTGAGCTTCATGGTGGGGGTGACCATGCCGTTGGCCTCGCTGAGGTCGGCCAGGAGCAGCACGAATTTGCGCACCTGCTCGGAGCGGGCCAGCTTCGCGTTGGCGGCACTGACCGCTGCGCCGATGGTGCTGAGGAGGCGGGCGTCCTCGATCTGGACGGCGCCGCCGTCGTCAGGGATCCGCAGGCCGGCAAGATCGGCGATGCCCTGCCGCTCGGCCCAGGCCGCCACGGATTCGGGGTCCAGCAGCACCAGCCCGCCGAGGTACGGTTTGCCCTCGCCCACCATGACGGCGTGCGCCACCAGCGGATCGCCCTCCACGTAGCCTTCCCAGATGGCCGGGGCGACGGTCTTGCCGCCGGCGGTGACAATCACGTCCTTGATCCGGCCCTTGAGGGTGAGCCGGCCCAGCTCATCGAGCTCGCCGAGGTCCCCGGTGCGGAAGTACCCGTCCGTGAACGCGTCCTGGTTGTCGGCCGGCCTGCGGTAGCCGGCGAACACGCCCACGCCGCGGGCCAGCACCTCGCCCCGGTCCGAGATGCGCACGGTGGTTCCGGGCATCGGGACGCCCACCGTGCCGGCGCTGATGGCACCGGGCATGTTCCCGGTCAGCGGCGCGGTGGTCTCCGTCAGGCCGTAGCCCTCGATGACGGGCAGGCCCAAGCCGCGGAAGAACAGGGACAGCTCGGCATCCAGCGCTGCTGCGCCGGAGAGCAGGTAGTCCAGGCGGCCGCCCACCAGCGCGCGGAGGCGGGCGTAGAAGAGGCGGTCGAACAGCGCGTGCCGCGCACGCAGGCCGAGCGGGGCGCGGACGGACGGGTCGGCGTCGTGCGCTTCCGCGAACCTGCCGTACTCGACGGCGGTGCGCTGCGCCGCAGCCCACACCCGGCCAAGGTGTTTCTGTGCCGCGGCGGCGGCAGCGGACGCCTGGATCTTCTGCAGCACGCGGGGGACCACCACCAGGAACGTGGGCTTCAGGACGCCGAGGGCGGGCACCACGTCTTTGGGGTCAGACAGGTGGGCGATGCGCATGCCGTTGGCCAGGCAGATCAGCTGCAGGCCGCGGGCCAGTACGTGGGCCATGGGCAGGAAGATCACGGTGTTGCCGCCTTCGCGGACCACGCCCGTGTAGGCGGCGCCCACGTTCAGCACCTGCCCCACGAAATTGCCGTGCGTAATCAGTGCGCCCTTGGGGGCGGCGGTGGTGCCGGAGGTGTAGACGATGGTGGCCACGGCGTCGAGGTCCGGCAGCAGGCGCCGCTCCTCAACGGCGCTGTCCGGGACAGCGGCGCCGCGCTCAGTCAGTTCGGCCAGGTCCGCGCCGGGACGAGCATCCATGGTCCAGACGCCCAGGTGCTCCGTCCCGGCCTGTTCAAAGCCCTGCTTCAGCAGGAGGGCATGCCCGGCGGTGCCGGCGATGGCCAGGCGGACGGCGGCGTCGTCCAGGACCGCGGCCACCTGGGGCAGGGCGGAGGTTTCGTAGACGGGGACCACGACGGCGGCGGCGAACCAGGCCGCCATGTCCGCCACTGCCCATTCGTACCGCGTGGGGGACATGATGGCGAGGGACTCGCCGGGCTGCAGGCCGGCGGCGATGAGGCCTTTGGCGAGGGCGCGCACCTCCTCGACGAACTGCCGCGTGGTCACCTGGCGCCAGGGATAAGTGATGGCGCCTCCCGGGGTCCGCACCTCGAAGGCGACGTGGTCCGGGGACGTCCGGAACCGCTGCATCAGCAGTTCCGTGGCGTTCCGGTGGCCGGCCGGCTCAACCAGCAGCGGGGTGGAGAACTCTTTCAAATGGTGTCCTTTGTGGAAAGCGTGTGCAGGTGGTCCTTCATCAGGCCTTGGGCGGCCCGGAGGAAATCGGCCACCGCGTCCTGCTGGGCGGCGGGCAACAATTCGATGTGCTGGTTCGTGGCGTCCATGAGGGGGCGCATCAGGCGCATGATGTCGCGGGAAGCGGCAGCGGTGGCGCTGACGTGCACATGGCGGCGGTCCCCTTCGCCGCGGAGGCGTTCCGCGTAGCCGCGGGTTTCCAGCCGGCTGACGATCGCGGTGGTGGTGGCGGCGGTGGCGCCAAGCTCCAAGGCGAGGTTCCCCACCGTCATGGGTCCGGACTGGGACAGTGCGGAGACGGCGCGGTAATCAGTGAGGTTCAACCCAAGCCTGCCCGCCACTTCACGCTCAGTTTGGTTGGCCAGGGCCAGCACTGCCTGAAGGGCGACGGCGGCCGGATGGTACGACGGTCGGCTCATGGCTCCTCCTCTCTTTCGCTAGTCTATATAGTAATTAGATAAGCTTGTAATCAAATCAGTTTGAATAGGCGGTTGCGCCGGTGCCCTACGCGGCTCCCGGCCCGGCGCGGGAAAGGAACGTCCTGATGAAGGATTCGGACCGTAAGGCGCTCATCATTTTTGTGGTCTCCGTGCTGGTGGGGGCGCTTGTCGCCGTTGCCGGCAGCCAGGGGGGTGCCGCTGTGGGCGGTTTCCCGCTGTTTGCGCTGGGGGTGGCTGCGGCGTTCGTCATCCAGTGGCTGGCCTTCATCCCGGCGTTCAAGGCGCAGACCGAAAAGTACTACGACCTCACCGGCGCCCTGACCTACATTGGCATCACCGGCCTCCTTGTCCTGCTGACTCCGGGCGTTGATGCGCGGGGCCTGCTCCTGGCGGCCCTGGTGGTGGTCTGGGCGGGGCGGTTGGGAAGCTTCCTGTTCCGGCGCGTCAGCAAACACGGCAAGGACGACCGCTTCGACGAGATCAAGCCGTCCTTCTTCCGCTTCCTGAACACCTGGACCGTGCAGGGCCTCTGGGTTGTCCTCACCGCGGCCGCTGCCTGGATCGCGATTACTTCCGCCACCAGGGTGGGCCTGGACTGGTGGGCGCTGGCGGGCTTCCTGGTGTGGGCTGTTGGCTTCGGCATTGAAGCTGTGGCGGACAGCCAGAAGGGCCGCTTCAAGGCGGACCCGGCCAATGAAGGCAGGTTCATCTCCACGGGCCTGTGGTCCAAGTCCCGCCACCCCAACTACTTCGGCGAGATTGTGCTCTGGATCGGTGTGCTCCTGATCGCCGTGCCGGTGCTGGAAGGCTGGCAGTGGGTGGCCCTGCTGTCCCCGGTGTTCGTGGCCTTGCTGCTGATCAAGGGCAGCGGCATCCCGCTGCTGGAGAAGAAGGCGGACAAGAAGTGGGGCGGCGAGCCCGGGTATGAGGCCTACAAGAAGAACACGCCGGTGCTGATCCCCAAGCTGTAAGGAGCTTCTCGGGGGCCCGGCTGCTGATAGGGACGCAGGGCCCTAGCCCTGGCTGTCCCCGGTGGGTACGGTGTCCGCATGCAGAAGATATCGATTGATGCCCTGGCCCGCCAGCAGCTCGAGGCAGCGGTGGCGGCTTCCAGCGGGCGGGCGGCGGACACGGCCTTCGGCGGCCATGAGAAGAAGCTGCGCCAGACTGTCATGGCGTTCCGTGCCGGCACCGAGCTGAGCGAGCACCAGAATCCCGGCGAGGCCACGGTCTACGTCATCAGGGGATCGGTCTGGCTGAAGTCCGGCGGTGAGGCGTGGCAGGGCAAGGCCGGGGACCTCCTGATCGTCCCGGACGGGCTGCACAGCCTGGAGGCCGAGGAAGACTCGGCGGTGCTGTTCACGGTGGTCAAGACGGACCGCTAGTCTCCGTGCGGCGCAGCCGCGCGAGCAGCCACACCGTTCGCGGGACGGACCAGGCGAGGGCCAGTTCGGGCGCTTTGACCGGGCTTTCGCTCTACGTGGTTCCTTCGGGTGCGGCAGGCCTTCCGCCGGGCCCGTCCTGCACCGTCACCGGGAGCAGGGACGCTGCCATGTAGCTGGTGATGTGCCGGGCGAAGCGTGGCAGGGACCAGCCCCGCTTCAGCACGAGGAGCTCGTAAAGCTCGGCCGAGCTGCAGACCCAGAGAACGTCGGCCGCCTCAGCCGCTGAGACGCCGTCGCGCAGGTAGCCGCGGTCCTTGAGGTACCGGGCGTGGTGCCGCATCCGTTTGAGGCGGTTATCCTCGATGTCCTCGAGAAGGGCAGCCATTTCCTGGTCGTTGACGGCGGCCGCGCGCATCAGCAGCCGGACCGGGGTGACCATCGAACCTACCTCGGCGGTGAGGAGGCCCCACTCGCGCAGTATCGCTGCCGGCTCGGATTCACGTTCCCTCATGGCATCGGAGCGCTCATATGCGGAAACGGTGCCGGCGCCGGCCAGATTCCGCTCATAGAGGGCCCGGACCAGGCCCGCCTTCCCGCCGAAGGCCTTGTACACCGTTTCCACCGAAACGCCGGCCTCGCCGGCGACGGCTGCAACCGTGGTGCCGGCATAACCGCACTCGTTGAGCTGCCGCTCCGCTGCCTGCAGGACCGCATCCCTGTTGCGCCGGGCCTGCTCTTGCCGCCCGCTGGAGTTGTACCGGCGCTTACCCTTGACCTCTGCCACTATTCGTTCCATGCTTGAGTATCAGATACAGGCGACTGTATCAAGTCATTCGAGGAGTGGGAATGATGGGAACGGCAGCTCCCGCGGAAGAGGTATTGCAGCGGTTGCTCACTGCTGTGAACTCCCACCGTCTGGACGATCTTGCGGCCTGCTTCTCCCGCGACTATCTCAATGAGACCCCCGTCCACCCGCAGCGGGGCTTCCGCGGGCGGGACCAGGTCCGCAAGAACTGGCTGGAGATCTTTTCCCAGGTTCCGGATCTTCGCGCACGCGTCCAGAGGAGCGCCGCGAAGGATGACACGCTGTGGACCGAATGGGAGATGGCCGGGACACGGCGCGACGGCGCTTCCTTCCTGATGCGCGGCGTGGTCATTTTCAAAGTTACCGACGGGCTCTTTTCTGCCGCCCGGTTCTTCCTCGAACCGGTGGAGGATGCCAGCGGCGACGTCAACGCAGCAGTCAGCCGGGTGCTTGGCAGCACCCCGGATTTCAGGGAGTAGGCAGCATCATGATTCTTGTTGCAGGGGCCACCGGCCAGCTGGGCGGCCTTCTTGCCCAAACATTGCTCACCAAAGGCTTCCCGGTGCGGGTCCTGGTCCGGAAAGGCTCAGCGCATGATGCCCTGGTGATGGCCAGCGCCGAGGCCGTCACCGGTGACTTGAAGGACCCTGGCTCACTCGCGGCGGCCTGTGACGGGGTGGACACCGTGGTGACCACAGCCAATTCCTCCGCCCGCGGCGGCGCGGACACCGTGGACTCCGTGGACCGCCTGGGCAACCGGAACCTTATTGAGGCAGCCAGCAGTGCCGGCGTCGGCCGTTTTATCTTTGTGTCCAACCTCGGCGCAAGCCCCGCCAGTCCGAACCCCTTCATGTCCGCCAAAGGTGAGACCGAGCAGCTGCTGCGCGGCAGCACGATGTCCTGGACCATCATCCAGCCCAACCTTTTCATGGATAAGCTGCCGGTCCTCGTGGTGGGGATCCCGGCTCTTTCCGGCCAGCCGGTCACCCTCGTGGGGGAGGGCAGGCGTGAGCATTCCCTGGTGGCCATGCGGGATGTGGCACAGTACGTGCTGGCCGCGGTGGAACACCCGGAATGGGACGGCCGGGTACTGGTCCTCGGCGGGCAGGAGGCGGTGTCCTGGCGTGATGTGGTGGAGGCTTTTGAGCAGGAGCTCGGGCGCAGTATTCCGGTGCGGACGGTTCCCCCGGGTCAGCCCGTACCCGGCATGCCGGACCTGCTGGCCGGGTTCCTCGCGCTGCTGGAATCCTACGATTCACGGCTGGAAATGGCGGATCTGGCCGCGCAGTACGGAGTGGTGCCCACAAGTCTCAGGTCCTGGGTGCACCGGTTCGTGCTGGAATCGTCCGGCGCTCCGGCCGGGGGCGTTCCTAAGGTGTGACCGTCACTGGCTAGGCTGGCGCCATGGACTTTCAGCTTCGCCAGGCCACACCCGAGGACGCCGAGGCGGTGGTGCTCATGCAGACACTGGCGCATGAGGAGTGCTACCCCCACCTGCTCTCACCCGGGTTCTTCCGCGGCCGCAGGGCCACCATCCCGGAACGGGTGGAGCGGCGCCGGCCTCACCTGGCTGTTCCGGATCCGCGGATTGTCGCCGTGGACGCCAACAACGAACTGGTGGGGTTTGCGGACGCCGGGCCGGGCCGCGACGACGACAGCCCCGTTGCCCTGGAGCTGTACTCGATCTACACCCTCCGCCGGACGTACGGAACGGGGCTTGGTGCCGCGCTTTTGCGTGCCGCCATCGGCGACGGCCCGGCCTACCTCTGGGTAGTGGAGGACAATCCGCGGGCGCTGGCCTTCTATGTGAAGCAGGGCTTCCGTCCCGACGGGAAGCGCAACACGCTGCCACCGGAGTGGGAGTCGCTGCCTGAATTCCGCTTGGTCCGGGGCGGCGCCCATCCCGCGGGCCGCGGCATGGGCTCGCCGGCATGAGTGACGGCCACACTGACATCGACTGGGACTCGGCACGCGCGAGCAACCTGGCCAACTGGGAGGACCGGGTCCCCCTGCACGAGGAGGCGTACGGCCTCGGTGCTTTGGACGATCCCGGGCACCTGACCAGCGTGGTCCGCACGGACCTGGCCGCCCTGGCACCCTTCCTCCCGGACGGCACGGTCTCAGGCCTGGATGTGTGCCACCTTCAGTGCCACATTGGAACGGACACGCTGTCCCTGGCCAGGGCAGGGGCCCGCGTCACCGGCGTTGACTTCTCTCCCGCCGCCCTGGCGTCTGCGGCCGCCCTGGCCGCGCGTCTTGGCCTGGACGCCACGTGGGTGGAGACGGACGTCCTCGAAGCCCGCGCCGCCGTCGCCGGCTCCTTCGACCTGGTGTACACAAGCATCGGCACCATCACCTGGCTGCCGGACCTGGACCGCTGGGCCGCCCAGGTTGCCGGGCTCCTCGGGCCGGGAGGAACGTTTTACATCCGGGACGGCCATCCCATTCTGTACGCCCTTGATGAGAATGCCGAGGGGCTGCAGCTCCGCTACCCGTACTTCGGCACCGGCCAGGCGCAGGTGTGGGACGACCCCACCACCTACGCGGGGGACGGCACGGTGGCGCATTCCCGGACCTATGAATGGGCGCACCCGCTGTCCGAAATCATGAACTCGCTCATAGGGGCCGGACTGCAGATTCTCCGCCTGGACGAGGGCAGGACCCTCCCGTGGAAGTTCTCTCCGCGCATGGTGGAAGTGCCGGACGGTTTTGCGTGGCCCGAGGCCGAGCGTGACCGTGTGCCCTGCACGTACACGGTCATCGCCCGGAAGCCGGGGGAGTTGCCTACTCCGTAACTGCCACGGGAGCCGGCTCACCGGTGCGGGAGGCGGGAGTGCTGCGGCGGCGCCAGTAGGCGGCCAGGACCGCGCCGGACACGTTGTGCCACACGGAGAAGATGGCGCCGGGCAGGGCCGACTCGGGGGTCAGGTACTGCCGGGCCAGGCCCGCCGCAAGGCCGGAGTTCTGCATGCCCACTTCAACGGCGGTGGTGCGCCGGGACGGAACAGGCAGCTTGAACAGGCGGGCGGCGCCGTAGCCCAGGGCATAGCCCAGGCCGTTGTGCAGGATCACGGCCACAAGGACCAGCAGCCCGGCAGCGAAGATGGCCTTCGCACTGGCGGAAACCACTGCAACCACCACGGCCGTGATGGCCAGGACCGAAATCCAGGGAAGGGCCGGCAGGGCCTTGGTGACCAGGCGCGGCAGGAAGAGCCGGATGACAAGCCCCAGCAGCACGGGGAACAGCACGATCTGGACAATCGACAACGCCATGGACCCGGCGTCCACCGCCATGTACTGGCCGGCCAGCCACAGGGCCAGGACGGGCGTCAGCAGGGGAGCGAGCAGCGTGGACACGGTGGTCATTGCCACGGAGAGCGCGACGTCGCCCCGGGCCAGGTACGAGACCACGTTGGAGGCTGTCCCGCCGGGGCAGCAGCCCACCAGGATGACGCCGGCGGCCAGCGCGGGCGGCAGGCCCAGTGCCGCCGCGATCACCCAGCCCAGCAGCGGCATGATGGCGTACTGCGCCACCACGCCGATCACCACGGGGATGGGCCGTTTGGCGATGACGGCGAAATCAGGGGGAGTGAGGGTCAGCCCCATGCCGAACATGATGACCCCCAGCAGGGGGTTGATCCAGGGTGCGAGCCCGGTGAAGGCGGTGGGGGTGGCAAGCGCCACGGCACCTCCGGCCAGGATCAGCAGGGGGAAGAGGGTGACCGCGATGCGGGCGCTGCGTTCTTCGGCGGCAGGGGCCGTCGTCGAAGATTCGGGTAAGGAAGACATACCTACCGGATTATCACAGCGGAGGCCGGGTTTTGGAATCAGGGGGACTTGATGACACTGCCCACCCGCCGGGGCGGGTGGGCAGTCTGGCCGTACGCCGCGCAAATGCCCGGCGCACGGCCGGGTGTGTACTTAGCGCGGTGGGAGCTAGATGCGCGCGGATTCCTTCTCGCGCTCAGCCGGCTTGTAGGACTCCCAGAACGTGGCCCCGGTGATGCCGAGGGGACGGGGGTCGAAGACCGGGTCGAGGCCGAGCTTCTGCTGCCGCTCAAAGTCCTTGAGCGCCTTGAAAGCGGGCTTCTGCAGGACCAGGATGCCCACGATGTTCAGCCAGGCCATGAGGCCCACGCCGATGTCCCCCATCACCCAGGCGTCGGCGGCCGTGTTCACGCAGCCGTAGGCGGCAGCGACGAGGATCGCCACCTGCAGGGCGATGGTGGTCGCGCGGCCCAGGCTGGTGCGCAGGCCCGGAATCATCCTGCTGGACGAGTTGCCCAGGAGGAAGCGCAGGTTGGTCTCGGCCATGTAGTAGTACGCGATGACGGTGGTCAGGCAGAAGAAGACCAGCGTGATGGCGATGAACGCGGCGCCCACGCCGGGGAAGACCGAGTCGAATCCGGCCTGCACATACTGTGGCCCCACGACGGCGCTCGCCGACAGCAGGCCGCCCTCGGCAAGGACCTCACCGTCTTCGCTGCCGCCCGAGAAGACCCGGTAGGCGCCGGTGGAGAGGATCAGGAAGCCGGTGGCAGAGCAGACGAACAGCGTGTCGATGTACACCGCGAACGCCTGGACCAGGCCCTGCTTGGCCGGGTGGGACACCTCGGCGGCGGCAGCGGCGTGCGGGCCGGTGCCCTGGCCTGCCTCATTGGAGTAGACGCCGCGCTTGACGCCCCACATTACGGCCAGGCCGATGATGGCGCCGAGGGCCGAATCCATGCCAAAGGCGCTGCGGAACACCAGCGAGAGGATCTCCGGGAGCTGGGCCGCGTTGATGACCACGACAATCAGGGCGAGGATGATGTAGCCGGCGGCCATAAACGGCACCACGAACGCAGCAACGCTGGCTATGCGCTTCACGCCGCCCATGACCACGAGGGCCAGGAGGATGACGGAGCCGACGGCCACGGCCCAGGACGGTATGGTCCAGGCTCCGCTGATTGCGGTGGCCATGGAGTTGGTCTGGACGCCCGGCATCAGGACACCGCAGGCAAGGACGGTCACGGCGGCGAAGACGTAGCCGTAGACCTTGAAGAAGCCGGCGCCCTTGGTGTGGGCAAACGCACGGGAGAAGTAGTAGGCCGGACCGCCGCGGTACTCGCCGGTCAGCGGATCGCGGGTCTTGTACATCTGGCCGAGGGTGGATTCGACGAAGGACGTGGATGCGCCCAGGAAGGCCACCGCCCACATCCAGAACAGGGCGCCGGGGCCGCCGAAGGCGATCGCGGTGGCGACACCGGCGACGTTGCCGGTGCCGACACGGCCGGACAGGGACATGGCCAGAGCCTGGAACGAGGAGACGCCGGAGGCGGACTTTTCGCCGTGAAGGAGCTGCTGGATCATTCCCTTGACGTGCCGAACCTGCAGGAAGCGCGTCCGGACCGAGAAGTAGACGCCGGTGGCGAGGCAGAGATAAACGAGCCAGTCGCTCCAGATCACGCTATTGATTGCTGACAAAACACCGCTCATAAGTGTGGGTTCCCTCCATGGAAGAGCGTGGGTGATGCGGTTCGGGGGTGCGCGCTGTTGGGTGAACGAAAGTGGCGCACACCACACCAAAACCTGTGAAGTGTCGCACAAAGGCGCGTCGTCCGTCCATTTGACTAATTCCCGGGCTGTCGATCACGTCACATTGGCGAATTTGTGGTGGATGCTGCAATGTGCGCGAGACTTGAAGCCCGGCCCCAACGAAAGCAGTTGTTCCTTGATCACTCTCCAGCAGGACGCAGAAGGCTTCATCCGGATGAACCGGCACTACCCCGCCAGCGTCCGCATCAGGATCAATTTCCAGGACGGCAGCACCGGCGAGTTCTCAGGCCAGGCACTCAACAACGCCTACGATGCGGCCCTTGCCGAGTTCCGGGCGAAGAACAACCTCGACGCGCGGGGATACTCCAGGACGCCTGCGGGACGCTCGAACTCCGGCAACAGGATCGACTTTGTTCCGGTCCACCCCGGGATGAGCGGGGAGTAGGCGCTCCCGCGCCCAGGCACGGCCCGCCCGCAGTGATGTTCCTTAGACAAGGCCGTGAGAGGCTATTTTGGTCATGACTCGTTTGGAGGAATCTTGATTTCAATAGTTGCGTCCATGGTTGCCATTGTCTTACCCGCGCTTCTCGTTGCAGTCGTCCTGTACTGGATCATTCGTTTGGGTGTAAAGCACGGCATGAGGTCCTATTACGCTGAGAAATTTCGCGAGTCTGAGACGATTTAGGAGCTTTGCGGGGGTTGAGAAATGTTCTCCTGCACACGACCCTGAATCTTCAGTTCGTTGTTCCAGCGGACCGGGTTGGAACAACCTGGCTTTCGCTCGCGTAGGCTGAGGCAACCGACTTCTGCGGCACATATTCGGGGGTAATCAGAATGCTATTCGAGGACCAGTTGGGGAACTTCCTGTTCATCGTATTTTGGTCAGTGATCCTGCTGGTGGCCGTCTATTGGGTCGTGAGGCGTGCAATCAGAGATGAATCTAGTCAACGCACCAAGAACGACTAGCTTCCCCTCAAAGCCGCTCGACCCCTCCGTCGTTGGGTCGGCAGAGCCGACGGCGGCCGTAGGAGATGCTCCTGGGACCCAGCGCTGGTACCAATTCCGTTGCAGCCGGAGATGAATTATCACTCCGTTTCTTCCTTGGCTTTAGGCTGGGGAACACGTTGCTTTCTGATTGGGGACAGAAATGAAACACTCACTTTCCTTCGGCGTTCTGGCGGTCCTTGATCTTTCGTTGACATCGTGCGCCGCAATGGCGCAGGGCGAGTCGGGCGCTAGTGTCTCACCCACCGTGAAGCAGGAGTTACCGACCGAGGTAGTTTTCAGCGGTGACGGTAAAAAGGCCGTGGTTCATTCCGGCACGTCGTCTGCCCCGAGGGAAGAAGCCCAGCTCACGGGTAGCTTGGAAAAGGACGGGGCCGGGTGCCTTATCATCCGAGCGCAAGACGGCGATGACTACACACTGATCTTTCCCGAAGGAACAAAATTCGATGGTGAGTCATTGGTCCTGCCTGAGGGCTCACATCTTTCTGAAGGCGAGACGGTTTCCTTGGACGGTGCCCGTGTTCCTGCAAACGAAGGCGTGAGTATATGTCTGAACTACGCCCGGCTCTTGTCGGTGGAAAAGGCCAGCGTCGTCCCGTCCTAGCCCTCGAGCAATCATTAACCCCATGGCGTACCGGAGGCGGCAGATCGCGAAGTATCCGTCTGGTCAACGGGAAATTCTCGGTCGCCTAGCATTCGCCCGTCCTGGTCGCCTGCCGCAGCATGGTGGACCAACTGTGAGTGTGCGTCCACTCCGATGGTTGCGGCCCGGGCGGTTCTTGGTAGGTTCGAGAACAGTCATTTTTGGGGGACATAATGAAAAATCGGGGCTCTAAAACGCTGGCCATCGCTGCCGCACTACTGTTATTGCCTGCCTGCTCGGGCTACCAGGGAATTGCGGCTGTCCACAGGGAAATAGACGCGCGGGACAGTCTGCCTGCCGACGTTCGGAACGCAAACCCCGACCAACCCTCTGATTTCAGGCTTCTGGTCGAGGACGCGGGAGTGAAGTACTTCGCAGCCGAGAGCGAGGACTTCACCAAGGCATGCATAGCCGTCTATCCCGTCGATGAGCCCGACCAGTGGAGCATCGGATGCAGCGACGGGATTACGAATGACCGGGAGATTGTGACGGTAGGCCATGTCGGCCAGCCGACAGCGAAACTGGTGACGACGGGCTTCGATACCCGCGCTCTTGAGGACAGTGGTTGGAAGAAGATCCACGACAATGTCCTCATCGGCGGAATGTAAAGGCTGCTCAGTACGTCAGCGCGGGTTCTCCAGTGAGACGGTCTCGAGGTGCTCCGGGACGCGGACTTTCCAGCCGAGCTGGTGCTTGATGCGTGCGCGGAGTGCGTCCGAGGCGTCCGGTTCCCCGTGGGTGATGTACGTCATGGACGGCGCCCGGGGCGCGGCCTTCATCCATTCGATGATGCCGTTGGAGTCGGCGTGCGCGGAGAGTCCTTCCATCTGGATGACCTCGGCCTCGATCCTGACCTCCTGCCCGTAAATGCGCAGGTACTTACCGCCCGCTGCGAGGGAGGCGCCCCTGGTTCCGCCCGCCTGGTAGCCGCTGAGGATGATGGCGTTCCGCCGGTCGGGCCCGTAGCTTGCCAGGTGGTGGAGGATCCTGCCGCCGGTGAGCATGCCGCTGGCCGAGATGATGATCATGGGCCCGCCGCGGAGGTTGAGCAGCTTGGACTCGTCCGGGCTGCGGACGGGAATGGCCACTTTGTACATGGCCTCGAATTCGTGGTCTTTGAGCCGGTGTTCCTCGCGGTGCCGCTGGTACATGCCGGACGCGTCGATGGCCATGGGGCTGTTCAGGTAAACGGGGATGGGCGGGATGGCGCCCTTGGCCAGGAGGCGGGAGAGGTGCAGCAGCACCGTTTCGGCCCGGCCCACCGCGAATGCGGCGATCATGACGACCCCCTGCCGCTTGGCCACCCGTGTGATGATTTCGCCCAGTTCGGTCTCCGGGTTTCCTGCCGGGTGCTCGCGGTTGCCGTAGGTGGCTTCGGTGACCAGCACGTTGACCGGTTCGAGGTCCCGGGGCGGGTACATCAGGGGATCATTGGCGCGGCCAAGATCGCCGGTGAAGTGGACGGTCCGGCCGCCCAGTTTGAGGTGAACCTGTGCGGCGCCGAGGATATGGCCGGCAGGAAGAAAGGTGGCCTCGATGCCCCCGGGCAGCGGGAACGGCGCGTCAAAGCCGCGGCTGATGAAACGGTCCAGCGACCGGACGGCGTCCGCCGCCGTGTAGAGGGGCACGGGTGGGTGGTGCGAGGTGGAACCCGTGTGGTCTGCGTAGCGGGCCTCCTCTTCCTGGAGGTAGCCGCTGTCAGGCAGCAGCAGCTTGCTCAGCTCGGTGGTGCCGGCCGTCGCATAGACGGGGCCGCGGAAACCGTCCCGGACAAGCGCGGGGATGTAGCCGGTGTGGTCCAGGTGTGCGTGGGTCAGGACAACGGCGTCGATATTGGCGGGATTGACCGGGAAGGGCACACGGTTGCGGTCGCGGAGGCGTTTGTATCCCTGGAAGAGCCCGCAGTCCACCAGGACCTGCCGCCCCTGCGAGCGGACTAGGTAGCGGGAGCCCGTCACAGTGTCCGTCGCCCCCAGGAAACGCAGCGTCGGCGGATGCTGTTCCCTCATGCCCGCTCCTCACTCACTGGTGCCCGATGGTGACCGTGCCGGCGTCGCCATCCACGGTGACCTGCTGCCCGGTGGCCAGCCGCTGCGTGGCAACGCCGGTGCCCAGGACTGCTGGGATGCCGTACTCGCGGGCCACGATGGAGCTGTGGCTGAGCGGGCCGCCCACGTCTGTCACTATCGCGGAGGCCATGGCGAAAAGCGGGGTCCACGCGGGAGTGGTGATGCGGGCAACCAGGACGTCTCCGGGCTCCATCCGGCCGAAGTCCTGTGGCCCGGCCAGGACGCGGGCCGGAGCGGTGACCCGCCCCGAACTGGCGCCCGCGCCCTTGATGACGTCGCCGCGCTGGCGCTGCGACGCTGCCGGCATCATGGACCCGAAGGCCTTCTCCATCCACCGGCGCTCCGGGAGCATCTGCGGGGCGGAGGCCCTCGCCTGGCCCCGCCACAGCATCCGGCGGTCCTCGACGGCGGCGTCCCGGACCGGGCGGTCCGCTCCGGTAATCGCGGCTTGGGCTCCGGAGGCTGCGAGGCCGAACTCGACGGCGGTCCGCAGCTCCCGGAAGCGCAGCCAGAACACGTCGGCGGGTTGGGCGATGACGCCGGAGGCCACCAGCCGGCGCCCGAGTTCCAGCAGCATCTGACGCAGCAGCGGCCAGGCCAGTCCGACGTCGGCCAGCGCGTCTTCGCGGATGGGCGCGGTGTCCTGGGCCCACCGGAGCAGCCGGAGGAAGGCGGCACGGCGGCGCGGCCCCAGCCGGGCCGCCATCCGGGCAGTCAGTTCTTCCCGGCGCTCAGTCAACAGCCGTTGCCGCTCATGGGGGTCGGTGCCCTGCCCCCGCAGGTAGAACTTCACCGTTGCCAGGAGGGTGGAGGGATCATCCGCGGCCACCGGGGTGGCGAAATCAAGGTTGTAGACCGCGTGGCCGTAGCGGTCCAGGTGCTCCCGGAAGGTGAAACGCCACTCCTGCCACAGGGCATCGTCCACCCCTGCGGGCGGCGAGCCGGTGCGCTGGCACTCGGCGAGCACCGCCGTCGGCTGTTCCAACAGCACAGCTGTCAGCCCGGGGTCACTGCGGGCCCAGGCGGCCAGGTCCCACAGCGACTTCTCCGCCTGGATGGGTTGGCTGTCGTACCCCAGGAGGAACGTCTGGGCCGGGGGATCCCCGGCGCGCCGGACCAGCTTGTCGTAAAAGGTGCGGAACGCGAGCTCGCTGCTGGTGGCGAGCGGGATGATTGACTGAACGGCCGTGTAGTAGACGGTGCCGGCGTCCAGCAGCGCCTGCGCGCCCGCCAGCAACTCGTCGCCGGTGAGCTCCGCCGGGGGCCTGGCCTGCCGGTCCTTGATCACCCGTTCGTAGCGGGGGTGCGAGAACTCCCGCCACCCGGCGATCCCCATGTGCGCCTTGCCGCGGGCCAGCGCGCCCAGCGCCGTCGGCAGCTTGACCATCATCCGCCACATGCCTGAGCTGCGGTAATAGTAGTAGGCGTAGCCGTTGACGGTGGGCAGTCCAACGTCGCCGTCGCGGATGACGTTCTTGCCCAGGGCCTCCACCATCAGGGCCTGCAGCGACTTTGCCACCGAGCTGTCCACCAGGTCGGCGAACAGCGGCGTGAGGGGATCGGGCAGCTGTTCCACGATGCTGGCGCGGAAGTAGAGCCCGTTCGGGTACGGTACGGGCCAGGCCTCCGGGGTGTCGGCCGTTGGCTCGGGCAGCGCCGTGATGGGGCGGGACTGGAGGATGAAGAACCTGCCGCCGGCCCGCGCCCACTCAATGTCCTGCGGGGCGCCGAAGTGCGCGGCGGCCCGCTGCCCGTGGCCGGCAAGTTCCGCGGCCGCCCGGTCATCAAGCACGGGTTCACGACGACGGGCTGCCGCCACCGGCTGCTCCCGGGTGCCGTTCTCCGCGTAGACGGTCATGACGTCCTTGCTGGCTGTCCGCCGCGACACCACGGCGCCGGTCACGGCACCCACCACCAGGTCATCGGTGGTGACCTTCCCGCTGACCACCGCTTCGCCCAGGCCCCACGCCGCGCTGATCACCGTCTGGTCACGCCGGCCGTTCGCGGGATTGGTGGTGAACATGACCCCGGCGGCCTCGGCCTCCACCATCTGCTGGATGACGACGGCGAGGCGCACCTGGCCGGGGTCCACTCCTTCCCGGGCGCGGTAGGACATGGCGCGCGCCGTCCAGAGCGACGCCCAGCTATCAATCACCGCAGTGGAGAGTTCCACCAGGCCGCGGATGTTCAGGAAGGTTTCCTGCTGCCCGGCGAAACTGGCGGTGGCGAGGTCCTCGGCCGTGGCGGAGGAGCGGACGGCCACCGGCGTTCCGCTGCCGAGGCGCCCGTACGCGGCGCCGAGTTCGGCGGCGATCCTGGCGGGCATGGTGCCGGTCCTGAACAGCTCGCTGATCCGCCGGGAGGCATCCGCGTAGGCCTGCGGCTCCGCCTGCGGTGGCAGCGCCGCGAGCTCCTGGATGCCCGCTCCTAGGCTGTTTTCCTCAACGAACTGCGAGTACGCGGCGGTGGTCAGCACGAACCCGGGAGGCACCGGCAGTCCGGCCCGGATGAGGCCGCCCAGTCCCACGGCCTTGCCGCCCACCGCGGCAACATCGCCGGGTCCCACATCGCTGAGGTCCTTGATATAGCTCATGGCCGCGCGTCCTTGCTGCCCGGCTGGGGGCGCCTGGGTGAACCTGATGCTCACATACTGGCACCGCCGGGGGCGGCTTGCCATGGGTCCAAAGTCAGGTGCCGCCGTCGTAATTTAGGACGGCGCCGCGTGGACGAGCGGGCAGGCCCCGGACCGTTCACCGCGCATTCTCTACCGTCCACCGCGCATTCTCTACCGTCCACCGCATAAAAGGTTCGTTTGCTTAGTATCTGCACCATGATTGCCGGAGGCCGCGGCGGCATAAGGGGGACTTTCGCCTCTGGAGGGGTGTGCGCTGTGGCAGCTGGAGGACACTGACGTCTTTGACGAGCAAGGGAGCACCATGGGCTGGCTGGACCGAGAACGAACCGTTGCCCCGCCGGGATTCAACCGCTGGCTGGTGCCGCCCGCGGCGCTCGCCGTCCATCTCTGCATCGGCCAGGCCTACGCCACGAGTGTGTACAAGACGGCCCTGGTCAAGCATTTCGGCGCCAGCCTGACCGAGATCGGCGTGATCTTCTCCATCGCCATCGTGATGCTGGGACTGTCCGCCGCCATCATGGGCACCTGGGTGGACCGGAACGGCCCGCGCAAGGCCATGTTCACCTCCGCCATGTTCTGGGCGGGCGGCTTCCTGATCGGATCGCTCGGCATCTTCACGAGCCAGCTGTGGCTCGTGTACCTCGGCTACGGTGTGGTGGGCGGGATCGGGCTGGGCATCGGCTACATCTCGCCGGTGTCCACCCTGATCAAGTGGTTCCCGGACCGGCCGGGCCTGGCCACCGGCATGGCCATCATGGGCTTCGGGGGCGGTGCGCTGATCGCCAGCCCCGTCTCCACGGCGCTGCTCAAAATGTACGATCCCAACTCCGGCGCCAAGGATTGGGTGGCCAGCGGCGATGCCGTGGGCAGGCTCTTCCTGACCCTCGCCGTCGTCTACCTCGCGTACATGCTGTTCGGCGCCTTCACCATTAAAGTCCCCGCGGACGGCTGGAAGCCGGCCGGGTTCGACCCCAGTAAGGTCAAGGCCGCCAAGCTGGTCACCACAGAGAACGTGTCGGCCAGGAACGCCGTGAAGACCCGGCAGTTCTGGCTGGTGTGGATCGCACTGTTCTGCAACGTGACCGCGGGCATTGGCATCCTGGAGCAGGCCGCGCCGATGATCCAGGACTTCTTCCGCCAGTCCGACGGCGTCTCCCTGGTGAGTGCCGCCGTCGCCGCGGGCTTCGTGGGGCTTCTCTCCATCGGCAACATGGCCGGACGCTTCGCCTGGTCCGCCACCTCGGATGTCACCGGCCGCAAGCGCATCTACATGGTGTACCTGGGCGTCGGCGCCGTGCTCTATACGGTGCTGGCGCTGGCCGGCTCCACCACCACCGTCCTCTACGTGGCACTGGCGTTCGTCATCATCTCCTTCTATGGCGGCGGTTTCGCCACCGTCCCGGCCTACCTGCGGGACCTCTTCGGAACGTACCAGGTGGGTGCCATCCACGGCCGGCTGCTCACCGCGTGGTCCGCCGCCGGCGTGGCCGGGCCGCTGATCGTCAACGCGTTCCTGGACGCCCAGGGCAAGCCCGGGCAGCTGAACGCCGTGTCCTACCAGCCGGCGCTGCTGACCATGGTGGTGCTGCTGGTGATCGGCTTCCTGGCCAACCTGATGGTCAAACCGGTGGATGCACGATTCCACGAACCCCGCCCGGACCGCGGACGGGCACACGAACCTGCCATGGAGGCCTGAGATGAGCACCGCACACAACACCGGCGCGCAGGCGCCCGCCAAAGTATCCACCGGCAAGCTCGCCGTCGCCTGGGCGCTGGTGGGAGTCCCGCTGGCGTACGGGATCTACCAGACCCTGACCCGGGTGGCGGCGCTGTTCGGGTAGCCTCACCAGGTCACGGTTCCGGCGGCACCGTCCACCGTAATGCTCTGGCCGTCACGCAGCCGCGTGGTGGCATCGGCAACGCCCACTACCGCCGGGATGCCGTATTCGCGGGCCACTACGGCCCCGTGCGAGACGACGCCGCCCATCTCCATCACCAACGCCCCCGCGGTCATGAAGAGCGGCGTCCAGCCGGGGTCAGTGGAGGGTGCCACCAGGATTTCCCCGGGTTCCAGGCGGGCACCCACGGGGTCCATGATCACCCTGGCTTTTCCTGTGGCGGTGCCTGCCGACGCGGGTGTCCCCGTCAGCCGGTCGTCCGCAGCCTGTTGGGGCAGGCCGGCGGCCGCCGCCATCATGGCAGCCTCCACGTCTGTGCCGTCGGAAAGCAGGAGGCGCGGAATGCGCCGGCGCCGCAGTTCGACGTCGTACAGCTTCCGGCGGCGGGCGACAATTCCCTTCAGGTCCGCCCCGCGAAGGCCCACCCGCAGTTCGTCGAAGTCCAGGAAGAACACGTCACCGGCGTCGCCGATGGTTCCGTTCCCTGCCAGTTCGGCGCCCACCTCCGTCAGCTGCCGGTGCATCTCCGCCATCACCAGCACGATGCAGAATTTCGGCAGCTCCCGCAGGCCGGAAAGCTGCCGCGTCCGGCGCAGGCACAGCGCCACGAGGCGTCCCCGCAACCGGCTCTTTGCCCCGGCGCGCTGCACCAGTTCGCTGATCCGGGTCTCGGCGTGCTCGGCCGCCCGGGCGAACTGGCGGTCGGGAGCTTGTTCGGGATCCTCCACTCGGAGATAGTTGGAAATCATCCCCAGGATGTGCTCGGGCTTTTCGGACCATCTGGGCATTCCCAGGTCAATCTCCGCCACGGCCCGGTGGCCGTACTGTGAGAGGAACTGCTGCAGCCCGGACTGTGCCGGGGCGGGCAGCGTGCCTGCCCTGTAGCGGCCGGCCAGCTTGTCCGGCGTCAGCTCACTGAACGCCCGGCGTGACTCCGGATCGCCGCCCAGGGACACCGCCAGGTGCCACAGCTCCAGGTCCATGTTGGTAGTCACGTTGTGGGGAAGCCCGCGCAGCACGGCCTCAAGCTCACGCGGCTCGGCAATTCCGCGCAGCAGCCCCCGTGCCAGGGCCAGCATCAGGTAGCCCAGGGACGGGCCCGGCAGCGTGGCCTGGATCAGACTGTTGATGGAGGTGGCCAGGATGTCCTCGGTGTGCTGGAGTCGCCTGGTGGCGGTGGCCGGCAGGGGGAGGGCGAACCGTGCTGCCAGGCGGTCCTGGTACCGCCGTGCCCGCCGCAGTTCGCGGTCCGGCCACAGCAGGGCGCGGACCATGCCGGGAATGATCCCCAAGAAAACACCCAGGCCCTGGGTGCCCTGCGCGCCTTTGGCCTGTGCCCGGGCGGGGGCGGTGTTGGCTTTCGATGTCCGGCGCGGAGGCCGGGCAGCACTGAACCTCGGATCGTCCAGGAGCGCAGGGAGGATGACGGCGGACCGTCCGTCTGCGAGCGGCAGCATCCTGGCCATCAGGTCGCGGCCGGATTTGTTGCGGAGGATAGGCGTCAGGTCCACGTACATCCGCAGGCCCGGGTTCACGGTTTTCCACGGCCCGTTGTTGTTGCCGCGCATGAGGGCCAGCACATGGAGGCCCATCGGCGTGATGGGGCGGGTGAGTCCTTGCATCAGGGTTCCGCACAGGTACACCCGGGTATCGGTGCCGTCCGCGCCGGAGGCTGCGCTGCCCGCGCCGCCCACGCTGTCCGTGCCGGATTGCCCAGTGAACGGGTCGTCCTCCGGCAGCGGGTACAGCGTGGTGATGGGGCGGGACTGGGTCAGCCAGGCCTTGCCGCCGCCGTCGATGACCCATTCCACGTCCTGGGGCGCGCCGAACAGCCGCTGGGCATCGTCACCCAGGGAGGTGAGTTCGTGAAGTTGCGTGTCCGTCAGGCTGGGTGCATTCGTTGGCTGCTGCAGGATCCGGCCCGAGGCCGTCTCCACCACGAAGTGGTCCGGATTCACGGCGCCGGAGACCACCTGCTGTCCCGGCCCGGCGCTGGCGTCGATGACCGTCTGCGTCCGGGTGCCGGTCACGGGGTTGGCGGTGAACAGCACGCCTGCCGTGGCGGCGTCCACCATGCGTTGAATCACGACGGCGAGGCCCACCTGGCGGTGGCTGATCCCGTTCGTGGTCCGGTAGGCCACGGCGCGGTCCGTCCAGAGGGAGGCCCAGCAGCGCCGGACCGCCTGGACGACGGCGTCGGCCCCGTCCACGTCCATCAAGGAGTCCTGCTGCCCGGCGAAGCTGGCGAAGGGCAGGTCCTCGGCGGTCGCGGACGAGCGTACCGCCACCGGCCCGCCGCCCATGGCGGCGTACGCGTCGCGGATGGCGGCTTCGACGTCGGGCGGCACGGGTGCTGCCAGCACCGCCTCGCGGGCCTGCCGCGCGAGGCCGTCCCGGTGGTCGTCCGGAAGTCCGCTGCCGCCGTCGGACGTTTCCGCCCCTGCACTTCCGGCGCCGTCAAGGCGGGCGGCGATGGCCTCCAGGCCGGTGGGCTCGGCCTTCCGGTAGGCCGCCGTCGTCAGGCAGAAACCCGGCGGAACCGGGAAGCCTGCGGGAACAAGCCGGCCCAGGTTGAGGGCCTTGCCGCCCACCGTGGCCAGCGACGCTGATGCCAGTTGGCTGAGGTCAACCACCAGGTCCGCGCCGGCGCCGGCACTTCCTGAAGCCATGGCCTGCTCCTAGCCGTTGCCCGGACCGTCTCCGGTGTCCTCCCACATGACATCGAGGTTGTGGAAGATCACGGGACCGTCGCACAGCTTCGCCATGGTGGCCGCGAACTCGGACGTTTCCGGCCGGCCGGAATTCTCCATGGCCGAGTCAAAGGAATCAAACTCGACGATGGTGAAATAGGTCCCCGGGCGGTCCCTGTCCGCTGTGGCAATGATGCTGCGGAACGTGGCCGGACTGCTTCCCCCGGCCCGTGAGGGGCGGCCTAGCTCCTCGATTTCCTTGATGCGGGAGGTCCTGAATTCGATGATCTGCACAAACCCGGGCATGACGGCTCCTCGACGGCGGTGGACGCTGATGCGGATCAGGCTAGTCCCGGGAGCGGCCCGTGCACAGGGGAGAAGTGCCCTACTTTGGGGGGACTACGCGTTCAGCTCTGCGGCTGCGAAGGACACGGCGAAGCGGGTGCACCAGATGCTGACCGAGGTGTAGTCACCCAGGACGGCTGCCGCCGGAATCTCGTAGTTCTGGTCGCCCTTGTTGGCCTTGAGGGCGCCCAGGTCCAGGTAGGCGCCGTCGTCGAAGACGTGCCAGCCTGCCACTCCCTCAATGACGGGGGCGTCGCTCAGCCACACCTTCAGGTCCGGCCCGTCAGAGGTGTCAAGGCCTTCGAGCCGGAGGATCCGGCTGCCGTCCGCGAGCTCAAGGATCCGTACCGTTCCCGAGCTGGCATGTTCGTGGCTGATGAGCTGGCCCGTTGCGAGTTCCCGGGGAGCCGCGGGCGCGGCTGGCTCACTGGGTGTGGTTGGCTCGCTGGGTGTGGCGGACGCCGGGGGCGCGCTGGGTTCCGCCGTTGATTCCTGGGACGGGATTGCGAGTGGGGCAGCGGCCGGGATGTCCTCCGTCACGGTGGAGCTGGTGAAGATCCGCCAGGGCTGGAAAAGGTACAGCCCCACGCCCAAAGCAATTGCAGCCACGAACAATCCTGCCGAGATGGCAGCGCGCTTTCCCATATCCCCTCAACGAGCGGATGGATCTTTGCGTTCCTCGGCCGGCCCACGCCTCCACAGCCCACTCCTCCACAGCGCCACGGCGAGGACTGCCACCCACAGCAGGAACGCCCCGATGCTGATGCGCTCGCCGATGCCCAACACCAGGTTTGGCCCGGGAGCCGCTGCGAACGCCACCATGCCCATGAGCGCCGAGGCGGCGAGCGAGAGGATCGAATACCATCGCATCCGGCCGCGGAACCCCGCCGCCACGAAGGACATCGCGGCCACCATCAGTGCCAGCTGGATGTTCGTGGCGAAGATATGCATGGGAATGGACGCATCGTCTCCCAGCGTCAGCGGGTACAGCGCGCCCATGATGTTCCAGAGCCCGTAGGCGATGAGCAGGCCGCCGGCGATGCGCAGGGCGCGGCTCCCGTGCACGGAGTTCCATACGCCCACACCGAAAGCGGTGAAGAGGGCAGTGTAGAGCCACGGGAACGGTCCCAGGACGTCCCGGCCGGGGGAGCCGACGGCGAACAGTTCACTCACCATCTGCTCGGTGCGGCGGTACCCCTCCCACTGGGATGCCGCCAGCCCGTCCGTGGCAACCACGTAGAGCAGCGAAGACAGCGGCCCGGCGGCCAGGAGGATCTTACGGACGGCGTCCCGCCGCGGGCTGCCGGTTTCTGCGGCCCGGGTGCGCTGGGGGTGGCGCCCTTTGGCGATCGGCATTGTGAAACGTTCCTCAAAGCCCGCGGCCAAAAAGGGGTTGGCGCAGGACCCGCGGGCATGGGGCCCTGATGCCTGCTCCTTCCAGCGTGTGCCCGCTTGCCATATACAGGTAGGGCCGAACGGCCTTGCCCGCCCAGTTAGTCGATGGCCTCGATGCCCTGCCGCTTCACTTCCTCCAGGTGGCTGCGCATGTGCTGCAGCGCCTCGGGGGAGTGCGGCTGCCAGTCCGGAACCTCGCCGAGCACGCGGAGGGGTTCGCGGGTGCGGTAGGACCGGGTGGGATTGCCCGGGAACTTCCTGCCGGTCAGGTTGGGGTCGTCCTGGAACGGGCCGGTGGGCTCCACCCGGTAGATCCTGCCGGGCCCCTCGCCCGCGCTGAGTTCGGCGCCCCAGGTGGCGGCGTCCAGGGTGGCGGTGAAATAGATGTGGTTCGCGGCGTTCCGTCCCCCGTAGTTGGAGGCGTACCCGGGAACCAGCAGCTCCCCGGGCTGCATGTGGGCCTTGGTGCCGTGATAGAAGGGCCCGGAGTCGTTGGGGCTGGCCGGAGTGTTCCTCAGCGGGTGCAGGAACGCCGCGGCATCCGAGGCCACCCGGTCCGGGCACTCCCACAGGACCAGGTGCCCGGCGTCGGGATAGACCTTCAGTACGGCACCCGGGATCCGCGAGGCCAGGACCTCCTGGTCCTGCAGCGGCAGCAGGTCGTCCTGGGCGCCGTAGAGGATCAGCGTGGGCGTCCGGATGGTGCCGGCTGCGGTGGGCGGGGCGGCTGCAGTCAGCCCGTCGAGAATCTTCTGCCAGGCGTGGGCAGGCATCCGGACGCCGTCGCGCACGCGGTCCTCCAGGTACCAGTCCGGAACAGGCTGGTGCAGGGTGAACCAGGAGAGCGACGCCCGGACCCAGGCCTCATCGATGGGATCGGCCAGCCGCTCCACCTCGTCGGCGAAGGCCAGCCGCCCCTTAAGGCTCAGCGGCGACCCCACCAGGACCAGCGCCGCCACCTGCCCGGGATGCGCCACAGCGAGCTGCTGGGCTACATAGCCGCCGCTGGAGGAACCGAGGACAGACGCCGTCGCCACGCCGACGGCGTCTAGGACGGCCGCCGCGTCCTCCGCCTGTTCCACCAGGGAGTAGCCGTCCTCCGGTTTGTCCGCCCCGCCCTGGCTGCGGAGGTCAGGGGCGTAGACCCGGAAGCCGGTGAGCCCGGGCAGCAGGCGGTCGAAGCAGCGGCGCGATTCGCCCCACGCGTGCAGCAGGAGCAACGGTTTAGCGTCGGCGTCGCCCTGGACCAGGCACGGCACCGTGACGCCGGTGCGCAGGACCAGGGTCCGGACCTCGGGTTCCATGGCTTCAGGGTACGCCGGGTGCTTGAGGGGGAGTACGACGGCGGCACACCGCCTGGGCACGCAGGTCCCCGGGTCCCGGAACCAGGCTAAAGCTGCGCCGGGCCCAGGGGATCGGGAGTAACCGGCTGGTCGTTGGCCGCCAGATCGATGCCGAAGTCCTTGGCGAAGACCAGCCGGGTGGACTTGTAGATCCCGGCGTGGTTTTCGTCGAGCTCAAAGACGCGTGCGCCACGGAGCCTGTTCCGGTCGGCACCGGGCAGCCCGTACGCACCGAATCCGGTACCGGGGCCGTAGCCGAGCTCCACGCCGTAGTAGTTGCCCACGTAGGTGTTCACGTGGTCGTGGCCCACAAAGTAGCCGCGCACGTCCCCGCGTTCCAGGAAAGCGTTGAACAAGCCTGAGTTGAAGGGGCCCGGGCACTCGTCCTCGTTCCGCTCACCCACGATGCCGTGCTTCTTCACGGCACGCTGGTGGTCCGCGTCCGTCCGCGAGTCAATGCTGGCGAACCACATGGCGCGGTGCTCGTGGAGTGCGATGTGGCCCCACATCAGGGACGGGATCTTCCGGCCGTACTTCTGCTCGGTGGCGATGGAGAGGTTGCGGTACCAGGCCACCTGGTCCATCCGTACCCAGTCCCAGTCCGGGTAGCCCTCGAAGTCCTGGCCGTTGATGGCATCCGGCGCGTAGCGGCCGGTGTCGATGAGCCACAGCCCGAAGGCAGGGTCCTTGGACTTGGAGGACTGCACCAGCAGCAGCGAGTTGGAGGTGCCGGTGACTCCGTCGGTGGTATCGCCGTTGACGTTGTATTCATAGCTCTGCAGGAACTGCAGCATCCTGGCTTCGGTCATGCCGGTCTTCGCCGCGGAGTCTTCGTCGTGGTTGCCGAACGTGACGGCCCAGGGGATTTTCCGGCTTTCCATCGGCTTCACCACCTGGTTGAGCGCCTGCTTGACGTCCAGCTCCGTGTCGCAGCCGCCGTTGATGACATCCCCGTTGATCACCACGAAGTCCGGCTTTTCCGCGTCAAGTGTGCGCTCCATAAGCTCGATGGTGCGGCGGTCGGTCCGCTCGTCGTCCTGAGTGTCGTTGAACTGGACCACTTTGAAGCGGCCGTCGGGCCGGAACGCCAGGGTGGGCTTAGGTGCCTTGGCGCCCGGGGCTGCGGTGGCTCCGGTTGCCGCAGCCACCGCAGCCCCGAGGGCACCGAGGGCGCCGGCGGTTGCCAGGGCTGTCCTCCGGCTGAAGGTGTGCTGGTCGATCTTGGTGGTCATCGCTGCCTCTCCAAATTCTGCGCGGCGGGTTTCCCGCCGCCGTCCCAGCGACTCTAGGAAGCCGCGGGAACCGGTTCCCAAACGCAGGGTGAACAGCTGCGGACGCAAGCCAAGTGCCGCCGTCGTAATGGGCGACGGCGGCGGGCGGCTGCTGCGGCGGCTACGCCTCCCGTTCCTCCCGCTGGAATGCGCGCACGGCCTCGCTCACGGTGGGATAGAAGTGTTCGGGGGAGAAGCGCGCGGCCATGCCGTACCGCAGCAGCCTGTCCTTGACCGGACCTTTCATCTCCGCGAACACCAGGTCCACGCCGTGCCGTTCCAGCCATTCGTCGAGCTGGATCAGCTCATCCAGGGCGGTGGTGTCGATTCCCGTTACGGGCTCGGCCGCCAGCACCACGCGTTCGGTGCCGGGCGGGGCCTCGTCCAGTGCGTTGCGCACAAAGGACCCCAGCAGCGCGCCGTTGCCGAAGAACAGCGGCGCGTCGAAGCGCAGGATCAGCAGGCCCGGGACGCGCTCACCGTCGGGGTGGCGGCTCACGTCGTGGTAGCCGGGCACGCCGGGCACGTCCACCAGTTCGGCACGGTAGGGGTCCCAAGCCCGCCGCAGGAAGTCCAGGATGGCAAGGCCGACGGCCACGACGATCCCGGGGAGGACGCCCAGGATGGTGACCCCGAGGAACGCCGCGAGCATCACCAGCGACTCGCTGCGGCTCATGCCTAGGAGCCGGCGCACCCCAGCAGGGTCGGCGATCCCTGCGGCTGCGGCGATCACGATGGCGGCCAGGGTGGTGGACGGCAGGAACTCGGTGACCCCGGGCGCCGCAAGCATGAAGCCGAGCACCAGGACTGCGCCAACCACGCCCGTCAGCTGGGATTTCGAGCCCGACTCCACCGCCACCGGCGTACGGGAGGTGCTGGCCGAAATGGGGAAGCCGCCCAGCAGGCCGCTGGCTGCGTTCGCCGTACCAAGGGCCGCCATCTCGTGGTTGCCGGAGACCTTGCCGTTGCGGGCGGCGGCAAGGGACTGGGACAGGGTTCCGGTGTCCACAAAGACAATCAGGGCGATGCCCGCGGCGGCGGGAAGCAGCGCCAGGACGTCGGCCCAGCCGATCCCGCCGAGGGCCGGCGCAGGGAGCCCCTGCGGGAGGGCGCCGGTAACGTCCACCCGGTCGCGGAGCCCCAGCAGTGCCACTGCGGTGCAGGACACGACGACGGCGATCAGCACGCCGGGGACCTTCCACTTCAGCCACCGCGGCACGAAAATGAGAGCCAGTGATGCCAGCCCCAGCAGCAGCGCCGCCATATTGGTTTCACCGGCGAGCATCTTGGGCACCGCGGCGAAGAGCTTGTCCCAGGGCGTTTCACCGTCCACGGAGATCCCCAGGAGGACGGGAACCTGGGAGGCCACCACCAGCAGGGCAATGCCGTTGAGGTAGCCCAGCCGGATGGGCTTGGACAGCAGTCCCGTCACGATGCCCAGCCGCAACGCCGAACCCACCAGCATGATCGCGCCGATCAGGATGGCCAGGAGGCCCGCCAGGGCCACGGACCTCTGCTCGTCGGCCGCGGCCAGGGGCAGCAGGGCGGCCACGATCATGGGGGCGAGTGCCGAATCCGGGCCCAGCACCAGCACCCGCGAGGGCCCTACCGCCGCGTAGGCAACCAAGGGCACCACTGTCGCGTAGAGGCCGGTGACCGGCGGGAGGCCGGCGGCCTGGGCGTAGGCCATGCCCGCGGGCACCAGGACTGCGAAGAGCGCGGCCCCTGCCACCAGGTCGTGCCGCAGCCACTCGGTCCTGTAGCCGCGAAGCGATGGCGGGATCCACCAGGATCGGGGCTTTCCGGAGCGGCGCATGCTCCGATCATGGCCCATCCTGCCGTTGCCCGCCATTGTGCAGCGCCGTGAGGGCGGTGGCTTTGGGTGTAGGTGTATTGACTGCCTGTGGCCGGAGGAATAGCGTCTGCGGTTAACGGGGCCGGTAGCCCCGTTTCCACGGGTTTAGGGGCCGGATCTGGGCCGCTCCTGCATGGCGATGGAGCCAGGTGAGGAGGATTCTGCGCGGATGCCATCCTGCGCCAAAAGTGCCCGGGCTCCGCGGGTACCTTCCGGATGGCCACAAAACCGGGTTAGGGATCCAGGGAAGGAAAGAACCGTGCCGAAGTATCTGTTTGAGGCCACATACGTGGGCCAGGGCATCAAGGGGCTTATGCAGGAGGGCGGCACCAAGCGGCGTGACGCGCTGGTGGAGGCGTTGCAGTCGGTGGGCGGAACGCTGGAGTGCTTCTACTACGCCTTTGGCTACTACGACGTCCTGGGCGTTTTCGAGGCGCCGGACGATGCAAGTGCTGCAGCACTGTCGCTGCTGATCAATTCGACGGGGAACGTCAACGTCCGCCTGAAGCCGCTCCTGACAGTCCAAGACCTCGACGAGGCCGCCAAGAAGACGCCGTCATACCGCGCGCCGGGGAAGTAAAACCTCCGGGACCGTAAAGGAGGCTGGCAGACATGCCAGCGGGCCGCCGTCGTGCATTGACGACGGCGGCCGCCTGGCTCAGACCAGCTGCAGCGCGTCCGCCACCACGCGGCCGCGGTGGATGACGGTGCGGCCGGGGAGGCGGTCCATCACGGCGGCCGTGACGGTGTCGCCCTCCAGGCACTGCATCCATACGGAGCCGGCGGGGGTTACGTCAACTTCCTGGACGCCGACGACCAGTCCGGCATCGAGGACAACTACGGCGGCAACTACGCCAGGTTGGCCAGCATCAAGGCGAAGTACGATCCCGGCAACCTGTTCCATATCAACCAGAACATCAAACCTGCGGGCTGACAGGGAAGGGTCTTCCGTCACCCCAGAGCGGGTCCGACGGCGGCAGGCACCTTGGACGGGTCCTGCCGCTCGGTGAGTGGTTACGTGCACGTCCACTTCCCGTGGCTTACCCGTGGGTAACCGTTTACCTGGTGCTGTGAGGGTGGATGCGCCGGCTGGAACGGCCGGCAGCATTCACTCGACCCGGAGGACCTTCGTGTACCTGATTGCCAGACCGTCCAAGTTCCATCCCGCCCGGCCTGTGGCCCTGACTGCCAGCACCCTGGCCGTCCTCGCCGCCGCGTCCCTGTTGAACCCGTCCAGCGGCAACGCCGCCGAGCCTGCCGACTGGGACGCCACCGCCTACCGCGGCAGCGTGAACGTCGTCGAAGGGCCTGACGAGAACCAGCAGGTGATCGACGGCATCGCTTTCGTGGACGAGGACCAGGACTCGGTGCAGGACGGAAACGAGCGCGGCCTGGCCGGGGTGACTGTGTCCAACGGGCGTGACGTCACGAAGACGGACAGCCAGGGCCGCTACGAGCTGCCGGCGTTCGACAACATGACCGTCTTCGTAACCCAGCCCCGCGGCTACCAGGTTCCGGTGGACGGGGACAACGTGGCCCAGTTCTTCTATCACCACTTGCCTGCCGGCTCGCCGGAGCTGAAGTTCGGCGGCATCGAGCCGACCGGAGAGCTGCCGGACCAGGTGAACTTCCCGCTGGCCAAGAGCGGCCTGACCCAGTCCCCTGAACAGCATTGCGTCATCGGTGGCGACGTCCAGACCTACAGCCAGGACGAGGTGGAATACGCCCGCACCGGCGCCTTCGCCGACCTGGCCGCAAGAACGGACTATGCAGGCTGCGGCGCCCTGTTCATCGGCGACGTGGTGGGTGATGATCTCTCGCTGTACCCGCAGACCCGCGAACTGGCCGGCATGCTGAACGGCCCGGCCCGTTTCCTCCCCGGCAACCATGACCTTGATTTCGATGCCACCAGCAGCGAGCATACGTTCGACACGTTCAAGGCCAAGCTCGGCCCGGAGTACTACTCCTACGACGCCGGCAAGGCGCACGTCGTCGCGCTGAACACCGTGGAGTTCCCCACCAAGCTCCCGGCTGCGAAGGGCGACTACACCGGTTCGCTGGATGAGCAGCAGCTTGAATGGCTGCGCAATGACATCGCCCAGGTGCCGCAGAACCAGCTGATCGTCCTGGCCGAGCACATCCCGCTGCTCGATTACGCCGACCAGGGCAGCAGCAAGCACCAGGTGGAGCAGGTCAAGGAGATCTACAAGATCCTCGAAGGCCGCGAAGTGGTTGCCCTGGGCGGGCACACCCACAGCATCGAGAACCTCCGCGAAGGCGACTCGCTGGCAGGCTGGTCCGAGCTGTTCGGCATCGATGCCCTGCCGTTCACGCACATCACCGCCGGCGCCATCTCCGGTGACTGGTACTCCGGACGCCAGACCGCCGAGGGCTACCCGCTCGCTTACCAGCGCGACGGCGGCCTGCCGGGCGTGCTGACGCTGGACATCAAGAACACCGAGTTCCAGGAGCGCTTCACGGTCCGCGGCGAGGACGAGTCACTGCAGATGTCCCTGGGCCTGAACACGCCGCGCTACCGCGAGTGGTACGCCCAGAACCTGGCTAACAAGGGCAGCGCCCCCGCATTCGCTGACCCGCTGACGGTTTCCCGCGACGATCTGGCCAACACCACCTGGCTGACCAGCAACTTCTGGATGGGCAGCACCGGATCCACGGTGAAGGTACAGCTCGACGGCGGCGAGACGGTTGAGGCGGTCCGCACCCAGCAGATGCAGGGCGAAGGCCAGCTGGTGGGCGCCGAGTACTCCGACCCGGTCGCGGTTCAGGAGCAGCTGGTCAACGGCGGAAGCCTGGCCGACCGCATGATGCACCTGTGGCGGCTGCAGCTGCCTGCCGACCTGGCAGCCGGCGAGCACACCGCCACTGTCACCGCCACCGACGTGTACGGCCGGACGTTCACGGAGACCCTGACCTTCCAGGTCGCCGGATAACGATCGAGTTCCGCTGCATAGCGGATACGGACAGCCCTGGCACGAGGCATGTGCCAGGGCTTTTCCGCACTCAGCGCGGGAGGCCGGCCCTGATCTGGATGAGCGTGAGGTCCAGCAGCGGCGTGGGGACGTTCAGGTCGCGGGCCCGGCGCGCGAGGTCACCGAGGATGTGCTCCGCTTCGGAGGGCAGCCCTGCGGTGAGGTCCCGGTACAGCGAGGAGGTGAAGGCCGAGCCCGGCTCGGTGAGTATCCCGACCGCCTGTGTATGAGCGGCGTCGGACACGGGATGTCCCGCCGCTGCGGCCACCGCTTCGGTTTCAGTGATGGCCTCCAGGATCCTGGCCCGCCCGCCGGCGTCGAGGATCCGTCCCACCGGGGCCCGGAACAGGCAGTTGACGATTCCCGCGGCAGCGATGAAGGCCCATTTCTCCCACAGGGCGGCCGTTACGTTGTCGGCTGTGGAGAAGTCGACGCCGGGCACGTCCAGGGTATCGGAAACCTCCGCGGGGACGGTGTTTCCGTTGAGGCCGCCGATCATGAGGGACGTGAGCGGCACCTGCTGGCGGACCACATCGCCGTCGAGGGTGGCGACGATCCGGGCCAGGCCGCCGAGGACCTGGCCCGGGTACTGCTGCTCCAGCCGGTCCACGTGGGTCATGCCGTTGAGGATCGGGATGATGGCGGTTTGGGGCCCCACGAACGCGCCAATCTCGCCGAGCACGCCGTCCAGCGCGGTGGCTTTGACGGTAACCAGGATCAGATCAAAAGGCCCAGGCCTGTCGGTCGCAGTGATGGTCTGCACCTGGTGTGTCCGGTCATTGGTGGGGGAGATGAAGCGCAACCCATCGCGGCGGAGAACCTCCTGCTTGCGCGGCCGCACCAGGTACGTGACGTCCCGTCCCGCTTCCTGCAGGAGCGTGCCGAACGCCCCGCCTGTTGCTCCGGCTCCGACGACGAGAATCCGCATGGGTGCGTACCTTCCGGGTGGTGTTCGAGGATGGACCGGGCACAGCAGCCTGGGAACACTTGTGGCTTAGTATCCGCTGTCCCAAGGCTAGGACGTTTCAGCGGGACATCCCACCTGTGGCGCCTGAACCCCAGGGGAAGGCCGCTTCTGCGGTTAGTTGTAGATGCTGCGGTTGATCTCCACGAGGTCGTCGGTTGTGAGGACTGCGCCGTTTTCGATCTTCTCGGTGATGGTGGTTATGGCGAGGTCCCTGCGCGGGGATATGAGGTCTTGCCTGGCAGCCTGCAGTGCTGCCGGGAGGTGGTGGCGGGTGAGCTCCGTGCAGTAGGCGGGGGCTCCGGGCTGCTGGCGCCATGATTCGGCCAGGCTGCCGGCGTCGACGCCATCGAACCCGGTGGCCTCCACCAGCGCCAATGCCGCACGCTTATCCGCCTCGCGGTCACCGGCTACTGCGACCGCGAGGCGGCCGGGAGCTCCTGCTGCTTTCCCCTTGGCCTCGAGGGAGCCGGCCAGGACGGCATTCCAGGCTTTTGCCACGGGCCGGCCGAGTTGTTCGGCAACCCAGACGCTTTCAACCTGGCCTTCGTCGAGGGCCGGGATATGCCCGTCACGCAATGGGTAGTAGTTCGAGGTGTCGATGACGGCCACCTCGTTGGGCAGGTCCGCGATGAGGGCCTTGACCGCGGGCATGCTGCTGAGGGGTACGGAGATGATGAGGACCTCGATATGGGTGATGACGTCGGTGGCGTCGACTGCCCGGGCGCCGGCCGCCACGATGCTCGGGTCGATGGTGTGGGGTCCGCGGGAGTTGGCGATTTTGACGTTGTGTCCTGCAGAACTGAGCTTGCGGGCGAGGATAGATCCGATCGATCCGGCGCCGAGGATGCCGATGTTCATGTCATGCCTTTCATCGAAGATGGTCCCGTTGTGGGGCCTTTGCTGTGGTCTCTGAGAGCTGGTGGTACGTGCCGTCAAGATAGAGGAGTGGACCGGCGGTGGGTTGGGGGTAGCTGTGGCCGAGGGCAAGCAACGTGAGGATGTAGCTGCTTCCGGCCGGGACACGGTCAAGGATCCGGGCGCGGACACGGGCCCGTGTGTTCTCCAGCGCTGGTTCTCCGGTGGGGAGCAGGAACCAGTCGCCGGCAGCGAACCGGTCAATCCCGGAAGTCGCGAACCTCGCGGCCAGGCCGGCCTGATTGCCGGCAAGGAAATTCACCACGACAGTGTCCGTGCTGGCCAGTGCCGGCCATGAGGACGACGCTGCGCTGACCGAGAAGGCCAGTACCGGCGGCTCTGCAGAAACGGAGGTGATCGACGTCGCCGTGAATCCCACTGGACCGCCCGGGCCAGTCAACGTCACCACGGCTACGGCTGCAGCATGGTGCCGGAAGAGGCTTTTGAACTCCCTCGAGTCCAGTCCAGCCTGCATTACGAGATCACCGATATGGGCTGTTGGTCCACGGCGGCCGGGGTGCGGTCTTCGGACGAATTCCGGTGTTTGGTGACGAACAGCGCGCCGAGCAACGCGCCGAACGCGATGAACCCGGCTGTGGTGAAGGCGGCTTGTCCTGCGGAGACCGTCTCGGTGACGCTTAGCGCCCCGGCGTGTATTGAGTTGGCTCCGATGGTGTAGGCCGAGACGAGTACAGCGCCCCCGGCCGCACCTGCCAACTGCTGGGCTGTGGTGAATGCTGCGCTGCCATGAGGGTAAAGGTCTGTGCGCAGGGAAGACAGTGCCAGGGTGGTGAGTGGAGCCCACATCATGGCCTGGGCTCCGGACATGACCAGGTACGCCGCCAGGTAGATTAAGACGCCGTTGGTCTCGTTGAGTGTGCTGAGGAACCAGATGCTCGCCGTCCAAATAAGTGCACCTGGGATTACCAGCGGACGTGGTCCGAACCGATCGTAGGCCCTTCCGCCAAGGGCGGAGACAATCGAGATCATGGCTCCGCCGGGCACCAGGAAGAGCCCGATTGCCATGGTCCCCAATCCCAGGGCTCCGGTAAGGACCAGGGGAAGGATGATGAGGATGCCGAATCCGTTAATGGCGATAAAGAGCATTACGACCAGGGGTACGAAGGACCTGGTGCGGAAGATGCGCATATCCAGCAGCGCGTCGCCGCGGCGTCGCAGTGCGATCTGACGAAAGACGAAGGCAGCCACGCCGGCAGCGCCTACCGCGATGGGAAGGTAGGGCGGGACCTGTGCGTGTCCTGATACGGATTCCCCGATCGATGCCAGTCCGTAGACCAAAGCACCGAATCCGGCAGCGGACAGCACGAGGGACGCAACATCGAGTGTGACCGGTTCCGGGGTTGTGATGTTTTTGAGTTTGGCGGCACCGAGAACCAGGGCGGCTACGGCGATCGGCAGGATGAGGATGAAGAGCCAGCGCCAGGGCAGGTAGGACAGCACGAACCCGGAGATGGCCGGGCCCAGGGCCGGTGCTATTGCTGGGACAGCGGTGACGATCGCCATGATGGAACCGCGGCGTGATTCGGGGACAAGGCGCATCGCGGTGGTCATGAGCAGCGGCACGAACACGGCCGTTCCAACGGCCTGGATGATGCGGCCGGTGAGTAGGACCCCGAATCCCGGGGCTGCGGCCGCAATTGCTGTTCCGATGATGAAGAGTGCCATCGCGCTGAGATATATCGTCCGCAGGTGGAAACGGCGCATCACGAATCCGGTCGCCGGGATCAGTACTGCCAAGGTCAGGAGGTAGCCCGTGGTCAGCCATTGCCCGGCCGAAGGGGTGATTTCCAGGCTGGATATCAGCGTCGGCAGCGCTACGCCCAGCAGCATTTCGTTGAGGAGGACGAGGAAGGTTGAGACCATCAGCAGGCCGATAACGAGCGCATTGCCCGGTGCGAGCCGTTCGTGGGAGCCAGGATTCCGTGGGTGGTCTGTAGCGGATGAGTTTAAAGCCATGTTCGTGTCCTCCAAGGAGGGGTAGAAAAGGATCAGGAAAGGCGCGGGTCCGGGCCGTACTGCGCCGGGGCGCCGAGATGGTCGCGGAGAGTGGTTCCCGCGTAGTCGTGGTGGAACAGGCCCCGTTCCTGCAGCAGCGGAACAACCTGGTCCACGAAAGCGTCGATCCCGTCGGCGTAAACATCGATGGCCAGGGAAAACCCGGCGCAGGCGCCTGCTTCAAACCATTCCTGCATGTGATCGGCGACGTCAGCGGCGGTACCTGTCACAACCGGGTGGTAGTCAATGACGCCGTGCGCCAGCACGTCCCGCAGGGTCCAGCCCTCGCGCGCTACCTCAAGCGCACGGCGGGACCGCGGGTCACCCGGGCTCGGATGGGCAGCGGCAAGCTGCTGCCCATTGAGAGGCTCATCGAGCTGGTCCGGGGAGAGGGGCAGGCCGATCAGCGCACCAAGGTAACGGACGCGCTGGTTGAGATCCACCGACTCATCAAGCTTCCGTCGCCGGTCAAGAGCAGTGCGTCGGGACGAGGCGATGCTGGGCATGAACCCGGCGAAAAGCTTCACCTCGTCAGGGTTCCGGCCAACCCGTTCAGCGGCTGCCCGCAGGGCATCCCGGTGCGCCCGGCCTTCTTCAATAGTGAACGGATTTGCGTATACACCGCTGGCGTAGCGGGCGGCGACCTCCAGCCCGTGGACTCCGCCGCCGGCCTGGAAAATCACCGGCTGTCCTTGCTCCGACGGGGGAATGGGCAGCGGCCCGGCGGAGGACACATGGCGGCCGCGAAGGTTTACCGGCTGGATCCGGGACATGTCGGCGAACCGCTTGCCGTCGACATCACGCACCCAGGCGTCAATGCCCCAGCTGCCCCATAACGCCTGGACAACCTGGACCACCTCGTGGACGCGCTCGTACTTCTGCTCCCGCGGCGGCAGAGTAATTCCGTAATTGGCCGCCGCGTCAGGATGCGAGGTGGGAACGGCATTCCAGCCGGCACGGCCGCGGCTGGCCACATCCAGTGCCTTGAACTGCCGGGCAATCGTGAACGGCTCATTCAGCGTCGTCGATGCCGTCGCGACAAGACCGATCCGCTCCGTCCCGCGCGCCATCGACGTGAGCACCACAAGGGGATCAATGGCGTGATGGGGTGCCTCGCGCTCCAGGTCCACATCGAGAATAGGGGTATCCGCCAGGAAAATCAGCTGGATCTTCCCGCGCTCGGCCGCCTGGGCATAACGCGTCATGACATCCATGTCCACGTAGCTTGAGGGGTCCACCCCGGGCATCCGCCAGGCGCCGGGCTGGGCCCCGTAACCATTGGCCACCTGCAATGCCAGCAGCATTTGAGAGTCAGGGGAAGGGGACATGACGAGATCCTTTGGCTGCAAATCAAGGGGGAAGGGGGTTCCGGGCACAGCCGCAAGCACATGACACGGAAGATAAAAAGGAGATAGTCTCCTCTTAGGAAGAAACGATACGGAGAGTGTCTCCGATTTGTCAATGCAAGGGGTGAACCATGGCCAGAACGGCATCCGGCAGCCGCAGTCCCCGGGCTGACGCCCAGCGCAACAGGGACCACATCCTCGATACCGCCGCACAATACTTTTCCGAGCACGGGGTATCAGGGTCGCTGGACGCGATCGCCAAAAAGGCCGGGGTCGGTGCGGGGACTTTGTACCGCCACTTCCCCAACAGGGAGGCACTGCTCGCAGCCCTGCTGACCGCGCGCGACGAGGAACTCGTCTCGCGGCGTGACGCCATCCGCGCGGAAGGGGCAGGTGCGGCCAGCTGTCTTGAACTGTGGCTTGATGCCCTGATCGAGTGGGCGGGCGCCTTTGATGGGTTGCCTGAACCGCTCCGGACGGCCACCACCACGGAAAAGTCCCCGCTGGGCATCACCTGCCAGGGGTTCATCACCACCACCGACGAGTTCCTGACGGCGGCCCAGGAAGAGGGCACTGCGCGGCCCGAAGTCCGGGGGCGGGACCTTTTCCTCGCCGCGCTGGCTACCAGTTGGGTGCGCGATGCGGCCATGGCTGACGAGCTTTCCACCCAAGCCCTGACATCCCTCGTCAAGAACGGATGGGCTGTGTCCGCTACGGATACCGCGCGCCAGGGGAGACCGTAGACTCGGGTCCATGTCTCTTGGGGGGATGCCGGTTCGGCGCGTAGGAATATTCATGGTTTCGGCTGTTGTGGCCATATCAATGGCGGGGTGTGAGTACAGCGGCCCGGACGAGCCGCCGGTACCTTCATCCCCGCCGCCCGCTACGCCGTCGGCCGCGTCCTTCGAGGAGAACGTCAGCGAAGTGGCGCGTTTGCTTCAGGCTTCCCCTGCCGACCCCGGCCTGCCGTCCGAGGCAGAACCCGCCGGGAAACTGTCCCTTGACCTGGCGCCCGGCGACTATCTGGTCACCGGCGCCTGCGCAGGGGTTTACGGGGCGAAGCTCACCGTTGTGAAAGCCGACGGCGTCCCGGAGGCGTCCAGCTTTGAGTGCACTTCCACGCTGGACCGTTTTGTCAGGCACGACGGCGGTCCCCTCACCATCAGCGCGGTGCCGCCAAGCGGCCGGCCGGCCGCGACGGGCGTCAAGGTGCAGGCCAACCCTGACCGCAGGCTTTCGGAGCTCGAAGACCTTTCAGACTGGGCAGCACAGCAGCTGCAACCGCCTGTGCCCGGCGAGCTGCGGGGCACCGGCAGCGGGAACACAACCACCACCGCCGGCCTGCAGGCCCAGCCGGGCGAGTACGAACTGCAGCTCGTCTGTGCCGGACTGCCGGTAGCCGAGCTGTCCGTGGCCACCTGGAAGGGCGTGGAAGTCCTCGCGCCCGTGCAGGTCCCGTGCAGCGGGAGCGTGTTCAAGGCGCCCGTGGTGCTGCCCACCGAGGGGGCCGACCTCACGATGGGACCCGGCGGCCTGGACAGCCGGTTCGCGTACCGGCTGGTCCCCACAGGCCAGCCCTGATGAAGCCGGGAAGGTTCGCAGTGGCCCGGGCGTAGGGTGGGAGGCGGACGAAAGGAGCATTTCATGAAGAAAATCCTCATGGTACTGACCAGCGTTTCCGAGATCGGCGACACCGGAGAGAAGACCGGCTACAACGTGGCCGAGGCTGCACATCCCTGGAAAGTGTTCAAGGATTCAGGGCATTTCGTCGACTTTGCGTCCATCCAGGGCGGCCAGCCCCCGCGCGACGAGGTGGACACGAAAGATCCCATCCAGGTCGCCTTCACGGAGGATGAGACCACGCGCGCGGGCCTTTACAACACGGCCCGCGTCGACGTCGTTGATCCGGAGCAGTACGACGCCGTCTATCTCGTGGGTGGCCCCGGCACCATGTGGGACTTCCCGGACAGTGAGGGCCTGCAGAACCTGGTGGCCAGCGTCTACAACAACGGTGGCCTGGTGGGCGCGGTCTGCCACGGACCGGCCGGCCTGCTGAACGTGGAGCTGGAAAACGGGCTTCGCCTCGTCGAGGGCCGCAAGGTGGCCGCGTTTACGAACGACGAGGAGGTCGCGGCAGGCAAGGACAAGGTCATCCCGTTCTTCCTGGCAGACCGGCTGGAGGAGCAGGGGGCCACACATGTGTCCGCTGACGTCTTTGAAGAGAAGGTTGTGGTTGACGACCGCCTGGTGACCGGCCAGAACCCGGCGTCCGCTGCCGGCGTGGCCAAGGAGATGGAGAAGCTCTTCGCAGCGGTCATCCACCAGGAAAAGGCCGTGGAACAGCACGACGCGGAGGCCCTGCGCGCCGAGAAGGACGCCATCAAGGCAGCTGCCGCCGCGGAAGCGGAGCAGTAACCCCAACGCGCTAGTAAACCTGACGGCCACCCGGATGATTGGGTGGCTGTCAGTTTTTGCGTGCGGGCGGCAGCAACCGCGGTGCAGCTTAGGCTTGGCCTATGTCTACTGACGATGAGAAAGACCCTCCCGTCCCCGCTGACGTAGAGGGCAAGATCCCGAAAAAGGTTCACGACAAGCCAGGCACGAATGATCGTGAGGCAGAGGCCGACGAACCCAAGGACTGACTGGTCCTCATGCAGAGCGGCTGTTGCCTCCGTTTGTCCTCTAAGAAGGGCCGGCGAACTCGAGTCCGCGCTCTTTCAGCGCGGCTTCGAGGAGGCGGATGGCTTTGGGTCCCACGCCATGAAGGGCGAGCAGCTTACCAGGTTCATGTGACGCCACCTGCGCCAGTGTTGTGATGCCCGCCTGCAGCAGGGCGCTGTTGGCCGGCCGGCCCAGGGGAGGCAGGTCCCCGATCTGTGCAGGGGTGTCTCGGGTGCTCATGGGAACAGGGTACCGGGCACCGGTAAGCGCCAAGGAGGCCGCATCAGCCCTTGAGCGGTTGGGCGGACCGCGATACAGTGACTGCCTACGACACTTCAGGAGAGACGCCATGTCCCTTGTCCGCGTGCATAACTTTTCGGTCTCCCTCGACGGCTTCGGCACCGGCGAAGGCCAGCAGCTGGACGCTCCCTTCGGCCACGCAGGCATGCGGCTGATGGAGTGGGCCTTCGAGACGCGGACCTTCCGCGCGATGGGCATCCATGGGGAAACGGAAGGATCCTTCGGTGTCGACGAGGCTTTCGCCAGCCAGTGGGGACCCGGGGTCGGCGTCGAAATCATGGGGCGCAACAAGTTCGGTCCCCAGCGCGGTCCCTGGGAGAACGAGGACTGAAAGGGGTGGTGGGGCGATAACCCCGTGTTCCACACCCCAGTGGTTGTCCTGACACACCATCCCCGGCCTGTGCTCGAAATGGAAGGCGGAACAACTTTCCATTTTGTTGACGCGGACCCTGCCTCCGCCCTTGAACAGGCCCGGGCCCTTGCGCCCGGCATGGACGTCAGGATCGGCGGCGGCGCCAGTACGGTGGGTCAGTTCCTCGAGGCCGGCCTGATAGACCACATGCATTGTGTCCTCGTGCCGATCCTCCTGGGCCGGGGTGAACGGCTCTGGGACGGACTCGAGGGCCTTGAAGAACGCTTTGACATTGAAGCGACCCCCTCCCCGCAGGGGGTTGTCCATCTGGTCTTCACCCGTCGCACGGTGGTGTAGGCGGGGGAAGGCCCGACGGCGCTACCAGAGTTTAGCCCGCCACCGCCGCCTTCGCTGCCTGCGAGGCTGCCATCCATTCGCTCAGCCACGGCGCCCGGACAGTGGACGTGATCCGGCAGTCGGCCACGAAGGTTCCGCGGGCGCCGGCGTCGATCCACTCCTGCAGCTCAGACAAGTCCGCGAGGGACCGGATGACCGCCGACTCGGCACCCAACGCGCGCGCAACACCGCTGAAGTCCACCTCGGGGATCATCATGGGCTTTTCCGTCAGGCCCTGGGAGCCGTACTGGTGGATCTCGGCCCCGTAGGCGGCGTCGTTGTAGATCACCACAATCGCGCTGCGAGCCGCACCAATCAGCGATTCGAGGTCCGCCAGTCCCATCAGGAAACCGCCGTCGCCGGAGGCGAGCACCAGGGTGCGGCCGTCCTCCACGGCCCGGGCTGCCCCGACGGCGCTCGCAAGTCCCAGCCCGATGGACTGGAAGGCGGTCCCCACCATCACCAGGTCCTGCGGCCGCGGGATGTTCCAGTACATGGGCGCCCAGCCGATGAAGTGCCCGCCGTCCTGGACCACCGTGCGGCGCGCCGGCAGGACGGCATCCAGTGCGGTGGCAAGGGAGCGCGGGTCCAGCCGGCCGTCCGGGGTCTCGCCCGAGCCAGGGTGGTGGGCCGGTCCTTCAGCAATGCGCCTGGACGCTTCCACGCGCCATCCGTCCGCAGCAGCCTCTCCATCCAGCAATGAAAGGAGACGTCCTGCGGCGGTTTTCGCGTCAGCGCTGACGAAGTGGTCCACGCGGGGGTGCGTCGGCTGCAGGCCGGCGTCGATCTGGATGACCGTGCTGTCCGGGCCGAGCAGGTGCCCGAACCGCATGGTGAAGGGGCTCAGGCTGGCCCCGGCCACCAGGACAACGTCCGCCTCGCCCATGAGCCCGGCCGCGGTGTCCGTGCCGAAACCGCCGGCCACGCCCAGGTACCCCTCGCCGTTGAGGAGGTTGAGCGCCAGGGCGGTTCCAGCGGTCAATGCGCCGAGCCGGTCGGCGAGTTCGCGGAGCTCCGTGCCAGCGCCGGCGAGGTGCGCACCGCGGCCGGCCAGGATCAGCGGCCGCCTGGCACCGGCGAGCAGGCGGGCTGCCTGCCCAAGGCCGCCGTCGACGTCGTCCGTCACCCTTGATGCGTTCGCTGCCGGAAGGTCCTCGTTCCCGGCCTCGAGAGCCGCGAGGTCGTAGGGGATGGCAAGCACGACGGCGGTGCGCTTGGTGAGTGCGTACTCCACCGCCTGCCGGGTGATGGCGCCCGCGGCGTCGCGGGTGACGGTGAAGGTGGCCGAGCCGAGGCCCGCGGCGATGGCTGTTTGGTCCACGTCCTGCGGCCGCGCGCCGCTGGTGGGGGCGTCGCCGGTGACCAGCACCACGGGAATCTGCGCCTGGACTGCCTCGGCCAGGGCGGTGAGTGCGTTGGTGTAGCCGGGGCCGTAGGTGGTGGTGCCCGCGGCGAGGCGTCCCGACGCGCGGTAGTAGGCGTCGGCGGCGGCGATCGCGGCGCCTTCGTGCCGGACCGGGGTGAAGCGGATGCCCTGCTTCTCCGCGGCGTCCAGAAAGTAGACGTTGCCGTTGCCCATGACGCCGAAGACGTCGCTGACGTAGCTGCTGAGAACCTGCGCCACGCGACCTGAGACGGTGAGAGTAGTCATGCAGGAAGCGTGTGGCCTGGATCTCACATTTGCAATACCCGAGGATGCTGTTGGGACTTTTGGCAGCAGTGGGTTCTTGCAGTGACAATTTGCCCAGTCGGGCACGCCACCAGCGCTTACTCCGACGTGCGGGATTCCTGCTCGGACAGCCGGCTGATGAGGCCGTCGTAGCGGGGCGGCATGAGTTCCATGACGGAGATGGCGGTGCTGGTCCGCTGGATCCCGTCGATCTCCAGGATCTGGTTGGTGATGCGGTAGAGGTCGGCGGTGCCGCGGGCCACCACCTTGGCCATGAGGTCCGCGTCCCCGGTGGTGGCGTGCACCTCGATGACCTCGGGGATGGCGGCGAGCCCGCTTTCCACCGAGCCGAACCGCGTCTGGCTGATTTCCAGGGAGAGGAAGGCCATCAGTTCGTAGCCGAGTGCGGCGGGGTCCAGCCGCCGGCTGAAGGAGCGGAGCGCGCCGCTGCGTTCCAGCCGCGCCAGCCGGGCGTGGACGGTGTTGCGGGCGACGCCGAGTGTCCGGGAGAGTGCCAGGGCGCTGGCTTCGGGATCCTTGTCCAGGGCCAGGATGATGCGGCCGTCGAGCGAATCAAGGGTGCGAGTGTTCGCGATGGTCATATTTTCACCACAGATACTAGAAGTTGAGCAGAAGTCCCAATGGCTAGAGCGTATCTTGCAATGTGGGCCGGGTCACTTCCATAGTCAGTCCTCATGACCGCTGAACAACTCTTGGCCGCTCCCGCCACCGCGCTGCCCACCCTTCGTGGCGCCGTCGCCGGCCTTCCGTCCTACGTCCCCGGGCGGCGCAGCGCCGGCGCGGACATCGCAGCCCTCGCCAGCAACGAAAGTCACTATGACCCGCTGCCCGCAGCCATCACTGCGGTGGCCGAAGCAGCGGGCAGGATGAACCGCTACCCGGACATGGCCGCCGTCGAACTCCGCGAACGGATCGCCCGGCACCTCGGCGTCGCCGCCGGGGAAGTGGCGGTGGGGCCCGGCAGCGTGGGCGTCCTCCAGCAGATCATCACCGGACTGTGCGACGCGGGGGACGAAGTGGTTTTCGCGTGGCGCTCCTTCGAGGCCTACCCCATCCTGGTGGAGCTGGCAGGCGCCCGGCCGGTCCGCATCCCGCTGGATCACCTTGAGGGCCACGACCTCGATGCCATGGCCGCGGCCGTCACCGACCGCACCAAGGTCATCCTGCTCTGCACGCCCAACAACCCCACCGGGGTGCCGATCAGCCACGAGCGTATCGAGGCCTTCCTGGGCGCTGTCCGCTCCGACATCCTCGTGGTGATCGACGAGGCCTACGTGGAATATGCCGAGGCGGGCAGCGGCCCCGATTCCCTGGCGCTCTACCGCCAGTACCCGAACGTCTGCATCCTGCGCACCTTCTCCAAGGCCTACGGGCTCGCCGGCCTGCGCGTGGGGTACGCCGTGGCAGCACCGGCCATCGCCGAGGGGCTGCGCCGGACCGCCCTGCCCTTCTCGGTGAGCGGTCTGGCCCAGAAGGCGGCTGTCGCGTCGCTGGACGCGGGGGAGGAGATGGAAGCGCGGGTAGCCGCCGTTCGGCAGGAGCGCGTCAGGATGGCAGCGCAGCTGGAAGCCCAGGGCTGGAAGCTGCAGCCGAGCCAGGGCAACTTCCTCTGGATCCGTGCCGATGACGATCTCCTGGCGACGCTCGTGGACGCGTTCAACGGCGCGGGCATCATGGTCCGCGCGTACCAGGGCGACGGCGTGCGGATCACCGTTGCCGATGCCGCCTCCAACGACCGTGTGCTCCGGCTCTTGGAAGCCCACGCGGCCTGAATTTTATCCCCAACAGTTCCACCTACTAACTAGAGGAATCCTCATGGAACAACAGACAAAGACGTCTGCCCGCGCGCTCGGCGCGGCCCTCAAACCCCGCCAGCTCACAATGATGGGCCTCGGCAGTGCCATCGGCGCGGGTCTCTTCATCGGCTCCGGCGCGGGTATCCAGGCGGCCGGCCCTGCCGTACTGATCTCCTACCTCGTGGCTGGCACGCTCATCATCCTGGTGATGTGGGCCCTCGGTGAGATGGCCGCGGCCAACCCGGACAGCGGCGCCTTCTCCGTCTACACCGCCAAGGCCTACGGACCCGTGGCCGGCGCCACCGTGGGCTGGCTCTGGTGGATCCAGCTGGTGGTGGTCATCGCAGCCGAAGCGCTCGGTGCGGCAGGACTGCTGGCCACCATTTTCCCGGCGCTGCCGGTGTGGCTGATGGCCTTCGTGTTCATCGTGGTGCTTACCGCCGTGAACCTGACCAGCGTGAAAAACTTCGGCGAGTTCGAGTTCTGGTTCGCTCTGCTCAAGGTGGCGGCAATCGTTGTGTTCCTGGCCGTGGGCGCTGCCCTTCTCTTCGGCTGGCTGCCGGGCGTCCAGTCGCCGGGCCTGTCCAACTTCATGGGCGATGGCTTTGCCCCGAGCGGTTTCGCTGGGATTGCCACGGCACTGTTCGTGGTGGCGTTTGCGTTCGGCGGCACCGAGATCGTGTCCGTGGCGGCAGCCGAGACCGCCGAACCCGCCCGCAGCGTGAAGAAGGCAGTCCGCACCGTGCTGTGGCGCATCCTGGTGTTCTACATCGGTGCCATCTTCATCATCGCGGCCGTGGTTCCCGTCGGTTCGGAGGGGCTAAAGAGCCCATTCGCCGCGGTGCTGGAGGCCGCCGGCATGCCGGGCGCAGCCACCGCCATCACGCTGGTGGCTGTCGCAGCACTGCTGTCCGCGCTCAACGCCAACCTCTATGGTGCCTCTCGGATGGCGTACTCCCTCGCGGAGCGGGGTGAAGCACCCCGCGTGCTTGCTGCGGTGTCCAAGGCGCGGGTTCCGGTGGTCGCAGTCCTGGCCAGCGTCGCGTTCGGCATTATCACGGTGGTGCTGGAGCTGGCGTTCCCAGAGATGGTCCTTGGCGTTCTGCTCAACATTGTGGGCTCCACGTGCCTGCTGGTGTGGACGTCCGCGCTCCTGGCCCAGCTTGCCCTGCGCCTCCGCGCCGACCGCGAGGGAACGGCGCTTCCCCTGCGGATGCCCGGCTTCCCGTGGCTCACAGGCTTTGGCCTGCTCATCCTCGCAGCGATCTTCACGGTGGGCTTCATCGGCGAGGACTCCCGTCCCCAGCTCCTGAGCACGTTCGGACTGGTAGCGCTCCTGGCCGTGGGGTGCTGGATGAACCACCGTTCCCGGAAGGCTTCGCCCGTGGTCGGAGCGTCGGACGGCGAGAAGGAGCCGGTGCTCATCGACTGAAGTAGGTGCGAGCCTGCTCCACGAATATAGGTATTCCGAGGGCGCGTCCGGCTTTGCCCGGGCGCGCCCTACGATGTTCTGGCTAGGAGGCCAAACCGGACGAAAGGTGGCCGCACTGGGGTGCTCCCGGACGCCTTCCGAAAACGCGATCCCAGCGCCTGTTTTCCAGTGCGAGACTGTGGGCGCCTCCCGGCATCAGCTATTCCGTAATAAGCCATGGCCGTCCAGCGGCCACCGATTCGCTGAATGCAACCGCCAATTTCGAGACCAGCAAGCGAGACACATCCAAGGCTGATTGAGTTGGGCAATGTGTCTTACAACCGATGTGTCCCAGTACCCACACATAGAAAGACCGTGAACGAGGCTGAGGCTGAGGCTAATTCGAGCGCTGCGCCCGGTATTCTCTTGCTATACAAGTTGAGGGGCCAAGTGTGGGGATCAGTTTTTCTAAGACGGTTGAGTTCGAACCGAATGATCAGGGTGAGTTTGGGGCGTTACGTCTGGAAGCCGAGCTCGCTCGACTATTTGCTGACGGCTCGCAGTACGCTGAGATGAGGTTCAAGCGGTTTCCCTGGGTGATTAGCGACGAAGACTCGTCGACAGCCAGAGGCAAAACGGTCGGAGGAGCTTTTCAGGAATTCCGCAAGCATGATCTCACTCCAAACTGCCTAAGGATCAGAAAGACTGCTGTCGCCGGTCCGTTTCTCGAAATGGGAGTTACCTTTGAGGTGCGTTACTGGATCGCACAGAACAGGGTCGAGGTGGATCTTTGGGGACCCGACCGCATAACGCTTGATGGTGTGGCTGCCTTTTTCGAACGTATGGGGGAGCGCCTGCAGCGGCCGCTCACGCCGGAAGAACGGGCTTTGCTGACGTCGCCTCCCGAGAAAAGTTCGTGGCTTTCTCGTGCTTGGAGGGATCATGCAGTTATGCTCGTCATTGCCGTTGTGGGTCCCATAGGTGCCACTCTTCTAGGGCTCTGGTTGGGCCTTCCGAAGTAACACTTTTCTCACAGAAATCACTCTGCGAGGATCGATGAGAGGTCGCGGAGGTGTATTCCCTACCTTGGGCAAAGAGCCCTGAGCGGGGCATCCAGGGTTTCCCGAAAAAACCTTAGCCGTGTGAACTGTGAACCACTGCCTATACGCGTTCGATGCTGGTAAGGATTTCCGTACTTATACAAGCCCCGCAGCTTGTCGAACAGCCTCTCAGCCTTGCCACCTCCAGTTTGAGCTGATACTCCCGTGCACTGCTCCCTCCAACGGCTCGCGGAACTACAGATCCGCGAGCCGTTCTTACCTATCGACGCATATTGGAAGTCGGGGGCTTTTCACCATTTCATTGTCTGGATGGCACCACGGCTAATCCCTAGGCAACAACGGACAAGAGTCCCAGTCACCCCCCTGCAGCTTGAGAAAGCAATCATTCGCAAAACATCACCCCTGCTCAACTACACCCATGCCAGCCGTAGCCCTTACCGTAGCTTCATACACCGCGCTAGAAACGACATGCTCGCTGCGACCTGCCCGCCTGGGAATCGGCGGTCATACTACGAAGCTGGGGCGAAGGAAATTCCAACCCTCGGGTAGATCCAGTTGGCACGCGGCCGCCGTTCGGCGTCTCGTTTGAAAGTCCATGTATTGTGCTTTTGTGAACATATCCCCGACGCCTACTACTCATGTGGTGCTGGATCTAGTTGCCTGGAATGAAAGCGGGTCGCTGGAACTGAGTCCTAAGTTTCAGCGACGACCCGTCTGGAAGGCAGCATCCAAGAGTTACTTCATCGATTCCCTTCTTAGAGGGTTTCCCGTCCCGCCCATACACATACGGCTGGGAATGCGGAATAAGGGCGCATACAGGGAGATCATTGACGGGCAGCAAAGACTCCGCGCGGTGTTCGACTTTGTACGTGGTAAATACCGTCTGAGTCGGACCCTGGAGGCCCCATGGGCCGGTATGGCCTTTAAGGACTTGGATGTTGAGCAAGCGGAACGCTTGATGATGTATAAGTTCCACGCTTTTGAGTACGATAACGTCGCTGACGCAACAATCCTTGAAATATTCGCCCGTATTAACACCTACTCCGTGGCTCTTTCGCGGCAGGAACTCCGCAACGGAAAGTACTTCGGAGTGTTCAAGACTGCTATGTACGAAATTGCCCGGGAACATCTCGAATTTTGGCGCAGCAGCCGACTTTTTTCGGAGGTCGGCATCGCTAGAATGCAAGAAGTCGAGTTTGTGAGTGAACTTAGTATCCTGCTCATGGACGGGCTGCAGGATAAAAAGACTTCCGTCGACTCTTTCTACTCCAGCCTTGACGATGAGTGGGGCCGGGACCCGATTTCGTGGATCTCCGGAAAGCAAAAGAAGCCTCTTCGCTATTTAAGCAGAGATGAGACACACAAGAGATTTGAAGCCATAATATCGGAGATCTCCACTTCACTTGGGGACGTGGTAAGTGGGGCGGAGTTCTCTCGGACTCCTCTCTTCTACACACTCTTTGGTGCCGTTGCGCATCGACTCTACGGCGTGCCTGGGTTGGATCTAGCAACTCCTCTTCGACCGCTGGACGACAACGACCGCCTGTCTTTGAGGGCTGCCGTGACGCGTCTATCTGAATTGGTCAATGACAAAGCCTCAAGCGATGACTTGGGCGGATGGCAACGGTCATTTGTGCACTCCGCTGCTAGGCAGACCGACAATCTTGGACCAAGAACAGAGCGATTGACCATCCTCTGGGACCTAGCCAAACTTTCAGCTTAATCATGGTTGTTCGGCTAGCAGTTGCGCTAACAAAGTTTGAGAATGATTGTGCTCAAACACTGAGCTGGTTGGGGGCGACTGAGGCGCTTTGGATGGCGGCACCTCCAACTACTCAAGTACGACGCAACCTGAAAGCGCCGCAAATGGAGGCTTTATATGAAGCTGCCTATCTTCGGATTTTCGCTGCGTGGGAGGTGTTTCAGGAGGATGCTACGGTGCGTTTGATGGCTGGCGCAGCTTCGCCAACATACCAACCCAAAGCGCCGAGCGGTGCTTCCTTACACCCTTCACTGAAGGCTGCCCGGCTTTCCTTGTATTCCGGTTCTCAATTCCTTTTGTGGCACAGCCCCACGAAAGCAATAACTCGGATCTCTCGAGTGTTAGACGGATCTCCAATTGAAGTGGAACTATCCAATAGTCAGAACCGTCTGCAGCACCTGGGAAATATTAGGCATAGGGTGGCTCACAGTTCGGATGATGCAGATGCAAAGTTTAAAGTGGCAGCCCTCGATATTACTGGAATCTCTTTTAGTGGAAGCCCAGGCAAATTGCTCAGGGCGCATGATGCAACCGATCCGCTGAATCTTAAAAGGTGGATTTTTGTGATTACTAACGAATTACTGGAAATCGCAGGCCGCTGCGTGGGCTGAGCTTGGCTCGGGTCGATGTCACTCCGCTAGGCCGTACGTGAATAATTTACCGCCTGCCTGGTATGTGCACTGCAAACGAAAGCCGATAGCAGTCATTGACCGGATGCTATTCAAGTAGCACAGGGAATACTCCTGCGCTTTCGATCCTGGCTTCCCAAGAATTCGGGTGGCTGCCGACGCAGAAGCGGCCCATCGTTAGTCGTCATGCGACTTAGGCTCCGCCCTCGGCTAGCCCCATAAACATCGTCCGGTGCAGAACATCCACGTGCTTCCGGGAAACCTCCACGGCTTCCTCAACATTGCCGCCGCGGAGGGCGGCTACGAGAGCGATGTGGTCGTGGTTGGACTTGTGGAGCTTCTCGACGGGGTAGGGGATGAAGTAGTCGTAGAGCTCGGCGAGCGTCTCGTGATAAACCTCGACGGCGGAGTCCAGGCATGACGCAGTCCCCACCAGTTGATGGAACTGCTCGTCCATCCGGTGGTAGTAGGACCAATCTGTCGCCTGAGCCATTTCCCGGGTCAGCCGCTCCAGCTCATCCAGCTGCTCAGCCGTGGCGTTGACGGCGGCGTAATGTGTCACAGCGCACTCAAACAGCAGCCGCCGGTCCACCAGCCGGTTCACGGCCTGCGATTCAGCGGGGGAGGCGGAGAGCTCAGCCAAAACATCGGCAGGCGGCGAATCCGCCACAAACGTTCCGCCGGCCCGACCTCGCCGGCGCACCACCACACCCTGCTCCGCCAGGCTCGCCAGCGCACGTCGGGCCGTGATCGGGCTGACCGAAAGACCCAGCGCAACGTCCTCCTGGTCAGGCAGCCGCTCTCCCGGATTCAAGAGCCCAAGCGAAATCGCCATCCCGATCCGCATCCGGACAGCATCCATCGCACTGCGGCGCTCCATTCCGCGCATCCTGCCGGAACTTAGGCGCGTGGGCTCAACGGTGTCCTCCAGCTGAGGGGTCATATCCGCTACTTTACGGCCCACACCAGCCCCCTTCCCTTTTTTGGATCATTCTGATCTAATATAACCCGGATCACATCCCCACAGCGGAGAAAACCCATGCAACGCATCCTTCCCCTCATCGCCGCCCAGGCACGGCCGCGGCTCATCGGCGAACCCGTCTCGGCCTTCGCGGACGAGGTCAAGAAAGCCCTCGAGGCCCAGCCGCACAGCAAACTGGTCGTCTTCCCCGAGCTGCACCTGTTCGGCGACGAAAACCCGGACCTACAAAGAACCGAGATCCTCCAGGCAAGTGCCGAACCCTTGGACGGGCCAAGAGTCAAAGAGCTCAAACAACTCGCGAAAGACCTCAACATCTGGCTGGTCCCGGGCAGCGTCTGCGAACGCGGCCCTGAAGGGCAGCTGTTCAACACCCAGCTGGTCCTGTCCCCGGAAGGGGATCTCGCCGGCTACTACCGGAAAATCTTCCCATGGCGCCCGTTCGAGCCCTACGACCCCGGCGACAAGTTCACCACCGTGGACCTGCCCGGCATCGGCAGGATCGGCCTGAATATCTGCTACGACGCCTGGTATCCGGAGGTGTCCCGCCAGCTCGCCTGGATGGGCGCCGACGTGATCCTCAACGTCGTCAAAACCACCACCCCGGACCGCAAACAGGAACTGATCCTCGCCAAGGCCAACGCCATCGTGAACCAGGTGTTTATGGTCAGCGTCAACTGCGCCGGCCCCACCGGCCAGGGCCGGAGCATCATCGTGGACCCGGAAGGCAACACCCTCACAGAAGCAACAGACGATCAGCCGCAGCTGCTCACCGCGGAACTGGACCTTGCCGCCGTCGACCGCGTCCGCACGCACGGCACGGAGAACCTCAACCGCCCCTGGTCGCAGTTCCGCGAGGGGGAGCCCGCCGTCGAACTTTCCGTCTACCAAGGCCGCATCAACCCGGCCACCTGGACACCGCCGTCCTACAAGCCCTAAGGAAACACCGTGACAACAACCCTCACCCGCACGCTGAAGCTGCCCTCGCTGGTCCTGTTCGGGCTGGCGTACCTGACCCCCATTATCGTCCTGGGGATCTTCGGCATCATCGCCGAAACCACCGGCGGCGCCGCGCCCGCCGCGTACCTCGTGGCGCTCGTAGCCATGCTTTTCACGGCGCACAGCTACGGGCGGATGGCCATCGCCTACCCCGTGGCCGGCTCCGCCTACACCTACGTCCGCCGGTCCATCGATTCCCGGGTCGGGTTCCTGGTGGGCTGGGCCGTGCTGCTCGACTACCTCTTCCTGCCCATGGTCATCTGGCTCATCGGCGGCTCCTACCTGAGCGCCCAGTTCCCCGGCATCCCCATCGGCGTCTGGATCGTGGGCTTCATCGTGATCACCACGCTGCTGAACATCCTGGGCATCAAGGTGGCGGACAAGGCCAACTACGTGCTGATGGCGTTCCAATTACTGGTCCTGGTGTTCTTCGTGGCGCTGGCCATCGGCAATGTGGTGTCCGCCAACGGTGCCGGGGGACTGGCCAGCGGGCAGCCGTTCTTCAACGACACCGCCAGCTTCGCCACCATTTCCGCCGGCGCAGCCATCGCCGCGTACTCGTTCCTGGGGTTCGACGCCGTCACCACCCTCACCGAGGAAACCATCAACCCGCGCCGCACTGTGCCGCGCGCCATCATGCTCGTGGCCCTGATCGGCGGCGGCATCTTCGTGGCGGTGTCCTACGTGACCCAGCTGGTACACCCCGGGGGAGTGTTCGAGGACTCGGCCTCCGCGGCCAGCTCCATCGCCCTGCAGATCGGCGGGCAGCTGTTCGGCGCCGTGTTCCTGGCCGGCCTGGTGGTGGCGCAGTTCGCCTCCGGTCTCGCCGCGCAGGCCAGCGCCTCCCGGCTGCTGTATGCGATGGGCCGCGATTCCGTCCTGCCCAAGGCTGTCTTCGGCCGGCTGAGCGAGAAGTTCCACACCCCGGTGGCGAACCTGGTGATCACCGGCATTGTGGGCCTGATCGCGATCTTCCTGGACGTGGCCACGTCGACGTCGTTCATCAACTTTGGTGCCTTCACCGCCTTCACGCTGGTGAACGTCGCGGTGGTGTTCCACTATGTGCGCCAGCGCCGGGCCGGGCAGCAGCTGAACCCCCTGTCCTACGTGGTGGTCCCGGTGATCGGCGCCGTCATCTGCGCCTACCTGCTCTCCCGGCTGGACAGCAACGCCATTACGCTGGGGGTGTCCTGGCTGGTGCTGGGCGTGGTGGTCCTGGCCCTGATCACGCGCGGCTTCAAGGCCTCGCCGCCGGAGATGACGGCCACGGAGAAGGCGACGGTCGAGGCCGCCGCCTGACCGGTCAATTCGTAGTGTGGCCATTGTGTTGAGGGAGGAAGAGCCGTGAGGATAGCTCTGGGGCAGCTGGAGTCGGGTGCCGACATCCGGGCCAACCTCGCCGCGATCGACCGCTTCGCCGCCGAGGCAGCGCGCGACGGCGCCGTGCTGGTGGCATTCCCGGAGTACGCGACCTACGAGAAGAAAAAGGTGGACGCGACCTTCCCTGCGGTGGCCGAGCCGCTGGACGGGCCCGTCTGCCGGGAACTCGCCGGCATCGCCCGCCGGCACCGCATCGCGCTGGTGGCGGGCGTAGTGGAAACCTCGGACGAACCGGGCAGGGCGTACAACACGCTGGTGGCTTTCGGGCCCGACGGCGGCCGGCTGGCCTTCTACCGGAAGATCCACCTTTTCGACGCGCAGGGCTTCGGGGAGTCGAAGTTCATCAAGCCGGGCCCGTCCACCGAACCTGTGGTGTTCGAGCAGGGGAGAGTGCGGTTCGGCCTGATGACCTGCTACGACCTGCGGTTCCCGGAGCTGGCCAGGTCGCTGGCCGACGCCGGCGCGCAGGTCCTGCTGGTCTGCTCGTCCTGGGTGCCGGGGGAGCACAAGACGGAGCAGTGGCTGGCGCTGAACGCCGCCCGGGCGATCGAGAACAGCGTGTACGTGACGGGGGTGTGCCAGGCGCCGCCGGTGTCCGTGGGGCGGAGCGTGCTGGTGGATCCGATGGGTGTTGTGGAAGCGGACCTTGGGCTGGAGCCCGGTGTCCGGGCGGTGGAGGTTTCGCTGGAGACGGTGGAACGGGTGCGGAAGTCGTTCCCGATGTTCCGGCAGCGGAGGCTCTAGCCGAATCGAAGAGCCGGGAGCCCCGTCACCAAATCCCAGATAAATTCAGTGCCGGTTTGGTAATGCCGTTGGCGAACGACTTGCAAGAACGTGAGGTAGCCTGGCCGCAACAATAGGAACTGAAAGGACTGGGGGCAGGGTGGCAGGGAAACCGACTGATTGGTCTCAAACGGAAGTGGCAATGACCGTACGGAGCTACCTTGACATGTTGCAGCTAGAAGTGTCGGGGCAATCCTACGTAAAGAGCCATTTTAGAAAAGCGCTTTTGCCTCGCCTCTCGAATCGCTCCGAGTCGGCTATCGAGTTCAAATACCAGAACATTTCAGCCGTGCTGATGAAGCTTGGCCTACGGCCGATCCGCGGTTACCAGCCTGCCCAGAACTATCAGCAGACTCTGGTCCCTGAAGTTCAGCGCCAACTGGCGTCAAGGCCATCCATCATCGAGCTTGTCCTGGCCGAAGCCTTGCGAGTGCCCGAAACCAGCCCGATCGGTTCCCTTGATTTCGATGGTGCCAGCGTTCCTTCGATCATTGTCCCGCAATCTTCTAATGGGGATACTGTTCACGCCGCCCGTCCCGACTACGCGGCAATTGAGGCAAGAAATCGCGCGCTCGGGCTTGCAGGAGAGCTCGCCGTAGTCGATCTCGAATATCGGAGGCTTGTCAAAGCAGGGAAAACCAATTTAGCTCGTCGGATTGATCACGTCAGCGAGTCGCGAGGTGACGGGGATGGCTACGACATACTTTCGTTTGAGGAAAACGGCAGAGAAAAGCTGATCGAAGTGAAGACCACAAGATCTCGTGCTGAGACGCCTTTCTTTGTCACCAGCAATGAACTCAAAGTGTCGAGGCAACACCCGGACATCTACTGCCTCGTGCGTGTATACAACTTTGGAAATGACTCCGCGTGGTTTCCTCTGAGAGGTAATCTCGATGCGTCTTGCCTCCTAGAGCCAAACGGTTTCACTGCGCTTCCTCGTCCAGCCTGATTGAATCCTGGCGAGGTTTTGCCGCTGCGAGTGCGCCAAAGATCAAGATCAACTCAAGAGCGGGGCAGGGTTTCGCCAGTTTTTCGTGTCCACTGAGCTGCCCCGGTAAAGAGGGAATTACGATCGACAGCAACACCTTGGCTAAGCAGATGGCCAGGTAACTTGTAGCTGCTCTACGGGTCGGCGTTCCGCGCCTGTTTAAGTTGCTGTGGTCGATTCGGTGCGAGGAAGCACCAACAAGGTTGGGGGAAACAAATGGCAATAACAACTGCCGACTGGATTGCCGACACAGTTCTTGTTCGAGAAATTAACCAGCAGTTCCAAAGTGCGATAGCAGCCTACGATGCGAAGCCGACTCTGATCGCTGAGCATGCTAACCACGAGGAGTCCATACGTACGGGGGGCTACGCGAACCGTACACTTCTCGAGCTTGTTCAGAATGCAGCCGATGCCATGGCTGGTTCGGATGGTGACGGACTGAGTGGTCTCGGAAAAGTCGAAATTGTGCTTGATTCTTCTTCGAGCACACTATATTGCGCTAACTCCGGACGTCCTTTTTCTAGGTCTGGATTGATCGCAATCACGCACGCACACCTCAGTGGAAAGCGAGGCGATGAGATTGGCCGCTTCGGGCTCGGCTTCAAGTCGGTCCTCAGCGTCAGTGACTCGCCGCAGGTCTTTAGCCGCTCGATTTCATTCGAGTTCAATTCGCCGCAAGCACGCGAAGCCCTCACCAAGATTGCACCCGGGCACCGGTTTCCGATCTTACGCACGGCAACTATCCTCGATGCTGAAGAAGAAATTCAGGCAGATCCTATCCTAGCCGAGCTGGGAGTATGGGCGTCGACGGTCGTAAAGCTGCCATATGCGTCCAATCTCGACCACCTTCGTGAGGAAATTGAGAACTTCAGCTCCGAGTTTCTTCTTTTTGTTGAAGCTGTTCGTGAAGTGAAGCTTCGAGTGGTGGGTACTGATCCTTTTGAAACAAGCCACGTCTCTCGCGACCTGGGCGGGGGAGTCTTAAGAATTGAAGGACCCTCGGGCGGAGGCAGCGAATGGATTGTCGGGAGCCGGATGCACGCTCCTTCAGCCGCAGCGAGAAAACTTGTCGGAGAAGCTGTATCGCGTGCGGAAGTGAAAGTAACGGTCGCGCTACCAGCTCAGCAGAACGCGCTGAGGATTGGACAATTCTGGTCCTACTTCCAGCTGCAAGACACAACATCAGCATCAGGGCTCTTTAATGCTCCATGGAGCGTAAATGATGACCGGACCACTTTGCTCAAGAACGAGTACAACCGGGAAATGCTTGGAACGCTTGCGGAGATATTCGTTGGTCTGCTGCCTCGACTCAGGACGGAAACAGACCCGGCGGTACATCTGGATTACATGCCCGCGCGTGGCCGTGGCCAGGAAAGCCATGGCTTTGGCGACGAGAACTTGTCAGCACATGTACTGCGATTGGCGGGAGCGGGTGATCTGATTCCAGATGCCAATGCCCAGCTTTGCAATGGTGCTTCGCTCCGTCCGCTGGATCTAACAGTCCGCTTCGAGGAGGCGGTGCATCAAGGATGGGTCAGGTCGCCGAACACGGGCAGCGACGTCCCCCACTGGCGCTGTTACTCGACCCCGACCCGCGCTACCCGCTTGAGGGATCTTCTCCTATCCGCGACCAGTCCTAGCCTGGACCCGAGTGCACGTGACACGAAGCTTGCGCTCGAGCACATGCCGAAGCGGGGCCTCTTGACGTGGCTGCGGGAGTGGGCCGAGGGCAATGACGCAAAATCTGCAGCCAATGCGTTCCGCACCGTAACTAAGAACCCTGGTCTTGATGACATCGCGAATGCAAACGTGATTCCTACGTCCGAAGGCATGCGAGCACTGGCCGATAAGGACGTCGTGTTCCTCCACCGCGAAGCAGACCTTGAAATTGAAGGAGCTGTTTTCGTCGACGCCGCATTCCTGGCCGAGGAGGGCATCGAAATGCTTCTCCGCGGCCGGGGATTTCGGGACCTGGACCCTGAAGCGATTCTCAACGCACGACTGGCGACGCTTCCTGTGGAGCCTAGCGACGATGACCTCGTCAAGCTATGGGACGCCGTTTTATCGGTCGCGGTTCCTGCCGCCGCCAAACTGATGGCTTCGTCACGAGCTTCGATCAAGGTACCGACGCGTGACGGCGGTTGGGCTTGGCCCCAGCAAGTACTCGACCTCGATATTGCGCTAGCGGGTACCGTCGCTTCTCGGCTCCTCGATCGGCCTCGCTGCGTTCCTGATGTCGCCCACCGACTGGGAGTAGTACAACAGCCGGTGAAGGACTTTGCGCTGGAGGACGAGCTCGCCTACGAAGCCTACGTCGAAGCAACGCTCAGCGAGCTTAACGGACGAATGGGGCCGGGCGAGCGGCCAATTAGGACTATCGATTTGAGCCCCGGCGAAGGTCCGGGGCCGTTCTCGGTACTCTTTCTGCTCCATGACGCTGGTGTTCCCGATCAAGTTCGCGCTAACTGGACGACAGCCCTTCTTTCGTTCGCCGAACATGAATGGGTAGTCGAGGACTCCGATACCGGACGCACATTTGCAGTGCGATCACCCGTTCGCTGGGCAGTTGATCAAGCGGGGCTCTTCAACACCACCCGTGGCTATCGTCCGCTCCGAGATGTCATCGCACCTTCGTTGGTGCGCTTTTCCGGGCTGCTGCCGCTCTACAGAGGGCCACATCAAGTGTTGACTTTGCTTGACCTTCCGGACGAACTCACCGATGTTCCCCCTCACGTCATGCGGGAGATGCTCGAGGGGCAGCTCTTTCCTCGGGTAGATGATGACGTCCTTGTGGAGTTTGTCTTGGCCGCAAGCAGGAGCGGGCTAGAAGGTGCCAAGCCGAAGACGCTTCCTGCCCGAGTAAGGCAAACGATAGAAGCGCATGCGCCGTCTACGGTTTATCTTGCTACGACAGACGAGCAGGAGAATTTCCTTGGTACTCGCCACCGCCCGTACTTGCGCGTCGGGCCCTCACAGGTTGACGAGATGGTCGAGGTCGTAGGCTGTCGCCGGTTCGAAGATAGTTTCACTTTTTCAATGGTTGTCGAGGGACAGCAAGACCCCCAAAGAATCCTTGACGTTTACACCGGGCTGCGGAACGAATTCGGCGTGCAGTTGTACGCAGCCAAGGTTTCCCGTGCTTTGTTGATCGCCAAGCGCGTTACGACTGAGGACGGCGTCGAAGATCAGCCATTGAACTGGCACCGCGATGGATTTGAACTCGTGGTCGCCGGAGACTCAGACGCGCGGCAGATTCTGAGTTTCGTGAATGAGGCCTTCGATCTGCGCCTCGACAACGCCAGGCTATCCGCCGTGCTTAAGGCAGGCCTCAACCATAGGCTCGAGCTGCTCCGTCAGCAGGCGTGCGCTATCGAGTCTGACGCTGAACGTTTAGACCTGTACATTGGCCCGGACGATCTGAAGGACGCGCTGCCGACCGGCCTTTGGACGGCATTGGAGGCACAAGGACTTGTCGGGGAGGACACTTCCGTCGCCGAGCTGTTCCTCACGGTCTACGGCTCGGACTCGCTGAGGATCCTTGCCGAGCGCTTCCGCGAGGAGGGGTTCTCAGATGTCCCGTCGGCCTGGGCCGGAACGCCGGCAGCGATTTCATGGGTCCGCAAGATGGGGTTCGGCCCTGAATTCGCCGGCCAGCGGAACCGGCCGCGTCCCGAGGAGTTCGTCGTCGCCGGTGCTGTCCGACTCAACAAGTTTCACAGCTACCAAAAGAGGATCAGCGAGGATTTACGGAGAGTTCTGACCCAGCCGTCCACGGAGGGCCCGGCGCAGAAGGGCATGGTCGAGTTGCCCACCGGAGCAGGCAAAACCCGTGTGGCAACAGAGACCGCGCTCAAGTTGTTCGTTGATGAGGTGCTGTCCGGAACGATCCTGTGGATAGCCCAGTCCGCAGAGCTGTGCGAGCAAGCAGTGCAGACATTTCAAACAGTCTGGCGGTATCTGGGCGATGAGCGCCCTCTTACCATCGGTCGGCTCTGGGACACCAACACGGTCCACGAGCCTGACACCGAGCTCTCCGTCGTCGTCGCTACCGACGCCAAGATTGAAGCGATCATGGGTCGACCCGACTACGAGTGGCTCAGCCAGCCGACCGCCGTCTTTATCGACGAGGCACATCGCACGGGTGGTTCGACGCGCTACACGGCCATATTGCGGTGGCTCGGCGTCGATGGACGCAGCTGGGAACGGCCTCTGGTGGGTCTATCGGCAACGCCATTCAAGGGCCGCGCGGGTGACCACAGCGGTACCAAAGAGCTGGCCGCTAGGTTCGGCACCAATCGTCTCACCGCTTTCGAATCCGATGCATACAAGGAGCTTGTCAAACTTGGCGTGCTCGCAAGGGTCAGGCACGAGGTGCTCCCATCCGGCGTCGATGTTGATCTCAACGCCGCGGAACGCAGTACGCTCAACTCGAGCCGCCTCATCGATCGGAACGTTTACGAGAAACTCGGCCGCAATGAGCATCGAATGCGGATCCTGGTGGAACACATCCTCGAACAGGATCGGGAGTGGCCGATCCTTGTATTTACGCCGAGTGTGTTGTCCGCGCAGGTGCTGGCCGCGTCATTGCGGTATCGCGGTGTGAAGGCCGCCTCAGTCAGTGGCCAAACCGGGCGCCAGGAACGCCGAAACGTTATCAAAGAATTCCAGGACGGCGCGATCAAAGTGCTCGCTAACTGTGACCTGCTGGTGCAGGGATTCGACGCACCTGGCGTACGCGCCTTATACATTGCTCGCCCCACCTTTAGCCCCGGCGCTTACATCCAAATGGCGGGCCGAGGGCTGCGGGGCAAGGAAAACGGCGGCAAGGAGGAATGTCTGATCGTCGACGTAGCCGACAACTGGGGTGCGATGAATGATTTCCTTGGCTACCACGACTACGAAGAGCTCTGGAAGGAGCAGCAGGGATGATACTGGTTCCGACGCTGGCCGACATCGAGAAGAAGTCCGTCAGTGCGGGCGAGCGGTCCCTTGCTCGCCTACTTCATGGAATTGAGACGGACCCGAATGCAGTCGCTTTTTACTCGGTTGACCTGCGCTCGCACTCCTACAAGCAGCAGGCCGAGGCAGACTTTGTGGTTCTATGGCGCGGATGCGTGGTGGTGATCGAGGTCAAAGGAGGAGGTGTGCGCAAGCACGACGGGGTTTGGTACTCGATCGACCGGCACGGGGACTGGCACAGGCTCTCGACCTCACCAATGGAGCAGGCCCGGTCGGCGGGGTTCGCGCTTCGAAGCATCCTGAAGGAGCAAGGTGTGGGATGGTTCGCGCACGAGGCCGTCGTGGTGACCCCGGACATCGATACGCCGCCGGATGCAGTCGGATGGCTACCCACGCACTGGCTCGCACGTGACGACATGACATCTGCAAAGCTCGCTGCCGCTCTCAATGCAGTTGAGGCCAGCGCCCGCGAGGCTCCGACCGGACAAAAAATTGCCCGAATGGACGACCTTCGGGCTCGCTTATTCGGCGAGTTCACGCGAATGCCAGTCATTGACGCTCAGCGCGGGGCGATCATCGAGGAGCAGAATAGAGCAACGGCTGGGCAGTCAAGAGTTCTTGGAGCGCTCGCGAGGAACCACCGCATGGTCGTCTACGGCGGCGCGGGAACTGGGAAATCCATGGTCCTGGTCGAGGCAGCCAAGCAAGAAGCAGATCAAGGACGTACCGTGCTCGTCACATTCCGGTCGCCTGCTTTGGCACAGTACTTCGCACCGCACCTCGATGACCGGCAAGTGGACGTGGTCGCCTTCGAGAATCTCGGAACCGCCGGCAGGTACGACGTGGTGCTGATTGACGAAGCGCAGGACATGATGTCCGCCGAGGCAATGGATTTGATTGACAGCGTGATTGTTGGAGGTCGAGCTAACGGGCGTTGGCGGATGTTTCTCGACCAGAACAACCAGGCACACGTCGATGGCGTCTACGATGGCGACGTTGCTGCGCTCGTTGCTGACGAGGCCGTGGCCGTCGACCTAGACCTCAACGTGCGGAACACGAGTGCGATCGTGCACGTCGTTCAGGAATATTTGGGCGCTGATGTTGGCGATCCCGGAATTGTGCACGGTGAAAAAGTGCAGTGGCATACAACAGATAGTCAGGTCACAATCTCGGACGGTGTGGCCGTCGCTGCACAGCTCCTCCAAGACGGGGCTCGCCGGAGCGAGATCTGGATCATTGACCCTGGCTCGGACAAGACGCCCGTGACAGCCAATGGATTCACCGTAACCACCCCTAGGTTTGCCAAAGGGCTCGAAGCCGAACACGTCATCGTATGTGGTCTACCCGAACCGCTTGATGACGCCGGCATAGCTAGCTTCTACGTCGCCGTCACGCGGGCACGGGTCTCGCTACACTCGTGGTTTCCAGGGACGATAAACGGCGCCTTCAGCAACTTGTACGACAGCGGATGGTGACACGGTGACTCTCACCCACGCACAACGCCTTGTGCTGCAGCACCTGCGATCTGCTTACCTCGGTCCAGACGGAGGCGACGACGAGGTCCTCGAGAACCTACCTAATAGGCAATACGCCGTGGGCATGCTCTTTCCACATGACAGTGCCGCTCCAACTGCCGACCAGGGTGCCGCTCCTGACTATGACGAGGTTGACGTCGACGGAGCGGTCTCTTCGTCCGGGGAAGTCGAGGAAACGGGTGCCAGCGTTCCAATCGCAGAGGATTGGCGGCCTTCATCCGTTGCAATCTCTTTCATCACTAATGATTCTGCGGTCAAATGTGACCTCACGGGCGCAACATACGCTGCCTTGGATGAGGATGGCCCGCCCCGGTGGCGGCGTGTGCCATTCCATTTCGAGGGTCTCGAGCTTGCTCGCAAACAGCCGCACTATGAAGACGTGGCAGGCGACGTACCAATCCAAATTGGATCTCGGTGGAGAGGATTTGGCGATGCCTTCCTTGTGACCGTCCATGTACGTGTCCTGAGCCAGTCGACTGGGGACGACCGCCTCGACGCGGTCAATATGCTTTACCAGGTCTCGCTTGCAGTCGCCCCACAGGGACAAGGGTCGATCCTCGAATACGACACTACGAGAGCATTGGATCTCGATGACGAGGCGGCCGAGCTTAGGCTCCGGTACCGGGATCGAAAGGTTTACGCCGTCGGGCATGGCATGGCGGCCGACTGGGAATTGACTGATGGATGCTGCCGTCGGGTGTGGCTCGAACCCGTGCCCTCCTTTGTGGTGCCGGCTATTGAGACAACCGGCTTCGACGATTCGACAGCTGAGGCGCAGGCGCTGCGTCTCGATCATCTTTCGCGACTCGACGGGTCGCCGGAGGAGGTTCTCGCATCTCTGGACGCCTTCGTTGATGCTTTCGGGTCTTGGGTTGCTTCGGAAGAAAATCGCGTGAGTTCGTTCGGCTCCGACGCTTTGGTTGCCAGACGAATTGTTGACCGCTCGGTGGTTGCCCATGGCCGGATGAGCGAGACGGTCGCGCTCCTGCGCCGGAACGACCGATCCGATCTCCGCTCGGCGTTCGCCCTAGCTATGGTGGCCATGCGGCTGCAAATGCGACAGGCTCAGCTCAATCGAGGTGCTGAACTGACGGAGCCACGTTGGCGGCCGTTCCAGCTCGGGTTCCTGCTGGTCGCTCTTGCCTCGACAGTGGATGAGACCCACGACGAACGCGAGCTCGTAGACTTGATTTGGTTCCCAACTGGTGGCGGAAAGACAGAGGCCTACCTGGGGCTGGCAGCTATCGAAATCTTCCGCCGGCGAATCGCAGAAGGACCGGCAGGCGGTGGAACGGCAGTACTGACCCGTTACACGCTTCGCCTGCTGACCTCCCAGCAATTTCAGCGCGCTGCCTCGCTGATCTGTGCAATGGAGCTCCTGCGAAGGCCGGGCCTGCTTAGTGACCCCAGGGTCAGAGGAATGGCGACCTTCACGATCGGCCTCTGGGTGGGCAATGAGGTTACCCCGGGATCCCGACGGGATGCCAAGGCGGCCATTGAACGGCTATACAAGGCAGCACGTCCAGAAGAGGCGAACCAGTTCCAGGTCGAAAGCTGTCCGTGGTGCGCTAGGGACCTCCTGCCGAAGGCCCGGTCCGCAAAGTTGCAGGAGTATGGAGTTAGGCTTGTCGGCCGTGACGTTGTCATACACTGCACTGACGGCTCGTGCGAATTTAGTGATGCGCTTCCGGTGGAGGTTGTGGATGAGGTTCTCTATGAGAATCCACCCACGATCCTGCTCGCGACCGTCGATAAGTTTGCGCGCCTGCAGTTTCGCGCAGAGGCAGGGCGGTTGCTCGGTCTAAATACCGCGTTTCGCCAGCCGTCTTTGATCATTCAGGACGAGCTGCACCTGCTGTCGGGCCCTCTGGGAACCACGGTGGCAGTCTTTGACGCCGTAATAAAGTTGCTACTTTCCGCTGGCGGGGCCACGCCAAAAATCGTAGCGTCGACTGCCACGATCAGATCCTCGGATGACCAGGTTCAGGGCTTGTATGGGCGAGCGGTTGCCTTGTATCCCCCGTCGGGGCTCGACGACGACCGGACGTTTTTTTCCCGGCCTGTAAGCAGTGGCGAGGGACGCCTATACCTTGGGCTGATGCCGCAGGCGTTATCGCAGATGTCGTCCACAGTATCGGCGGCTTCGCCGTTGGTCGAGATCCCAGCCGTGCTCGACAGATTAGGGAGTTCGGGTGTCAGCCGTGACGCCTACTGGACTGCCGTTATGTACCACAACAGCTTGCGCGAGCTTGGACGAACCGGAACCCTCGTTGTCGATGACGTCAATGCACGCCTTGAACCCAGGGCGGAGCGGCTCGGCCACGATCTCCGAACAGTCAGAGCAGGAAGGGTCCTCGAGCTCACCAGCCGCCGTGGACCAGAAGAGCTCCCGAACGATCTGCGTGAGCTAAGGCGGAGCATAGATAGTACAAACCAAGCCATCGACATCGTACTTTCGTCCAACATGCTTTCCGTGGGAATTGACATCCCACGCCTAGCTTTGATGCTTATGGTCGGCCAGCCTAAAACGACGTCCGAGTACATCCAGGCCACCAGCAGGGTCGGACGCGGCACCGTCCAAGGCGTCGTCACAACGTTGTTTCGCTCCAACCGTGCGCGGGACCGATCGCACTTCGAGACTTTCCGCGGGTACCACGAGGTGCTCTACCGCAATGTCGAACCGACCAGCGTCACTCCCTGGTCGCTGGCGTCACGTGAGCGCTCGCTGGCTGGTGCGGTGGCGGCGCTGATACGGCATCTAGTACCCGCGCTAGCCGGAAACGACGCTGCTGGTCAACTCGATCTGGAGAATGCCGTGCTGAGCGGGACGATCGACACGCTAGTCGATAGATTCGTAGGACTCGTTCAGAGCGCTGACAAGGTCGAAGCGGATGACACGCGCGAGAGGGTTAGGACGCTGCTCAACGAGTGGGACAGACGTGCGAGAAATGCGCGGGAGTCAGATTCGCTTCTGCTGTACGACAGAAAGAACCAGACGGACAACGCGCTGTTCAAACGTTTTGGGCAATCGGGGGAGGGCTGGCTGGTGGCAGATTCCATGCGGTCTGTCGAACCTAACGTGGCCGTGGATGTACGTGAGCCCTTTGAGGAGGCAACCAGTGGAACGGATCAAGCATGACCTGCGGTTGTCGGAGACCATCTCGCCTTTTGGGGTTGGTGCAATCGTAGACGTGCGCGGCGAGTCTCTCATCGCGCCCGACACATCGTGGTGGGATAAGCGTTTCGCTCCTGAGATCCACTGCGAACGTCTCGTAGAACGGCTGGGACCGAGCGTTCTGCTTGAGGCCCCGACTCACTCAGGCCGAGCGGGTAAAGATACGATCGGTCTCTTGTACTGGCGGTTTCCATCTTGGAGGTTCTGTGAGCGATGCTCGCGGCTGTCCCAGCAGACCAGGAAAAACAAGGGAAAATGGGCAAACAAGTGCTCCTGCGAGGGTTCACTCGTTCCCATGCGTTATGTCGCCGTTTGCGAGAAGGGTAGTCACCTTCAGGACATCCCTTGGTTTATGTGGACACACCGCGGCCACGATGCCGGAGTCACAGAGACTGTACGCTTCTGTCGCGCCTACAAGGAGCTTCGGTTCGTGCGCTCTGCAAAGCACGGCGAAGGTCTCAAGTCGCTGCGCGTGGAGTGCGGAGGCTGCAAACGTTCCAGGCCTTTGTCTGACCTTGTAATGAAGGACGCGCTCGGTCGGGACGGCATCCGTTGCAGAGGGAGCCAGCCCTGGCAGGACCCGTTGCCCGGTAGTGCGTGTGATCATAAGCTTTTTGCGGTGCAGCGCGGGGCAACCGGCAACTATATCGCCGAAAGGATCTCAGCGCTTGACATCCCTGAAGAACGTCCTCGCTCGGCTGCAGCTGATGATGCCATCCGAAATCACATGTTTTTTGAAAAGGTCGTTGCCGACAACGGCGGACCGCAGTCCGAAATGATCGCGGGATGGATGGCCGACGAACTCGGCGTAACGGTTGAACAAGTCTTGACGGTCGCGTCTGGTAACAGCGAGCCAGCCGATGATGTCTTACTGGATCTGAAGGACGGTGAATGGGCAGCCTTCCAAAAAAAGCTGGGGCAGCCAGGGCGAGACCTAAGTGAAGGCGACTTTGTTGTCGATAGCTGGTCCGTCAAGAATCATCAGACCGTTCCCTCTACGTTGGCGTCCCGGCTGACCGCCGTCGGACAGGTCAGGAGGGTGCGCGAAGTCCGGGCGCTGAAAGGATTCCGCCGCTACTCCGCCGACGCGGAGATGATTAGTGCAGACCTCTCCATCGATGGCAAGAGAAGGCCTGTCTTTCCGGCCATCGAGATGTATGGGGAGGGGATATTCCTTCAGTTCGACGAGGAGTTCCTAAGTGAGTGGGAAACCCGATCAGAGGTCCAGGCTCGAGCTGGAATTCTTGTTAGCAGACGCAACGAAACTCCATGGGCGCACCGACTTGACGCACCAGAGCCTCGTTACGTCGCTCTGCACACGATCGCGCACCTCCTGATCCGCCGTCTCGCCTATGCAAGCGGTTATTCCTCCGCATCTCTTCAGGAGCGGATCTATGCGCATTCCGATCGTCCTGACCGTACCGCCGGCATTCTGATCTATACAGCAGCCGGTGATGCCCAAGGCACTCTCGGGGGACTTGTGAGACTCGGCGATCCGGACAAGTTAGTGCCGCTACTCCTCGCAGCCCTCGACGATGCTGACGTCTGCTCGAACGATCCTGTTTGCATTGAAAGCGATCGGCAGGGCACATCCAGTCTGAACCTATCCGCCTGCCATGGCTGTTCGCTTGTCAGCGAGACGTCCTGTGAAACTGCCAATCGACTCCTCGATAGGCAATTGGTGCTAGGCGGAAGCCATGTCCCCGGCTTGCTGGATGGAGTACTGGAGGAAGTTCGGTCGACGGGACTGGAAAAGGAATAGCAGTGGCTATTTGAACCGAGAAGCCGCTCTGGGACTGTCCCAGAGCGGCTTCTTAGGGGCTTTTGCTACTACGCGACTTCGGCAAGCTCTTGCTGGGCGACAAGAGCAGCGCGAAGATGACGGGCTAATGCCTGAGCCAGCGCCGTCGGGACGGCGTTGCCGATTTGCCGGGCTATCTCAATTTTGGAACCTTCGAAAATGAAGCTGTCAGGGAAGCCTTGAAGCCGTGCCGCTTCGCGATGGGTTATCGGCCTATGCGCCTCAGGGTGGAGGTAGCGGCCCTTCTCCGGCTTAAAGAACTCCGTGCGGATCGTTGGTGATGGGCGTTCCCACCACAAGCGACCCATGACGTCAGTCGTGCCGGTCGGTTTTTCAGCCCAGCACCTCGGGAGCAGATCCGGTCGGTTCCGCGCCAGGTCGAACCGATTCCCGCCCTCGGGAATCGCCATGTAGCGCTCTAGGCTCGTGGGGCGAGGGTTGCGCTTTAGGTGGAGCTCCTGACGGTCGCCAGAAAAACCCTCGATCACTTCCGGTTCGACGGCGGTCGGGTACGGAGGTAGGTCACCGATAGCGTCTCGTACTGTCACAAACGGGGTGCCGCTGACCGCGTTCGGTCCATGGGTAACGGGCGGAGGCCACGCTACTGCTTGGGCACCACGGACTGCCATGAAGATTCCTCGGATTCGGCGCTGGGGCGCGCCATATTCAGCGGCGTTCAGCGGGCCGTAAGCGAAGGCGTACTCCTTGAGTACGGGATCAGTTTCCATTGCCTCTAAGAGGGCGTGGAACTGCGCGGACTTCTGGAATTCCGGTACGTTCTCGATGACGAAGGCCGCGGGCTTTACCTGGCGGACAGCGCGAAGGTACTGCTGCCAGAGTTCGTTGAGCTCGGCTCGGGATTCGTCGTCACGGTCGCGTCCCAGGGGTGAAAAGCCTTGGCAAGGAGGTCCCCCGATGATGACGTCGGCTTCTGGGAACGTCTCCACGTCCGTCACAGAGCCGGTTTCTACCTTGCAGCCGAAGTGTCTCTCGTAGGTGCTTGCGGCGGCCTTATCGATCTCAACGGCGAAGATAGGCATGAAGCCTAGCTTTGCCTGCTCGAAGCCAAGAGAGAGTCCTCCGGCGCCTGCGAATAAGTCAATTGTGCGTATGTCCATGATGCCCTTCCCGGTCGTAATCCTATCCTTACGCTGGGGTAGGACATTCGTGCTCGTGGGTGTGTCCGGCTGGGTGATTGATCACTGTTAATGAGAAGCTCAGGCGCATGCCCGCTCCCTTCGCCGCTCAGCTATGCGGTTATCGCTTGGACAGACAACAGAACCTTACCGACCGCCCAAACACGTCGGATGCTAGCGAAGAGGGGTCAAAGGAGCTGGGAAGGGCCTTGTTCGAGGAACTCCGGGTGCCTAGCGACAGGGTAGGCCCCAAGGATCCAGGGGCAAGGATGGAGGAGGCGATACAAGAGCACCTACAACAGGTATGTTCCCACGTTGCGATCCACCGTTCGAAGTCAGCACTTGATTTCCAGCAGTATGCACACTTGCGAGTTTTCCCGGAGTTCAAAAAGGGGCATAAAGACGCCTGGCCAACCATAAACGACTTGCTCGCAATTGCACAGGAACTCCCGCGATCGAAGGCCACGTCAAGCCTCCGGCGGAAACTGAAAGCCGCCTCAACAAAGTTCGCTACCCAAGACAGCATCAGTGAGAGACTCAAGTTGTATATGCCTGAAGAGTCCCTGCTAAATCTAGATCTCACTTGTGCACTAGAGACGGAGGGGAAGGAACCCGTGCTCCGACTCGGGCTTTCGTCAAAATGGACACTTCGCACCGACCGGGCACAGGACTGCGTATCTCAAGGTGCCAAGCTGGCTTCACAACGGCGGGGGCCCATGCCGCACTATGCGGTCATAACCATGGAACCTCGACCAGCAATGTTGAGGATTCTTGCGGACGGTTCAGGAGCGGTTGACTACGTGTACCATTTGGACCTTCCAGCTCTGACGCGTGCCGTGGAAAAAGTCAGGCTCACAAAAAAGGACAACTGGAGTCCGGGCATCACTTTTGACAGGTTGCTCAAGCAGGGACGTATTCGCGATTACGACGACATGGTAGAGGCTGTGAAGTCGATTTCCACTTATGCTCCGCCAACCGTGCCAGAGGGCGCCATCGCTGAAGCTGAAGAACTCGCGCGCCGGAGAGGCGAGAGGCTAGATGAGGTAGAGCTTCCTTCTAGGGGCGTCTAACTGGTCAACAGTAAGTAGAGCGGCACGAAAGCTGGCCCGACAAAAGTTAGTGGCATATGGGGTCTAGGCGAATTGAACTGGAGGAAGAATGTCCGAAGAAGGCACGCTATTTAGGTTATCCCCTTCTGCCGGAACAGGCCGAGCTGAAGCATCCACCCCGACTGGCGGTGTCGATTATGTTCCTCACGCTGGTGATGCAGTTGCGCGCATGAACCGCGGAACGGAACCCCTATTGGTTACAGCACGCCGCGAGTTTCACCGGGACTTAGCCAGTGCCCTGACCATAGATGCCGAAGGAGTTCCAAGCAACGCGGACTCGAGTAGCCGACCAAGCATTAGGTTTGCACAAGGAGTCGCTGAGCGACTAGGAACGGCGACGCGTGCAAAAAAACTACAAGGCCAAACTTTGGGAGCCCGGTTCGAACAGGCGACTGCTAATTTCTTAGGAAAAACATTTCCTTACCTAGATACGCTTCGCCCCGGGGATTGGACCGTGCGTCGCATTGGCGATAATAGTCACCCTGGATTCAAGTCGCAGAAGCAAAAGATCGAGGGATCAATTTACGAGCAGTACGAGCATCTTGCAGATTTAGAAACAATCGTCAAGGAGAATCGGGCAATGCAGGCTTCATTGGGAAATGCCTATGCTATTGCTCCGGATGTTGTCGTGACTCGCATGCCGGTCGGAGACGACTTAATAAATCGGGACCGCTACATCGTTGGCGAAGATGTCGCACAGTACGCCTCGATTCGAAGCAATGTACAGGCTCGCGCACTTCTTCATGCAGTTATCTCCTGCAAGTGGACCATTCGCACCGATCGCGCTCAGAATGCTCGTTCTGAAGCGCTCAACCTAATTCGGAATCGGAAGGGTCGGACTCCTCACATTGCGATTGTCACAGCTGAACCGGTACCAAATAGACTGGCATCGCTAGCTCTAGGCACGGGAGACGTAGACTGCGTATACCACTTCGCGCTTCCGGAGTTAATGCACACCCTTGAGGAGGACAGCGACGAGTCCGCTTTCGAAATGCTTCAAATGATGGTGCATGGAAAGCGGCTGAAAGACATCTCTGACCTGCCCTTAGACCTCGCAGTGTAAGAACGTACCAGTGTGTCGATGGCAGGGCTGCGCAGCGGAAATGCGGTCGCTGCTCCCTCCAGTGGCGTTAGGAAACGGGCCATGCAGCCCTGGACGACGTGCCCATTAGAGCCCAGCACTCACACCTACGAACGCGATGCGCCGTCCGCTCTTTGAGATATGTCTGGGCGTGATCTGCTTCGAAGATGCCCTCATGGGAGGTGGCTGTTTTAGGCTATAAGATGCGCCAGGGTCCGATTCGTTTTTCTTAGCCTGGTTACTGATCTCTAAGCTGTTCGTCCCGTTGAAAATCGTCATTGATTCATTCCTCGTCATGAGCGGCGGTACATGGGCGCAGCTTTGGAGCGGTGTAATTGGATCGCTAATTGGTGCTGGCGTAGCAGCTTGGGTCGCTTCCTACGTTTTGGTGCAACACCTAAGGAACAGAGCTTAATAGCGAACCTCAACGAGACCACACAGCGGCAGCTGGCAGCTGCGGCCGCTTCCGAACAGGCGCGGCTATCTCGCAACCAGTTGGGTGAACAGCGCGTCGCGCTCAACAGGAACCTTGGCGAGCAACGTAGGGGCCTTGAGAAGCAGCTTGCGGAGCAGCGGCGGGAGGCCTCTGAGAATAGAGAGCGAACGGTCATCGGTGATGTCATTGGAATTCTCTCCGATTTCTCGGTCTTGTTCTCGGATGGGGCTAGAGATTCAGACATGCTGGGGAGACTCGCAGGAGCTTTGGGTAGATGGCATGTGGAGAGCATCGATCCAGGGCTCAGATCCGAACTAAGTCGTTGGCCCCTCCAACGGTGGACCGTGATCTCGCTATCCAGACGTCCGGCGGACGTAAGTCTCACCCCTGAGGAATCGCAACTTATCGTCCAAGCCAACACCGCGGCGATGTCAACCTTTGCCAGAGACTGGTCCAACGCCGACGTCAGGGCACGGGAGACATTGATGTCATAAGGCTCGAGATTCCCTGCCAAATCTCCCAAAGACAGGGCCTGAGCCTGCTACTCGGCGAAACTGAAAGGTCCCTTAGGTAGAAAAGTATGCTTAGCCCACCGCTTCCTGGGGGGCGGCCAGGCGTTGCAACATTTGGCTGTTGCCTTTAGGTCTTTGCGGTTGTAGGAACCAGCATAAACTTGAGCCTCAGGCGACAGCAGCCACCTCAACCTGCACCCCCGCATCGCGGAACTTCTGCACCTGCCCGGGGTCGGCGCCGTCGTCCGTCACCAGGGTCCAGGGAAGCGCCAGCCGTGCCCAGGCGTGGAACGGCCGCAGGCCCAGCTTGGACGAGTCCGCCAGCACGTAGACCTCCCGGCCGCGCCGGGCCATGAGCTCCTTGAGGCGGGTCTGGGCGTGGTCGGCCTCGCAAATGCCGTCCTCGGCAGTGACGGCGTCGGCGCCCAGGAACACCCGGTCGAAGCTCATCCGCTCCAGCGCGGCCTCGGCCAGCGGGCCCACAAAGCTCTGCGACAGACTCCGCAGCCGCCCGCCCAGGCAGTCCACCTCAACGCCCTCCGAGTCGGCCAGCTCCTGCAGAGTGTTGATGCCCGGCGTGGTCACGGACAGTTTCTCGAACCCGCGCAGTTCGTGGGCCAGGGCACCCACGGTGGAGCCGGCGTCGAGCAGGATGTTCTCCCCTGGCTGGATCACCGTCGCCGCCCAGCGGGCGATGCCATGCTTCTGCTCGAACGCCTCGCCGGTGCGCTGCCGCAGCGACGCCTCCGGGTGCGCGCCCAGGGCCATGGCCCCGCCGTAAGTGCGGGCCAGCCGGCCCTGCCCGTTTAGCAGCGCCAGGTCGCGGCGGATGGTGGAGGCGGTCACCTCGAACCGGGCGGAGAGCTCTTCCACGGAGGCGAGGCCGGTGGTCACGGCAAGGTGGTAGATCTCCTCGCGCCGCGCGTTTGCGCTGAGCATTCCCGGTCTCCTTTCCGTGGCAGTGCTAACCATGCTAGTTCCGGCCCGCGCCCAGTCCCCGCAGCAACACCTACACGGCCACGGCAGGCCGGGTGGCCATCTCCGCCGCCTGGTGCAGCGCCTCCACCATGGACCGCGAATCCGCGATCGCCTTGCCAGCGATGTCGAACGCGGTGCCGTGGTCAACGGACGTGCGTATCACCGGCAGGCCCACCGTGATGTTCACGCCGGCCTCGATGCCCAGCACCTTCACCGGCCCGTGCCCCTGGTCGTGGTACATGGCCACCACCAGGTCGTAATCGCCCCGGCCGGCCAGGAAGAACAGCGTGTCCGCCGGCAGCGGGCCCACCGCATTGATCCCGTCCGCCTGCGCCGCCTTCACACCCGGCTCGATCTTCTCCGCTTCCTCGCCCTGGCCGAAAAGCCCGTTCTCGCCGGCGTGCGGGTTGATGGCGCAAACGCCGATCTTCGGGTTCGGGATGCCCGCACGGACCAACGCCTCGTGGCCGCGGCGGATGGTGCGCTCCACCAGGTCCGGGTTGATCTTGCGGATGGCATCCATCAGCCCGATGTGGGTGGTCACGTGGATCACCCGGATCTTGGGGGTGGAGAGCATCATGGACACTTCCTCCGTGCCCGTCAGGTGCGCCAGGAGCTCGGTGTGACCGGGGTAGATGTGCCCGGCCGAGTGCAGCGCCTCCTTGTTCAGCGGTGCGGTGCAGATGGCCTGCACCTTCCCGGCCATCGCCAGCTCGCTGGCCACCCGGATGTACTCGTACGCGGCGTGCCCCGCCACGGGGGAGAGCTGGCCCCACGCCAGGTCCTCCGGCAGCAGCGCCAGGTCGATCACGTTCACCCTGCCCGGCGTGAACACCGCATCCTCCACGTTCTCAATGCTCTGGATGTCCGCCTCGATCCCAAGGACGTCAGCGGCCTGGCGCAGGCGCAGCGCGTCGCCGATCACCACGGGCCGACACTCGGCATTGCTCTGCGGATCCAGCACGGCGGCCACCACCACCTCCGGCCCCACGCCGGCGCCGTCGCCCATGGTCACGGCCACGTAAGGGAGGGCGGTCTGCTCGGTCTTGCTTGCTTCGGTTGTCATGGGTGCTCCAGAGGGTTGGTCTTGAGGGGAGAGGTTGGTGGTGGGAGCCTGCGCGGACCGGCCGCGGCGCTCCCGGATTTCGTCGTAAAGCTGTAGGAGGGCGAGGTCATCGCCGAAGCTGCCGGGCTTGGTGCCCACCAGCGTCCCGTCATCGGCGCGGCTGAGCACCGCGCCGTGCTGCACGGCCGCGAGCGGCACCAGCCGATGGAGGCCAACGGCGTCCAAGACTTCCCGGGCCGTCTCACCGCCGGTGAGGATCAGGTCAGTGGGCTTTGCCTTTGCGACCTCGGATGCGAACCTCGACAGTGCCTGCACGATGCGGGCTGATCCAGACGGATCCACTTTTGAAGCTGCAAGTGTGATTGCTACGCGGCGGCCTGCCCGCAAATCCTCTGAAACCTGGGCCAGTTGGGAAGCATAGGCGCCGGTGGCTCCGGCGTACTGTGGGTGCAGCCGGACCACCGTGAAGCCTTGGGCTTCGAGTTTGGCGAGCTGCGCCCGCGCGGTTCCAGATGCGGAGCCGACGATTGCAAGAACCGGCCTGGCTGCTCCCTGCGGTTCCGCGGTGGTTGGAGCAGTCTTCGTCACAGTTTGCGCGTTTCGCGCAGTTTGTGCTGCGAGGCGCTGTGCCAGCACGTCAGCCGTACCGCCGGTACCCACCAGCACGACGCGGCGGTCGCCTGACTGAAAATCCAGCTCCAGCAAGGCTTCCACCACGGACTCCAGGTCCTGCACGGTTTCGCCGTCTGCCACCACCAGCTGCGGCTGGTCGGAATCTAGCAGCACGGACAGCATCGCGGCCAGTGAACCGGACCGCACCTCAGCCAGATTCAGCGTCTGTACCGAGGACGGATCCTCGGGGCGCAGGAGGGACGGAATGTCCGTGGGCGGGGCCGACTGTTCAGCCTGCCACAGGTCCGTCTCTGCCAGGGGAATTCCGGCAACCACAGGGCGGCCGTCAAGTACGGACCGCTGCAGCTGGGGGAGTGCTCCCGCAACAACGGCATGGAAACCAAGGCTTGTCAGCGCGGAAACTTCGGCACGCACGTTCCCGCGCCACAGGGAGTCCATCTTCTTGAACATCACCTGCGCGCCCGAAGCTTCAGGCCCGGAATAGGCGTTCTTCACCAGCGCTTCAGCAGCCGATTCAGCAAGCCCGCGCGAATGCGTATCGGTGACCACCACGTCGGTAACGGGCATCGTGAAGGAGGCGTCGCCGTCGTGCATTTCCGGAACCCTGTGAGTGCCCAGCAGCACCTGAGCGGAGAGCCCCTGCTGCACAAAGCAGTAGCCAACCTCGGCGGCGCCGGAGAAATCGTCGGCCTGCACAAATACGGAAGCCACGTTGCTCCTCTCGTCGTCGTCGGCTGAAGTCCCAAATGGGTTTTCAAGTTCTATATAGGCTTTCTCGCTCCATATAGAGCGGGAAGTTCCCCATCATCATGACACGGTTGCGCGAATCACGCTAGAGGGGTTGCGCAATATGCGCAGGAGTGGCAAAGTGATGGACACAACATTCGGCGCAGCCACTCCGGCCGGCAGCCGTCCCCCCGATCTACCGAGAGGTCAACGATGACCGTTCTTCCTCAAGGAAGTGAGATTTCCCGCCGCCGCCTGCTGCAGTTCGGCGCGGCGGCCGGGTTCCTGCTGGGCACCGGCAGCCTCGCCGGCTGCGCAGGCCCCACCGGACTGCCGGGACCCAGCACCCTGACCCTGGCCCTGAACCGCTCCCTGGTCAGCCTGGACAACAAGCTCAACCAGTTCGACGCCGCCGTCACCGTGCAGCGCGCCGTCCGCCAGGGCCTCACCGCCATCGGCCCCGAAACCAAGCCCGTCCTGGTCCTGGCCGAGCGCTTCGAAATGACCGGCCCCACCGAATGGACCGTCACGCTGCGCGAAGGCATCCGCTACTCGGACAACAGCCCCGTGCAGGTGGAGGACATCGCCACCGCCCTGAAGATGTACCAGCAGGTGCAGGGCTCCTTCGTGGCCGGCTTCTTCCCCGAATTCCCCGAGGTGGTGCCCGTGGATGACCGCACCTTCAAGATGGTGTCCAAGAAGCCCATCCCCATCCTGGACTCGCTCATGAGCATGATCCTGATTACCCCCGCCGCGCAGAACAAGCCGGAGGAACTGCAGGAAGGCGTGGGCACCGGCCCGTACGTGGTCACCAAGTTCAACCGCGGCGCCGGCACCTACAGCCTGGCCCGCAACGAAAACTACTGGGGCCCGGCGCCCGAGGTGGACAACGTGGAAGTCCGGTTCCTCCCCGAGGAATCCAGCCGCGTCATCGCCCTGCGCAGCGGCGAGGTGGACGTCATCGACTCCATCACGCCCGACTCCCGCGAACAGCTCGCCGGACTTCCCGGCGTCGAACTCCAGGAAGCGTCCAGCCTCCGCCTCAACCAGATCTTCTTCAACTTCCGCAAGCCCGCCGGCCACCCGCTGGCCGATCCCCGCGTCCGCCAGGCACTGAGCATGGCCATCGACGGCGAAGCCCTGGTCCGCGACGTGCTGGTGGACTCCGTCACCCAGGCCGAAGGCGTCACACCCTCCAGCCTCACCGGGTACCACAAGACCGGCGAGTACGTTTACGATCCCGAGAAGGCCAAGGCCACCCTCGCCGAGCTGGGGGTCAAGGACCTCACCCTGAAGATCATCTGGGAAACCGGCGAGTTCGCCTCGGACACCTCCGTGATGGAGGCCCTGGTGGAGATGTTCGGCAAGATCGGCGTGAAGGCCGAGCTGCAGCAGTTCGAACCCGGCGGCAACATCCTGGCCTGGCGCCAGGGCAAGCAGGGCGACTGGGACCTCCTTGGCAACGGCTACCCCAGCCCCACCGGTCTGGCCATCACCATGCTGCAGGGCATGTACTCTGGCACCCCGGAAAGGGAAGCCACCCGCGACACCTACCAGGGCTACGTGATCCCCGAGGTCACCGCCAAAATCCAGGCCGCCTCCGCCGAAGCGGACCCGGCCCGCCGGACCGAACTGCTCAACGACGCACAGCAGGCCGTGTGGGACACCTGGCCCTGCGCCTGGGCGTTCGTCCCCAAGTCCGTCCTCGCCCACCGGGAGCGGGTGTCCAACATCAACCTGGCACCCACCAACTCCTACCCCCTCGTTGATGTCCGGCTGGAGGCCTAAGCCATGACGAACTACATCCTCAAGCGCCTGGGACAGGGCCTGCTGACCGTGTTCCTCACGGTGTCCACCGTGTTCATCCTCATCCGCATGGCCCCCGGCGACCCCGCCGTCTCCTACGCCGGCCCGCTGGCCACCACCGAACAGCTCGCGAAGGTGCGGGAGCAGTTTGGCCTGGACCGGCCGGTGCTGGAGCAGTACTGGATCTTCCTGCAGCAGCTGTTCACCGGCAACCTGGGCCAGTCCTACTCCTTCCAGGCCCCCGCCATGCAGGTGGTGGCCGAGCGGATGCCCTACACGCTGACCCTGGCCACCGCCGCGATCCTGCTGACCGCCGTCGTCGCCATCCCGCTGGGTGTGTGGATGTCCCGCCGCCCGGACACCGGCAAGGAACTCGGCGTCAACGTGCTGACCATCGCCGGGCAGTCCATGCCCGATTTCTGGACCGGCATCATGCTCCTCACCGGCTTCGCCGTCCTGATCCCCATCTTCCCGGCCTCCGGGTTCGCCACCTGGGGTGGGCTGGTGCTCCCCACCATCACCATCGCCATCCTGCAGATCGCCCTGATCTCCCGGATGGTCCGGCGCGAAATGACCAACAACCTCGCAGCCCCGTTCCTCACGGTGGCCCGTTCCCGCGGCGTCCGCAGCTCCGCCCTCACCTGGCGCTACGCCATGGGCAACTCCGCCATCCCGGTCTTCACCGCCCTGGGCACCCGGTTCGCCGCGATGCTCAACGGTGTTGTGGTGGTGGAAGTGGTGTTCGCCTGGCCCGGCGTCGGCTCCCTGATTGTCCGGGCCCTCGAAACCCGCGACTACCCCCTCATCCAGGCCACGGTCCTCCTCACCGCGCTGCTGGCGGTGGCTGTCCAGTTGCTGATCGACCTCGCCTACCCGCTTCTTGATCCCCGTGTTCGTCTTGGAAAGGCGGCAGCAGCATGAGCCTCGACACCGCAACACCTACTTCCGGCGGAGCCGGAAACACAGCCCGGCAGCCCAGCCCCAGCGCCGTCACCAAGGCGGACATCGCCAAGGCAGGCGCCACCCGCCGTCGTAATGCCGCCAAGTGGAAGCTCATCGTGGGCACCGTCTGCACCCTGCTGGTGATCATCCCGATCATCCTGGCCCAGGTGCTCCCGCTGCCGGACGCCAACTTCCAGGACCTCGGTGCCCGGCGCCTGCCGCCGCTCACCGACGGCCACCTGTTCGGCACCGACCAGCTGGGCCGCGACCTCCTCTCCCGTGTACTGCACGGCGGCCAGGTCTCGCTGACCATCGGACTGCTGGCCGTGCTGGTCTCCGGCGCCATCGGCATCATCCTCGGCGCGGCCGCCGGCTACTTCGGCGGCTGGGTGGACACCATCGTCTCCCGCCTCCTCGAAGCCCAGATGTCCCTGCCGCTGCTCATGATGCTGCTGCTGGTGGTGGCCCTGTTCGGCCCCTCCATCCCGGTGATCACCTTCGTGATCGCCATCGCCCAATGGCCCGAAGTTGCACGCCTCACCCGCTCCATGGTGCTGGTGGAACGCGAAAAGCCCTACGTGTCCGCCGCCCGGATCCTGGGGCTGCACAAGATCCAGATCCTGATCCAGCACATCATCCCCAACGTCATCAAGCAGGCAACCCTGGTGGTGCTGCTCCTGCTGGCCCAGGCCGTGCTGCTCGAATCCGCTTTGTCCTTCCTGGGTGCCGGCCCGCAGCGGCCCTTCGCCACCTGGGGCCGCATCATCTCCGACGGCCAGGACTACATCACCACCTCCTGGTGGATGGTCACCCTGCCCGGCCTGGTGATCGTGCTCATGGTGGTGGGCGTCAACCTGCTGGGCGACGGCCTCCGCGACCGTCCCCGCCGCAGGAAGAAGGGTGCCTGACATGACTACCTCTTTCACCGAACAGCCGCTCCTGGAGGTCCGCGACTTCCAGGTGGAACTGATCACCGACGCCGGTATCATCCGCGCCGTGGACTCCGTCAGCTTCAGCATCCACCGGGGCGAGACGGTCACCATCATTGGTGAGTCCGGCTCCGGAAAGTCGACGACGGCGATGGGCATCCTCCGCCTGCTGCCCGAGGACCTGGCGGTACTGTCCGGCACCGTGATGATTGACGGCGTCGACATCAGCGCCGACCCCAAGGCCATCAACAAGGTGCGCGGCAGGACCCTCGCCCTGATCCCGCAGGATCCCATGACGGCGCTGAGCCCGGTGCACTCGATCGGCAGCCAGCTGTTCGAGGCCATCCGGATCGCCGGCGCCGCCTCCGCCAAGGACAAGGCCGCGCTGCAGGCCCGGGCCATCCGGCTGCTGGAGCAGGTGCACATCCCGACGCCGGAAAAGCAGCTGAAGAAGTACCCGCACCAGCTCTCCGGCGGCATGCTGCAGCGTGTGCTGATCGCCATCGCGCTGGCTTCCGAACCGCAGCTGCTGGTGGCGGACGAGCCGACGTCGGCCCTGGACGTCACCGTGCAGGGCGGCATCCTGGACCTGCTGCTGGAACTGCAGGAGCAGCGCGGCATCGGCATCCTGATGATCACGCACGATCTCGGTGTGGCCCGGCTGATTTCGGACCGCATCCACGTGATGAAGGACGGCTCGTTCGTTGAGTCCGGCGAGGTCCAGCAGATCGTGGACAACCCCGCCACGCAGTACACCCGGGACCTGCTGGCCGCCGTGCCGGTGCTGGGGCCGTGGGATGAAACGCCCGCCGGCACCCCCGGACGCCGCGCTGCGCACGCCGGATCCTCAGCCACTACTGACCCAGCCCTCACCCAGACCGGAGCAAAGCCATGACAGAGCCGTTCCTCGCCGTCGAAAACCTCGTGGTGGACTACCACGTGCCGGGCGGCACCTTCCGGGCCGTGGACGACGTCTCGTTCTCCGTGGACAAAGGCAAAACGATCGCCGTGGTGGGTGAATCCGGCTGCGGCAAGTCCACCATCGCCAAGGCACTGATGCGGCTGGTGACCCCCACCAGCGGGCGGATCGAGCTGGACGGCACGGACATCGCGGCCATGAGCGAGGCCAAGCTGCGGCCCATGCGCTCCAAATTCCAGATGGTGTTCCAGGACCCGTACGGCTCGCTGGATCCGCATATGACGGCCCAGGAGATCGTGGCCGAGCCGCTGAAACTGCAGGGCGTCCGGTCTAAGGCCGAGCGGCACAAGGCGGCGGCGAAGCTGATTGACCAGGTGGGCCTGCCCGTGAAGTCCCTGGACAAGCACCCGTCCGAGTTCTCCGGCGGCCAGCGCCAGCGCATCGGGATCGCCCGGGCTCTCGCGTCCAAGCCCGAACTGCTTGTCTGCGACGAGGCCACCAGCGCCCTGGATGTGTCCGTGCAGGCGCAGGTGCTGCGGCTGCTGAAGTCCATCCAGGACGAATCCGGCATCACCTACGTGTTCATCTCGCACAACCTTGGCGTGGTGCAGGAGATCAGCGATAGCGTCATGGTGATGCAGCGCGGCAAGCTCGTGGAACACGGCTCCACCGCGTCCGTCCTGACGGCCCCCAAGGAGGACTACACCCGCAAACTCCGCCGCGCGGCGCTGGACCCCTCCACCATGACGGGCTTGAAGCCACGGCACCTGGTCCGCTCCCTGGCGCTGGCCAACCAGTCCAACTGACCCTTTGAATTACGCAACCACGAGGAATCAACGCATGAGCACGCAGCCCGAAGGCGCCCAGGTGGACGGCCTGAAACTCCCCATCTCCCGGCTGGTCCTGGGGACCATGACGTTCGGCGACACCGTTGACGAGGCCACCGCGGGGCGGATGGTGGAGGAAGCGCTCGACGCCGGCATCACCACCATCGACACCGCCAACGCCTACGTGGGCGGCGTGACTGAGGAGATGCTTGCGCGCCTCCTGAAGGGAAAGCGCGACGGCGTCATCCTGGCTTCCAAGGCCGGCATGCCTCACGCCGACGCCGGCTCCAATTCGCCGCTCTCGCCCGCGGGGCTGCGGGCCAGTGTGGAGGGGAGCCTGCGCCGGCTGGGCACGGACAGCATCGACCTGTTCTACCTGCACCAGCCGGACCGGGCCACGCCTCTCTCTGAAACCCTGTCCACGGTGGCCGAGCTGGTCGCGGAGGGGAAGATCGGCGCGCTGGGTGTGTCCAACTTCGCCGCCTGGCAGATCGCCGACGTCATCCACACCGCACGGGAAGTGGGGGCGCCGCGGCCCGTCGTCGCGCAGCAGCTGTACAACCTGGTGGCACGCAGGCTGGAGGAGGAGTACCTCGAATTCGCCGCCACCCACAACGTGCACACCATGGTTTACAACCCGCTGGGCGGCGGGCTGCTCACCGGCAAGCACAGCTTTGATGCCAAGCCCACCGAGGGCCGCTACGGCGATTCCAAGCTCGCCGCCATGTACACACAGCGGTACTGGGACAAGCAGCTGTTCGACGCGATCGGGGAGCTGTCCCGCATCGCTTCCGATGCCGAAGTTTCGCTGGCCGAGCTGTCGCTGCGCTGGCTCGCCTACCGGGACGGTGTGGGCTCCATGCTGCTCGGCGGGTCCAAGGTGGAACAGCTGCGTGCCAACATCGCCGCCGTGGCCAACGGGCCGCTGCCGGCCGACGTGGTGGAAGCCTGCGATGCCGTCGGCACCTCGCTGCGCGGCCCGATGCCCGCCTACAACCGCTGACTTCTCCCTTACTGACCGAACCGACTTCTTTGCTGAACCCACTGACTGAAGGACTCTGATGACCTCCGAACTGGCCCTCGAATTCGCCCGCAAGATCCGCGCCCGTGAGCAGGCGGTGGGCTACTGGGCGGTGCTGGACGCGCCCGTGGCTACCGAACGCATCGGCCGCCTCGGCTACGACTACGTGGCACTGGACGCCCAGCACGGCCTGCTCGGCTACTCGGGCGTGCTCAACGGGCTGATGGCCATCGACGCCGGGCACACCGCCGCCGGCATGGTCCGGGTGGAGGCCAACGACTTTACCGCGATCGGTAAGGCACTCGACGCCGGCGCGGTGGGCGTCATCGTCCCGCTCATCAACAACGCGGAGGATGCAGCCGCCGCCGTGTCCGCCGCCAAGTATCCGCCCATGGGCGGCCGCTCCTACGGACCCATGCGCTCCGCCCTGCGGATCGGGCCCAAGCCGGCCGACGCCAACGGCACCACCCTGGTGTTCGCCATGATCGAGACGCCGGAGGGGCTGGCCAACGTCAAGGAAATCTGCGCCACCCCCGGCCTGGACGGCATCTACGTGGGCCCGTCTGACCTGTCAATCGCCGTGGGCGGGGCTTTCCCCGGGGACCCCGCCGTCGACGCCGAATTCAACTCGGCGCTGGAGACCATCGCCGAGGCCGCCGCCTCCGCGGGCATCGCCGCCGGCATCCACACCCCTGCCGGCACCGTGGCCAACCAGCGGCTGAAGCAGGGCTACACCTTCACCACCATTGCCTCGGACCTGACGCACCTGGAACAGATCGCCAAGTCCCACCTCGACGCCGCCACCAAGAAGGACTGACTTCCATGCAGAACACCACCACCGACGCGTACAGCACCATCACCCCGGACGGCCAGGTGAAGCGGGCCGACGGCGCCGACTTCGCCTACCTGCCCGCACCCACCGTGCAGAGCCACGCCGCCAACCTCCTCACCCTGCCGGACGGCCGGCTCGGCTGCGTCTGGTTCGGTGGCACCCAGGAAGGCGTGCCGGACATCTCCATCTGGTTCTCCGCCCTGGAGCCGGGCAGCAGCCAGTGGTCGGAGCCGCAGCAGCTCTCCAACGACTCCACCCGTTCCGAGCAGAACCCCATCCTGTTCACGAACACAGATGGCGCACTCTGGCTGCTGTACACAGCTCAAAAGGCGGGCAACCAGGACACCGCCGAGGTCCGCCGTCGTATGTCCACGGACAGTGGCCGCACCTGGGGCGAGGTGGAAACGCTGTTCCCCGCCAACGAAACCGGCGGCGTGTTTGTCCGCCAGCTGCCGGTGGTGCTGCCGTCCGGCCGCCTGATGGTGCCGATCTTCCGCTGCATTACCGTGCCGGGGGAGAAATGGGTGGGCAACAGCGACGACAGCGCGGTGATGATTTCCGACGACGCCGGTGCCACCTGGACCGGGCACGTCCTGCCCGGCAGCCTCGGCTGTGTCCACATGAACATCCAGCCCGTGGCGGACGGTTCGCTGCTGGCCCTGTTCCGCAGCCGCTGGGCGGACTCGATCTACGAGTCCCGCTCCAACGACGACGGATCCACCTGGAGCGAGCCGGTTCCCACCGAGCTGCCGAACAACAACTCCTCCGTCCAGTTCACGGCGCTCGCGGACGGCCGCCTGGCCCTGGTCTACAACCACAGCCGGGCGGGGGAGGGCACCGACCGGCGCCTGTCCCTCTACGACGAAATCGACGACGACGGCCTGGCCGAGGAGCAGGGCCAGGTCGCCGAGCCGGACGCCGCAGCTTTCTCCGAGGACGACGGCGTCAAGCGCGCCTTCTGGGGAACGCCGCGCTCGCCGATGACGCTGGCCATCTCCGAGGACTCCGGCCGTTCGTGGCCCATCCGCCGGAACCTGGACGTGGGGGACGGGTACTGCCTGTCCAACAACTCCCGCGACGGGCTCAACCGCGAATACTCCTACCCGTCCATCCACCAGGGCCCGGACGGTTCCCTGAACATCGCGTACACGTACTTCCGGCAGGCCATCAAGTTCGTCCGAGTGGACCCGCAGTGGGCGTACGAGGGCACCACCACCCCGGGCGGGGACGAATGACCGGCGCGAAGCACGCCGTTGTCACCGGAACCAGCTCGGGTATCGGCAAGGCGATAGCTCAGCGCCTGCTCGCCGACGGATGGCGGGTGACCGGCCTGAGCCGGACCGAGTCCTCATTGGAGGGGAAGTTCGATTGGCTGCAGGCCGACCTGTCGGAGCCCGAGGCCCTAGAGGCTGTGGTCTCGGGTCTCGAACCGGCGGACGCACTGGTGCACGCCGCCGGTTTCCAACGGACCGCCCACCTGGGTTCCCTTGACCCGTCTGCACTGGCAGGGATGTTCACAGTGCACGTGGCGGCGGCTTCCGTGCTGGCCAACGCTTTGGTGCCGACGATGTCCGACGGCGGCAGGATCGTCCTGCTGGGCAGCCGCACCTCAACGGGGATGCCGGGCAAGAGCCATTACGCCGCGACGAAGGCTGCCCTGATGGGGCTCGGCCGGACGTGGGCGCAGGAGCTCGCGCCGCGGGGGATCACCGTCAACGTGCTGTCTCCAGGGCCCACCGATACCCCGATGCTGAACGACCCCGGCCGCGCCGCCACTCCGGTGAAGATGCCCGCCCTCGGTGCCCTGGTGGACCCGGAGGACGTGGCCGCCCTGGCCGCGTTCCTCCTGGGCCCGCACGGCAAGTCGATCACCGGCCAGAACTACGTGATCTGCGGAGGCGCCTCCCTCTAGCCACCCCGCGAAACCCCTGTTCCCAACCAACCCACCCCCGAACGAACCCCAAACCCCCTGCGACGCTCTATCACTTGATGTCGCTTTTCCGGAGACGCTCCATCACTTGACGTCGGTTTTCCCGAGACGCTCTATCACCTCCTGCGGGTTTGGGGTGGCGCTCTCGCAGCTTTCACTTTCATGACCAAAGGTCCCAGCCGGGCTGGCACAACCCGGTGCGAGGATGTTCGCCTGCGGCCCGGCCGAGCGCAGAGATCTGGGGCTTCAAAGATCAAAGATCAGCATGTTCACGATTGCAAGGACCATGATGAAGGCAGCCTCTCTGGGCCGGGTTTGTTGATTGGACGCAGGTCATTAACAGGTGCAAGGGTGGACGCGTGAATGCCGACATCAACTTCTATTTCGACCCGGTCTGCCCTTTCGCCTGGATGACAAGCAAGTGGGTGCGGCAGGTGCAGGCGCAGCGCGAGTACACCGTGGACTGGCGGGTCATTTCGTTGCGGCAGATCAACGCCCACGTTGACTACGACGCGCATTTCCCGCCTGAGTACGAGGCCGGACACACCGCCGGGCTCCGGCTCCTGAGGGTGGCGGCCCGGGCACGTGCGGAGCATGGCCGCGAGTCCATCGCCCGCCTGTACGAGGCGTTCGGGACACACATCTTCGAAGCTGCCCCGGACATGGACCAGCGCACTGAAAACGAGATGCGTGAGCGGCGCGGGACGCGTGAGTTTGTGGAGCCGCTCCTCGCTGAGGCCGGATTGCCGTTAGAGCTTGCGAAGGCTCTCGACGACGACTCCTGGGACCGCGAGATACGGCAGGAGACTGATGAGGCGTTGGCGCTGACAGGCAAGGATGTGGGCACGCCCATCATCCACTTTGAGCCGCCCGCCGGAGTGGCGTTTTTTGGGCCGGTGATCAGCCGGTTGCCGGAGGAAGAGTCGGCCGCCGAGCTGTGGGACCACGTGGTGGGGCTGGCACGCTTCCCGGGCTTCGCGGAGCTTAAGCGCAGCCTCCGTGAGCAGCCGCAGCTTCCTGCCTTCGGAGTCGCCGCAGATACCGTCGGCCAGCAGGAGGACTGGCACGGCGGCAGCCGGCGTCAGAAGAAATGACCCCCAGTAAGGATGGATCCATGAACCAGAGCAGCATCCGCCAATACCAGGAGTCCACCACGGTCCAGGCATCAGCCGAGACGCTCTACGACCTGGTCTCCGACATCACCCGCACCGGTGAGTGGAGCCCGATTTGCACGTCGTGCTGGTGGGACGACGAGGACAGCGCCAGCCAGCCCGGTGCATGGTTCACCGGGCGCAACGAGCTGCCGCAGCGGACCTGGGAGACCCGGTCCCAGGTGGTGGCTGCCGAGCGCGGCCGCGAGTTCGCCTGGGTGGTGGGCGGAAAATTTGTCCGCTGGGGCTTCACCCTCACCCCGGCAGATGGCGGGACCATGCTCACCGAGTCCTGGGAATTCCTGCCGGACGGGATAGCAATGTTCGAGGAGAAGTTCGGCGAAGGGGCATCAACCCAGATCGCCGACCGCACCCAGCAGGCGCTCGACGGCATTCCGAAAACGCTCGCCGCGATCAAACGAATCGCTGAATCCGTCAATGCACATGAGGAGGCTCCGTCCTAGGACGGGAACTCCTGCATCACAGAGAGGTGCCCGGCGCGGGCCCGATGGCCTTACCCCTGTCCGTTGCCGGTACGGGCACGCCATGCGTCGAGCTGCTCGATGGTTTCCGGATGCTCGTAGGCAATCTTCTGCCGGCTGTCCAGCGAGATGGTGTTGCTGTGGGTCCTGATGCCCTCCGGGATCTGCCGCCCGGGGCCGCTGGAGCGCACGAAGTTGTCCTTGGCGCCCACAAAGCTGTTCCTGGCAATCTCGATGTCGCAGGGCAGATCCACGTCATAGGTCAGCAGGTGTGTGCCCATGCCTGCCTGGTCCGGGCGGATGTTGGCAGCCCATGAGAAGCCGGCATCGCGGCACTCGTTATCCGTGAACGCGCATCGGATGTGTCCCGTCCCTGCAGCCGGTGTTCCCCGGGACCAGACCTCCAGGCTCTGGTTGCAGTTCTCAATGGTGTTGCCCACGAACCTGCAGTCCGTCCACGCAACGTTGGACCCCTCGGCACTGCCCTGCATGGTGGTGCCCGTGTCATACGTCTGCCGGATCGTGTTGCCCTGGACCAGCACGTTCGCGCAGCCAATCCAGATTTCCACGCCGTTCCCGTACCGGGTGGTCTTTGATACCCGCGAACCGCCGATTTCCTCAATCACGCAGCCCGTGATCTGCGCGTTCTGGGTCCCGTAAATTCCTACACCGTGGGCGCCGTGGCCAAGGATGTGCAGGTCCGAGGCGTTGGTGTTGGAGGCGGGACGGAAACCCTGCTGCTTCACGGCTATCTCCACGCCGGCACCCGGGGATGCGCCCAGCCTCACGTACACGTGGGTATCGTCGCTGTAAAAATCCCAGTCCTGCGCCAGATCAGCCAGGTTCCACCGTTTCCAGCCGTGGATGGTGCCGCCGGCCTTCAGGAATCCGACGTCCGTTGAGGTTCCGGCCGTGTTGCCGGCGAACTCCCCGGATCCGGCCGTCAGGTTCAGCTTCCACACGTTGGGGCTGTGCAGCACCCACGCGTCCTTGCTCACCTTGTAGCCGTTGATCTGTGGCAGCGCCCCACTGCCGTAGGAGCCGAGGGTAAAAGCTCCCGTTGTCCCTTTCAGCACAGGAACCTTGAGGGAGCCCCAAAACACGTCACCGCGCCGCAACAAGACCGCGTCGCCGCGCCCCACTTCGCCGGTGTCGAGCGCAGCCCTGACCCTCCCAAGCGTCTGCCAGGGTGCTGCCTTGGTGCCCGGGTTGGCATCGTCCCCGCCGGTGCTCACGAAGCGGGCGTTGGCGTAGGCAGGGGACGGAACAACCGCCGTGGCCGGGGGAGTAAGCGCGCTGGGCACCCCGGCCGTTACTGCCGCAGCCCCAATCCACTCCAGGAACCGCCGGCGCCCCAGCATCATGATGTCTCACCGGCCAGGGACTCGGTACGGCGGCAGGTTGACGGGCGGTGGAGGGGTTTAGAAAAAGGCACCAGAAGATTTTACTAGCCCTGGACTGCCCGGCGCACATCGCCGCTACCTGCGCGTTAGCGGAGGGTCATGCGACCTTGGCATGTGGCACACGTACTCGTGGCTACGTTGGAGGCGCACTCATCCCTAAAAGTAGGCGTGACCCGTTGACAGGCAAAGTTGCGCAGGACTGGCAGGTGATACCGATCCGGGGGAGTGTCCACTGCGAAACGCCCGACGCCTCGCCTCGGCGCATGTCTTGGACAAGCATCAATTCCCGGACTGTCCGGGCAAGCCCTCCGTACACTGGGGTTCATGGTCTCCCGCATCAGCGAACTAGTCATCAACTGTGCCGATCCGGAACTCCTGGCGGGATTCTGGAGCCAGGTGCTCGGATATGTCGAGCTCGACCGGGAGGACGGTGCCATCGAGATCGGCCCGCCGGACGCCGGGTTCGGCGGCCTGCAGCCCACCATCATCCTGAGCCCGAGCAGCAACCCGCGGACCGGACGCCTCCCCCTGCACATTGACGTCAACCCGGTGGACCGGGACCAGGACGCCGAGCTGGAACGCCTGCTTGCCCTGGGGGCCCGCCCCGCCGACGTCGGGCAGACCGGCAGCGAGCAGTGGCACGTCCTGGCCGACCCTGAAGGCAACGAGTTCTGCCTCCTGCGCAAGCGGCTTGACCCCTGACAGGCTACGGGAGCGGCTGCCTCTCGCCGGCGGCAACCGCACCGTCAGGCGGGACGTAGGTCCGGCGTCGCCGTTCCAGCCGCATCCGTTGTCCCGGGGCAGGCATCCCGCTCCCTTGACAGCCCATCCGGGCTTAAGGAACATCAGAGGTGCCGGTGCGCCTGGTTGTCCCTCGCGGGATGACCTGCGGGCCGGCTTCCTGGAGGGTTATCGGATGCAGCCAGCACTCCCGCGGCACAGATCCCTCCGGAGCGTGGCCGCAGCCGCCGCAACCCTCCTGGCCGTCTCTGTTGCGGGTTGCACTTTCACCCCGCAACCTACTCCGCAGCCGCCGGACCAGCCGTCCCCAACTGTTTCGTCCCCGGCAGCTACCCCTACGGCAGCCCTGCCACCGCCGCATGGCAAGCCTGTCTTTCCCCTCCGTGATGTCCAGATCGCTGCAGTGGGCGACATGAACGGCGTGCGGACCTATGCTCCTGACAGCCCGTCCGGCCGGAACGCTGCGGCGATCACGCGGCTGGTGCAAAACAACGAAATTGATGCGTTCCTGGGGATCGGAGATTTCCAGTACGACGCCGCGTACTGCGAGGACTATGTGAAGTATTGGACGAGGCTCTGGGCGGGCACTTTGCCCAAGCTTTACTGGGTATCCGCCCCCAACCACGACTGGAAACCCGGCCGCAATGAGGACCTCGACGATTTCATGAACGGCCAGTGCCCGGGGTCCACTGCGAAGGCAGCAATCAACCATGAGCGCGGGTTCATCGAAAACGGGCAGCCCTACTCGAAGGACTTTGGGAACTGGCATTTCGCGTTCCTGTCCTCGGCGCACTGGCGGTACAACCCGGCGCGGGCCCAGGCGCTCACAACGTGGCTGGACCGGGACCTCGCTGCCGCCAAGGCTGCGGGCAGGCACCTGGCAGTGGTGCACCACGAGCCGTACTTCACCTCCAGCACCGAAACGCATGAGCGGAACGTGGACCACAAGCCGTGGATCGATGTGATGTGGAAGCACCGGGTCCGCCTGACCCTGTCCGGGTCGCAGCATAACTACGAACGCTCGTGCCCGGTGAACAACGCCGACCAGTGCGTCAGCGACGGGATCACGTCCTTCCAGGTCTCCACGGGCGGCGTCGGCCTCCGCCCCTTCACCAGCAGCCCGCCGTACGTCGTCAAGCGCTTCAGCGACACCCACGGGTTCCTCCGGCTGACACTGCGGGTGGACGGGTCCTTCGACTGGACCTTCGTGCCGACGTCGGGGTCCAGCACCGATGAGGGGACCCGTCCTGCAGCGCATTAATACAGAGAGTACGACGGCGGTGCTGCCGCCGGCTTTGTGCGGGCGGTGACGCCGGTCCTGCCGGCATGGGACACTTCGGCCATGGGCATCGAACAGTGGTGGACGAAGCTGCAGCCATCGACGCGGCAGTGGCTGATCAACAACAACGGAGATCAGGTTCCGGCGGCAATAGTGGCCGAGATTGCGGAGGCCGGCGGACCGGCCAGCGATGACTCCTGGTGGGCCGGCCAAGATGAAACCCCGGGGCAATACTTCCCGGACGACGCCATCGACTGGGTCGAAGCCACCGCGAACGAGGAAGAGCCCGGCTAGGATCACGGACCCTGTTTTCGGGACCAATGGCCCGTCCCGGCCGCCGCGCCGTCCATCAGACTGGAGAGTGCACGATCGGAGGTTCAGGAATGGCTGTTCTGGTTGCCTATGCCAGCGCGATGGGTTCCACGCAGGAGATCGCCCAACATATGGCGGACCGCATGGCGTCTGCGCTGGACGGCGTCGAGTGCCGGTCGGTGGACGAGGTGGAGAACGTCTCCGGCTACGACGCAATTGTGATCGGCAGCGCCATCCACAATCAGTCGTGGTTGCCCGCGGCCGGTCAGTTCTTCGCCCGGCATGCGCCCGAGCTGGCCAAGCGGCCCGTCTGGGCCTTCAACGTGGGGATGGCGGATGCACTGCCAAAGCCGTTCCGCAAAAAAGGCGCGGCATTGCAACAGGCACGCCTGGCAGGTGTGCTGCCCCCGGACGTTGCGCTTCGCGGCCACCGCATGTTCTCCGGCGTCTACAAGGCAGACCAGATGTCGTCAGCGCTGCGCGTCCTGTTCCGGATCACCGGCGGCCGTTTCGGGGATTTCCGGGACTGGACCGCCATCGATGCCTGGACCGACGAGATCGCGGCCCAGCTCGCCACACCAGCGTCGCCCACCTCCCCGGGCAGCGCCACCGCATAACGACGGCGGCCTGCGCGCCTGCGGTCCTGTCGCCTTAAGCCAGGTACGGCTCAGTCCATAACAACCGGCGGCGCGGCCGGCAGGAATGCCAGCCGCGCCGCCGTCGTACTTCTCCAGGAGAGGCTACGCAGGCACCCGCCTGCAACCGCTTTAGGAAACCTGCAGTCCGCCGTTGATGTCGTAGGTGGCCGCGGTGATGAAGCCGGCGTCCTCGCCCATGAGGAAGGCCATCAAAGCGGCCATGTCAGTCACTGTTCCCACGCGGCCCACCAGGATGTCCTTGGACATCTCCTTCTTCCGCTCATCGGTCAGCGTGCCGCCCATGATGTCCGTGTCCACGGGCCCCGGGGCGATGCAGTTGACGGTGATTCCGTGCTCGCCCATCTCGCGGGCCAGCGCCCGGGTGAAGCCGATGATCCCGGCCTTGGCAGAGCTGTACGCCACCTTGGAGTAGGTGCCGCCGCCGCGCTGGGCGGAGATGGACGAGATGCTCACCACCCGGCCAAGCTTCCGGTCGATCATGCCGCCCAGCACGCGCTGGGTCACCAGGAACGTCCCGGTCATGTTGATCGCGAAGACACGCTCCCAGCCTTCCTTGGTTTCCTCCATGAAGGGACGCGGCGAGCTGATGCCGGCGATGTTGGCCAGCGCCACGATGGGAGGCAGTTCCGCCTCCACTTTGCTGATGGCGGCATCGATGGACGCCTCGTCCGAGACATCCGTCTGCAGGCCCAGCGCCTGCACGCCGTGCTTGTCCCCGATCTCCTTGGCGGCCAGGGCGGCAGCCTCGCCGTCAATGTCCAGGATGGCAATGTTCCAGCCCTCGCGGGCCAGCCTGTCTGCAGTGGCGCGGCCAATGCCGCGCTCCGAGGCGGCGCCGGTCAGGACGGCCGTGCGGGAAGCGGGAAAAGCGGTGGTTTCGGTCATTCTGGTTCAACTCCTGTGTTGGATTCCTGGGCTTTGATGAAGCGTGCGTAGTCGTCGTAGGTCTGGTTGATGTGCTCGTCCATGGCCTTGCGGGCTGTTTCCGGTTCTCCCGTGGCAATCGCCGCCAGGACCAGCCGGTGGTGCTCCAGGGCATGGCGCTGGACTTCCGGGAATGCCGAGGTTTCCCGCCGCGTGGTGTACAGCAGGTGGCCCAGCTGGCCCAGCAGCGCCGGTAGGAACGGGTTCGCCGACGCCTTGAACACCACATTGTGGAAGGCAAGGTCCGCCAGGGTCACGGCGTCCAGGTCTGCGGCCTCGTGCGCTGTTTCCAGGTCCGCAATCGCCTTCTCCATGGCGGCAAAATGCTCGGCCGTGGCGTGCCGGGCGGCCAGTTCGGCTGCCCCGGTTTCCATAATGCGGCGGACCTCGAGGAGCTTCAGGGCTGCCTCGTCAATCCCGGTGCCGCGGGCCGCGGCCCGGAGGATAGCCTCCAGGCCGGTCCATTCCTCGGGATGGTTCACAAAGGTCCCCAGGCCGCGCCTCACCGTGACGATGTTCTGGGCCTGCAGAGTCTTCAGTGCCTCGCGGACCGTCAGCCTGCTGACATCGGCCACCCTGGCGATCTCCGCCTCGGCCGGCAGCGACGACTGGGGCGGGAGCTCGCCAGAGAGGATGCGTTCCAGGAGGTTGGCGAACACAGAGTCCGCCAGCGTTATGCGGCTCACCGGCATCCCTCCTCCGTTGGCTTGTCAGATGTCTTATGTCCCGATAGTGTGGCACCCGTCACTCGACGGAGTCAATTCCAAAAGGCACTGGCGTCCTTCGAGGAGAGCCGGGCAGCGCGCCCGGGCTCTTGTCCCCAAGGAGTACATCAACGTGGATATACAACTGCTACTTGCGCTGGTACTGGGCATCGCGACCATCGTCGTGCTCGTACTGCGCACCCGGCTCGACGCGTTCGTCGCGCTGCTCATCGCCGCCCTCGTGACCGGCCTCGTGGCCGGCCAAAGCCCCCTCGACATCGTCAAAGCCATCACCACAGGCTTCGGCAACACCCTTGCCTCGATCGGCATCGTGATCGGCCTTGGCGTCGCCATCGGAAAGATCCTGGAAGTATCCGGCGCTGCCAACGCGCTTGCCCTCTCCTTCTTACGGCTCTTCGGCAAGGGCCGGGAGCCCTGGGCGATGGGCACCGTGGGTGCCCTGGTGTCCATCCCGGTCTTCTGCGACTCCGGCTACGTGATCATGAACCCGCTGGCCCGCTCCATCGCACGGGTCAAGCGCGCCGGCTACGTGACCCTGGCCCTCGCACTGGGTGTCGGCATGACCCTGACGCACCACCTGGTGCCGCCCACCCCCGGCCCCCTTGCCGTCACCGGCCTGCTGGGCGCGGACCTGGGCGCCGTCATCCTCACCGGCCTGGTGTTCACCGTCCTGCTCCTTCCGATTGCCGTGACCTACGCCAAGTGGATGGGACCCAAGCTCGAAAGCGCCGTCACCGAGGAAGTCCGCGAGGCCGTCTACGGCCGCGCCGCACTGGTGGGTGCCTCCGAAGGATCCCACCACGGCAGCACCGGAACCATCCCCAACGACGACACCCCTGCGCAGGACGAAGACCTGCCGGACGATCCCGAACTGGATCTGGGCACCCCGCCGGAGGGCGCCAAGCCGCACCGCGTCGGCGCGTTCCTGGCCTCGCTGCCCCTCCTGGTCCCGCTGCTGCTGATCGTGCTGAACACGGTCACCGGCGCCATGGACCAGAACGCCCAGGGCGTTGTGGGCGGCAAATACGAGCCGTCCGCCTGGGTTGTTCCCTTCGCCTTCATCGGCAACCCCGTGATCGCGCTGATCATCGGCGTCCTGCTGGCCGTCTACGTCCTGCTGCCGCGGTGGACCCCGCGCAGCCGGGTCCAGCACTGGTTTGCCGAGGCTGCCGCTTCGGCCGGCCTCATCCTGCTGATCACCGGCGCCGGCGGCGCCCTGGGACAGGTGCTCCGCAGCTCGGGCGTGGGTGACGCCCTGGCCGAGGCCATCGCCGCCACGGCCCTGCCCGCCTTCCTGGTGCCGTTCCTGGTGGCCACCCTGGTCCGGCTGGCCCAGGGCTCGGGCACGGTGGCAATGATCACCGCCGCCTCCGTCACGGCCCCGCTGGTGGGCACCCTCGGCATCGACCCGCTGGTGGCAGCCATGGCCTGCACCGCCGGATCCATGATCCTGAGCTACTTCAACGACTCCTACTTCTGGGTGGTCACCCGGTTCACCGGACTCGAAGGCACCGCGGCGCTCCGCGGCTGGTCCGGCATCACCACCGCCGTCTGGGCCGGCTCCATCCCACTGCTGTTCATCCTGAACCTCATCCTGGGTTGAGCCGCTCCGCTGTAGGTCTCTGACCAAGCGCCGGAAGGGCCTGGGTCCGGTTTCACACCGGGCCCAGGCCCTTCCGTGTTGGGGCTACGAATTTCGCCGCCACCTGCCGCCACCCCTCTGGCCGGGCGAGGGCGCGGACAACCGCCGTGCCATCCACGGTCCCTTGGACTCACGGGCCCTTGGCCTCTGGCCGCACGGCGGGCAGGCGGGCACAGTGGAGCCACATGCTGGATAGCGAGGGAAAGAAGGCACCATGCCCCGCACATCTGTCCTCACCGGCGCCGCGTCGGGCATCGGAAAGGCAACCAAGGACCTGCTCGAGCAGCGGGGCGAACGCGTCATTGGAGCGGACATCCACGACGCCGAGGTGGTGGTGGACCTTTCCACCGCCGAAGGGCGCGCGGCCCTGGTCCAGGAGGCGGGCAGGATCAGCGGCGGATCGATCGATGCCGTTTACGCCGTCGCCGGCCTGGCCGTCCCGGCGCCCGCCACCGTGGCCGTGAACTTCTTCGGCACGGTGGCCACCCTTGAAGGCCTCCGGCCCCTTCTGGCGGGATCAGAGGCTCCACGGGCAGTCTTCGTTTCCTCAATGGCTGCCCTCCTGCCCAGCGACGGTGGGCTCGTTGCCCTGCTGACCGAGGGGGATGAGGCGGCCGCCATGGCACGCGCCGGGGTCCTGGCGAAGGATCCAGCAACCACGGGCCAGCTGATCTACGCTTCGACCAAGCTTGCGCTCTCCCGGTGGGTCCGCCGCGAGGCTGCCACCCCGGCGTGGGCCGGGGCCGGCATCCCCCTGAATGCCGCAGCTCCCGGCGTCATCGCCACTCCGATGACAGCCGGCCTGATCGCCACCGCGGAAGCACGGGAGCAGCTGCTGCGCATGGTCCCGATGCCGCTGAACGGCATCGCCGAGCCCATCGTCGTCGCCCGCCTGCTGGCGTGGCTCAACAGCGAAGAGAACACACACCTGTGCGGGCAGGTCATCTATGTCGACGGCGGCAGCGACGCCGTCCTGCGGGGCGACTCGGTCTGGTGAGCCGCCGGCGTCGCGAGGTGCTGCACGCGTTTGAGTAACTTTTGGTTTCGCGGCCACACGGAACCCGCGCCAACTCCTGGGCCCGCAGCAGCAGCGGGCCCAAGAGTTGCGCAGTTCGGTACCAGTCCGGGCGGTTACCCGCGCGCCTGCAGGCCCGGCACGCCATCCTGGATGGCAAACGAGGCCTTCGTGCTGACCGGTGCGCCCGGCGTCGTCACGTAGTCCAGCGTGCGGAAGTCCGCCGTCATGGCATCCCGCGTGATCTTGGTGTTCACGTAGCCGCGGTTGTCATTGAAGAACTTCAGGTGCGGGTTCCACGCCATCACCGGGTCCGTGGTGGAGCCAGTCCCGTTGCCGGTGGAGGTGATGGACGTGCACACCAGCTCCGATCCCACCACGGGCGAGGCCGGATCCTTGTAGTCCACCTTGAGGTCGTTGGCCCAGTTGCGGTGCACGTCGCCGGTGAGCACGACGGCGTTGCGAACCTTCGCGTCCAGCCAGCCCTGGGTGATGCGGCGGCGGGAGGCGGCGTACCCATCCCAGCCGTCCATGGAGACGTCGTCAATCTCCAGCGCCTGCGCCCGGTCCCGCTCGGCGAAGAACACCTGCTGGCCCAGGATGTCCCACCGCTGGGTGGAGTTCCGGAACCCGTCCAGCAGCCACTTCTCCTGCTCCGCGCCGGTGATGGTCCGGTTCTCCGCGAGCCGTTCAGCCACGTTCTTCTTCCAGCCGTCACCGGCGAGCTGGTCGTCGCGGTACTGCCGGGTGTCCATCATGTGGAAGTTGGCCAGCTGGCCCCACTGGATGGTGCGGTAGATCTTCATGTCGAACCCGGCCGGCACGGAGGACCTCCGCAGCGGCATGTTCTCGTAGTACGCCTGGAACGCGGCGGTGCGGCGCTGGCGGAACCGCTCGGTGGTGTCGTTGAGCTGGCCCGCGTCGCGGTTTTCCGGGATCTCGTCCGCCCAGTTGTTGTCCACCTCGTGGTCATCCCACACCACCAGCCAGGGCGCCACCGCGTGCGCTGCCTGCAGGTCGGCGTCGGACTTGTACTGCGCGTGCCGCTGCCGGTAGCCCTGCAGCGTGGTGGTCTCCGGGCCCTGGTGGTCGCGCGGGTTCCCGCCGCCGATCACGTAGCTGTCCTTCTTGTACTCGTACAGGTAGTCGCCCAGGTGCAGCACCAGGTCCGGCTGGTCCTCGGCCAGGCGCGTGTAGGCGGTGAAGTAGCCGTGCTCGTACTGGGAGCAGCTGGCGAACGCCATGGCCAGCGCGGCAGGCGTCTCGTGCGGCGCGGGGCTGGTGAGCGTGCGGCCCACGGCGCTGAGGTGGCGGCCGCTGCGGAAGCGGTAGAAGTATTCGCGGCCGGGCTTCAGGCCCTGGAGCTCCACGTGGACGGAGTGGGCGGTTTCAATCCGGGCGTGTTCGACGCCGCGGGCTACTACGGAGCGCATGCTTGCGTCCTCAGCCACTTCCCAGGCCACGGGGACCGGGCGTGCGGGCATGCCGCCGAGGCCGTCCTCGGCCAGGGGGTCCAGCGCCAGGCGCGTCCAGATCACGAAGCCGTCCGGCCACGGCTCGCCCGACGCTATGCCGAGCATAAACGGGTCGGTGCGGAGGCCGGCGTCGTCTGCTGTTGACACGGCGACGGCGGCACCCGGCAGGGCGGCGACAAGCCCGGCACCCAGGCCGGCGGAAATGAGGGATCTGCGGGAGATGTTGTCCATGCGTCCGAACCTAGGGAGGCCGGTTGGACAGGTCTTGAGGGGAATGTAAATGGACAGTTAACTGCGTGACAAGAGATGTCTTTTTGATCAAATTCCTTTTGCTGCGCCCAACAACTCCACTGAAGCCCCTATCCAGCCAGGGCTGCGGGGAGCAAAATGACGGGATGAAAAGACTTCTTACGGCCAGTTTCGCAGCGGCAGCGTTGGTGCTGGGCGGCGTCACCCTGGCAGCCCCGGGAGCCGCGGCCGGACCGTCCCACATTGCCGGGCAGATCATGGTCAAGTTCCGGGACCACGGCGCGGCGGCCGCGGTGCTGCGGGGGTACGGCCTCAGCGACGGGCCCGAAATCGGCGGCACCGGCGCCCGCCTGATCAAGGTTCCGGCCGGGAAAGAACTCCAGCTCGTTGACGCCCTGGGCCGCAACCCGGCCGTCGAGTACGCCGAGCCGGACCAAATCGTCACTCCCGCTGCCGCCGACCAGTACATCGACCGCCAGTACGCATTGAACAACAGTGGCCAGTCCTTCACGAACACCGCCGGCACGCTGACTGTCGGCGGGGGCACAGCGGACGCGGACGTGGACGCCGTTGAAGCGTGGGGCGTCACCAAGGGCCTTGGCATTAGGGTTGCCGTGCTCGACTCCGGAGTTGCCAGTGACAACCCGGACATCGCACCGAAGGTTGTGGCGCGGGCCAACTTCAGTGGTGCCAGCACCGGCGAGGACAACTACGGCCACGGCACACACGTGTCCGGTACCGTTGCCGCCTCCGAAGGCAACACCATCGGCGTTGCCGGGGTATGTCCGGGGTGCAGCATCCTGGACGGCAAAGTCCTCAACGACAGCGGCGTGGGTTCGAGCTCAGGCCTGGCGAACGGGATCAACTGGGCGGTCACTAACGGGGCGAAGGTGATCAACATGAGCCTTGGCGTCCGGGCATCACGCACTCTGGAGACTGCCGTCAACAACGCCTGGGCCAAGGGCGCCGTGCTGGTGGCCGCTGCGGGCAACGGCGGGAACCAGACCAAAATCTACCCGGCCGGATACGCCAACGTCATCGCCGTCGCAGCCACCGACAACAAGGACGCCAAGGCCTCCTTCTCCACCTACGGGGCAAGCTGGGTGGACATCGCTGCCCCAGGCGTCAACGTCTACTCCACCTTCCCGAACCACAAGTTCTACCTGGGAACGCAAAACAACCGCTCGATGGGCTACGACGTGGGCAACGGCACCTCGATGTCGGCGCCGATTGTGGCTGCCACGGCAGCCCTCGCCTGGAGCGTCAACCCAGAATTGGACAATCAGGCCATCCGGGAGAAGGTCCAATCAAGCGCCGACAAGATCCCCGGCACCGGCACCTACTGGGCCAACGGCCGCGTCAACGCGAACAACGCAGTCCGGTAACTGCAGTCCGCAGACTGCAGGCTGAAAGCTACAACCCGGCTGCCCGCCCGCGCCGGAGGTTTTTTACATGGAGGTAGGCCATCAGTGCCAGCAGGGGAGTGTGGATGGCCGGCAGGTTGTGCGCGAACCACCTGGGCAGGTAGATGTCCGTGACGGAGCCGGACTCGGCGCCGTACCGCTTGGCCAGGCCTGTGAGCGGGCAGCGGAACCCGTTTCCGGCGAACACCAGGGTTTCGGTGGTGACCACTGCAGCGGCTATGCCCGCACGTTTGTCGGTACGCCCGGCCAGCCCGGTGATGAGCAGATAAACAACGCACGACTCAATTGACAGCCACGCCAGCGTGTGGACTGCCTTGATGGCGACGACGGCAGCATTGTTGGGCTTTGTCCCGCTGCCGGCAGCCTCACGTTGCCGCAGCCGGGGGTTCCGCCGGGGTGTCCTGCTCACCCCTGCAACTTCCCATGCGATGCCCGCGGTGCAGAAGTGCCATTAGTCCCGCCGGACGTCCAGGCTATCCACGCGAATGGCCCCGGCCGCAGCGGGAAGCTGCGGCCGGGGCCATTGTGGTTCTGGTGCGGCGGGGGCGCCGCCGCGGATCACCTTTAGGCGCGGGCCTTGTGTCCCTTGGTGAGGACCAGTGCCAGGGCAACCATGCCAATGCCCAGCACCAGGTGCAGGATGTTGTCAAAGCTGTTCAGCGGCACGAAGTTGCCGGCCGAGTCCTGGGGAACCACCAGGCCGTAGACGAACAGGACCAGGTAGATGGCACCGCCGTAGAGAAGGTAGGAGCGGGCGCCGCCGGCCGTCTTTGCCAGGGCGATGCCGGCCACGCCGAACAGCAGGTGGACGATGTTGTGCAGGGTCGAGACCTGGAACAGGCCCAGCAGCAGGGCCTCGGAGTGGTGGCCGGCAAAGTGCAGCTGGTCGAAGTTGGCCGTGATCCCGGGAACGAAGCCCAGGATGCCGACCAACAGGAACACGGCGCCGACTGCCAGTGATGCCTTTTGGACGTTGGTGCGGGTAGCCATCCCGGTGCTGGTGTGTGTTGCCACAATAGTCTCCTCATACGATATGCGTTTATGGATTAGCCGGTTTATATTCCTGCCAACCCAAGGGGTTATGCCTGCTATTCGCGGCGTTATCGCACGTCGGATGGGTTTAGTGACAAAAGAATTTGCTAAGCGAGTTTCGCATCCGCCGCTGCAGCTCCGGCACTGAATGACAAATACCGTGCATCGCGCAGGCCCACCAGTTTCCCCAGCGCCTCCACCGCCGGCATGTCCGCGGAGCCCATGTCCGTGGACAGCCACCGCATGAGGAGAGCGGGGTCCGTACTGGCGCGAACGGCCGCCCGCAGTGCCAGGTCCAGCCGGTCCCGTAGGAGCTGTATGGCCATGTTTCCGGAGCGGCTGAGCAGGGGAGCGCGGTACGCTTCCAGCGCCGCAGCCGCCTTGCCCTCGCGCAGCAGCCGCAGCACCTGGCCCGCGTCCGACCGCCCGGCGAGCCCCTCACCCAGCCGGTAAGGGTTGGACGCAATGGCATCCCCCAGCAGGGACCGGACCCGGAACATTTCGGTGCGGATGGACGCCGCGATGCCCGCATCACCGTGGAGCTCATAGGCCAGTTCCTCGGCACTCCAGCCCTGGCTCCGTGAATCCAGCAGCGCCAGGATCTCCGCCCGGCGCAGGGTCAGCGGCACGCGGCTGCCGTCCCGGAAGACCGCGGCCGGCTGGTCGCCGAGCAGCTCAAGCGACTTGGCGGCCGCCGTTGGCCGTGCAGCAGATCCGGTCCGGGAGGACTGCCGGGAAACAGGAACGGGGGAAGGGGCACCCAGGGGCGTGCCGGCGTCGGACATTCTCAGGAGCGCCTCCGCCATGCTCACGGCGCACCGCACCATGCGCAGTGTGTCCGCGGTGAGGGACTCCAGCGGCCCTGACACGTCCAGCACGCCCAGCAACGCGCCCGTCAGGGGATCCCTGATGGGTGCCGCGGTGCAGGCCCATTCGTGGTGGGTGCGGACCAGGTGCTCGGCGGAGAACAGCTGCACCGGGCGGCCGGTGACCAGCGCCTCGCTGATGGCGTTGGTGCCGATTCCGGCCTCGGACCAGTCCGCGCCCTCGGAGAACTCCAGCCGGTCCGCCCGCCGGAGCACTTGGGCGCTGCCCACGCGCCACAGGATTTCGCCGCCGGCGTCCGTCAGCACCAGCAGGTGCCGTCCGTCGCTGGAGTCGTCGGCCAGCAGCTCACTGAGCGCCGGCATGACCTGCTGCAGCCGGTGCTCGCGCCGCAGTTCCAGCACCTCGGACGCCTCGTGCAGATGGCGGGGGCTGTGCTGGTCCGGGCTGATGCCCAGCGCCATGGAGCGGCGCCAGGAGCTGGCCAGCCCTTCCGGGATTTCGGGCCGCGGAACGCCGGAGATCACCTGTTCATGGGCACGGCGCAGCAGCCGCGAATACGCCGCCGGGTCCGAGAACTTCAGGCCGTGGTCCATGGCTCCCTTCCACCGCCGTCGCCTTTGTCCGGCGGTGCTGAATGCAACGCTGCTGTAACCCTCTCTGCGTTTCACTGGGGTGACGCAGCTCACGCCCGCCCAGCATACCGCAGGGGGCAGGACGGAAACGGGGCCCACTAAACACGGACCATCACACAAAGGAGTGGACATGACCGAATCACCAACGGCCGCCGCGCAGGCCTGGCTCAAACGCCTGGATGACGCGCTGCAGCGGCGCGACGTGGACGCGGCGCTGGAGCTTTTCGGGGATGACAGTTACTGGCGGGACTTCGTGGCCTTCACCTGGAACCTCAAGACGCTCGAAGGCAAGGCGGACATCCGCCGGATGCTGGAGGCCACGCTGGACCGGGTGCAGCCTGACAACTGGGCCCTGGCCGAGGACGCCACGGGCGGCGGCGCCGGCGGCGAAAGCACAGTGGAAGCCTGGATCACTTTCGAAACCTGTGCTGCCCGGGGCTACGGCCACCTCCGGCTGCGGGACGGCAAGTGCTGGACGCTGCTCACCACCATGCAGGAACTCAAGGGCTTCGAAGAGAAGAAGGGCCCCCGCCGCGACCAGGGCGTGGCGCACGAGATCGTCCGGGGACGCCGGTCCTGGCTGGAGCTGAAGGAAGAGCAGGAAGCGAAGCTCGGCTATGAGGAGCAGCCGTACTGCGTGATCATCGGCGGCGGGCAGGGCGGCATCGGCCTCGCGGCGCGGCTGCGGCGGCTGGGCGTGCCCACCATCATCATCGAAAAGAACCAGAAGCCCGGGGACTCCTGGCGGAACCGCTACAAGTCCCTGCACCTGCACGATCCGGTCTGGTACGACCACCTGCCCTACCTGCAGTTCCCGGACGACTGGCCCGTCTTCGCCGCCAAGGACAAGATCGGCGACTGGCTGGAGCACTACACCCGCATCATGGAGCTGAACTACTGGTCCGGCACCGAGTGCGTGGGGGCAACGTTCGACGACGGTGCGCAGGAATGGGTGGTCAGCGTCCTTCGCGACGGCGAACCTGTGTCCCTCCGGCCCAAACAGCTGGTGTTTGCCCTGGGCGTCTCCGGCTACCCCAACATCCCCACGTTCGACGGCGCCGAGAGCTTCCTGGGCGAGCAGCGGCACTCCTCGCAGCACCCGGGCGGCGGGGACTGGACCGGCAAGAAAGCCGTGGTGATCGGTTCCAACAACTCGGCGCACGATATCTGCGCAGACCTCTGGGAGCATGGCGCCGATGTGACTATGGTCCAGCGGTCCTCCACGCACATTGCCCGGAGCGAATCCCTGATGGACCTGGCGCTGGGCGGGCTGTACTCGGAGAAGGCGCTGGCGAACGGGGTGACCACCGAGAAGGCCGACCTGCTGTTCGCCTCGCTGCCCATGCGGATCCTGCCGGAAACCCAGGTGCCGGTGTACCAGCAGATGGCCGAGCGGGACGCCGAGTTCTACTCGCAGCTGGAGGCCGCGGGCTTCGATTTGGACTTCGGCGTGGACGGCTCCGGGCTCTTCGTGAAGTACCTGCGGCGCGGCTCCGGCTATTACATTGACGTGGGCGCGTCCCAGCTGATCATCGACGGGCGGGTGAAGCTGAAGTCCGGGCAGGTCTCCAAGATCACCGGAAACGCCGTGGTCATGGCAGACGGCACGGAGCTGGAAGCGGACCTTATTGTCTACGCCACCGGTTACGGGTCCATGAACGGCTGGCTGGCGGACCTGGTATCGCCCGAAGTGGCGGACCAGGTGGGCAAGTGCTGGGGATACGGCTCAGACACGCCAAAAGACCCTGGTCCGTGGGAGGGGGAGCTGCGCAATATGTGGAAACCAACCAACGTCCCCAACCTCTGGATCCACGGCGGCAACCTGCACCAGAGCCGGCACTACTCCTCCTACCTGGCGCTCCAGCTCAAGGCCCGGATGGAAAGGCTGGAGACGCCGGTCTACGAACTGCAGCCCAGCCACCACACCCGCTGAAAGGTAGAGCCCATCATGAAGGCAGCACGATTCCACGCCCGCAAGGACATCCGCATCGAGGACATCCCGGAGCCGGAACTCCGGGCCGGGGCGGTGAAGATCGACGTCGCGTGGTGCGGCATCTGCGGCACCGACCTCCACGAATACCTGGAGGGCCCCATCTTCTGCCCGGCACCGGGGCATCCGCACCCGCTCTCCCACGAGGAATCCCCGGTGACCCTGGGGCACGAATTCTCCGGGACGGTCTCTGACGTGGGCGAAGGGGTGACGGGCCTGGCGAAGGGGGACAACGTCGTCGTCGAACCCTATTTTGTGGACGGCGACTGCGACATGTGCCAGGCGGGCAGTTACCACCTGTGCCGGCAGATGGGGTTCATCGGACTCTCCGGCGGCGGGGGAGGGCTGAGCGAGAAGATCGTGGTGGATGCGCGGTGGGTGCACCCCATCGGCGATATTCCCCTGGATGAGGCGGCGCTGATCGAGCCGCTGTCCGTGGCCCACCACGCCGTTGCCCGCAGCGGCGTGAAGGCTGGCGACACGGCCCTGGTGGGCGGTTCCGGGCCCATCGGGCTGCTGACCGCGGCCGTGCTGAAGGGCATGGGCGTCACCACGATCATCAGCGAACTCACCCAGGCCCGGAAGGAGAAGGCCACCTCCAGCGGCGTGGCGGATCATGTGCTGGACCCGAGTCAGGAGGACGTCCCGACGCGGGTGCGGGAACTTACCGGCGGGACCGGCGCGGACGTCGCCTTCGAGTGCGCTGGCGTGAACGCGGTGCTGGACACCATGCTCGACGCCGTCCGGCCAGGGGGAGTGGTGGTCAACGTGTCCATCTGGGGCGCGCCGGCCACGCTGGACATGCAGAAGCTGGTGCTCAAGGAGATCGACCTGCGCGGCACCATCGCCTACGTCCGCGACCACCCCGCCGTGATCAGGATGGTGCAGGAGGGCAAGGTGGACCTCAAGCCGTTCATCACCGGGAGGATCGCGCTCGATGACCTGGTGGAGCAGGGGTTCGACACCCTGATCAACCACAAGGACACCGCCGTCAAAATCCTGGTGCATCCGTAGCGGCCCAGGGCGGGGAGGCGGGCGTGGCGGTCACGGCCGCCTCCCCGCCGGGTCCCTAGGATTGCAGACCATGGCGTACACACCGGCAGGCAGCTTCACCACCCGGCCCACCCTCCAGGGCACGTTCGGCATGACGGCCTCCACCCACTGGCTGGCCACGGCCTCGGCGCAGGCGGTGCTGGAGCGCGGCGGGAACGCGTTCGACGCCGCCGCCGCGGGTGCGTTTGTCCTCCACGTGGTGGAACCCCACCTGAACGGCCCGGGCGGGGACTTGACGGGCGTGTTCACCACCGCCGGTAATCCCTCCGAACCCGTTGTGCTGATGGGTCAGGGACCCGCACCCGCCGCGGCAACCCGCGAGCACTACCTGGCCGAAGGGCTGGAGTTGGTGCCCGGGGCCGGTGCGGTCGCCGCCGCCGTGCCCGCCGCCGTCGACGCCTGGCTACTGTTCCTCCGAGACCACGGCACCTGGGAGCTGGCGGAGGTGCTCTCCTTCGCCATCGGCTACGCCCGCCACGGGCACCCCGTCCTGGACCGCGTGGGCAGCACCATCGCCTCGGTTGCGGCGCTCTTCACAGAGCACTGGCCGACGTCGGCCGCCCTCTGGATGCCGGACGGGAAAGTTCCCGCAGGCGGAGACATCGTTAAGAACGTGGCGTACGCGGACGTGCTTGAGCGGCTTATTGCCGCCGGCACGGGTGTGGCGGACGACGGCGGCACGGCGGCGCGGCGGTCAGCGCGGATCGACGCCGCGCGGCGGGAGTGGCGCGAGGGTTTCGTCGCCAAGGCGGCGGTCGCGTTCCTGGCCACACCGCACCGCCACTCGTCCGGCACGGACCATGCCGGCGTAATGACCAAAGCGGACTTCGCCGAATTCTCAGCCGGGTACGAGCCCGCCGCCACCCTGGAGTTCCGCGGCCACACCATTGCCAAGACCGGTCCCTGGGGGCAGGGGCCGGCGCTGCTGCAGACGCTCGCGATCCTGGACGGGTTCGACGACGAGTACCTGGACCCGTCCACCGCCCTCGGCGCGCACACCATCCTGGAGGCGCAGAAGCTGGCCATCGCGGACCGCGAGGCCTACTACGGGGATACCGCGGTGCCACTGGACTACCTGCTGAGCGCGGAGTACGCGGCGGAGCGCCGGCAGCTGATCGGGGAGCAGGCCTCACACGCATTCCGGCCCGGCGAGGTCCCCGGCCACAAACCCTTCCTGCCTCCGCTGCGCACGGAGTACCTCCCGCCGTCGCTCGCTGCCCGCGGGGAAGGCGCCTTTGCGGGCGTGGGCGAGCCGACGGTGGCCCCCACCGGGGAAACCCGCGGCGACACCTGCCACATCGACGTGGTGGACCAGTGGGGAAACATGGTCTCAGCCACCCCGTCCGGCGGCTGGCTGCAGTCCTCCCCGGCCATCCCCGAACTTGGGTTCTGCCTGGGATCACGGCTGCAGATGACCTGGCTGGAGGACGGCGCCCCGTCCACCCTGGCCCCCGGCAAGCGGCCGCGCACCACGCTGACGCCCACGCTGGTGCTCAGGGACGGCAAGGCGGTGGCGGCCCTCGGGTCACCGGGCGGCGACCAGCAGGACCAGTGGCAGCTGCTGTACCTGCTCCGCACGATTGTGGGCGGCTATGATCCGCAGCAGGCCATCGATGCCCCCGCTTTCCACACCACGTCCATCCCCGGCTCCTTCTGGCCGCGCACCTGGACGCCCGGCGGCGCGGTTGTGGAAGACAGGCTCGGGGACGGGGTCATCGCCGGACTCGAGGCGCGGGGCCACGTTGTAACCCGGGCGGGGGACTGGAGCCTCGGACGCCTGTCGGCTGTGGTTCGCTGTCCAGAGACTGGCGTCCTGAAGGCTGCGGCCAACCCGCGGGGCGGGCAGGGCTACGCGGCCGGGCGGTAAGTGTTGGGGCAGTAGGCACGTTCGGCGGCGTGGCTTACCGGACGTCGATCACGCCCATCATGCCCAGGTCCTCATGGTCCAGGATGTGGCAGTGGTACACGGAACGGCCGGTGAAACCGGTAAAACTCACCCGGACTTTCACCTGCCCGTTCGCGGGGATGTTGACCACATCCCGCCAGATGACCGCGTCCTGGGCGGTCCCGGATTCCTCGATGACCTGCATGGGCCAGACATGAAGGTGGAAGGGATGGTCCATGGGGCTGGGGTTGAGCAGTGTCCACTCTTCCACCGTCCCCGCGGCCACAACAGTGTCCGTCCGGTCCGGATCGAAGGTCCGCCCGTTGATGGTGAACGCCATCATTCCCATGCCCATCCCCCTACCCGTGCCCGTGGCAAGGGTCAGCTGCCGGCGGGCTGCCACCACCGCGGTCCGCAGGTCCTCCGGTGCCGGCCGGGCGGGCAGGGGCGGCGGAGCTGGCTGCTCGGTGGCAGCGGCTCCGGACACCGAGAACGTGGCCAGCACCAGGTCCCCGGTGCCTCCGGCATCGCCCCTGCGGGCTGCCGGTCCCATCATGCCTGCCATGCTTCCCCGGTTGTAGTAGCTGGACCTGAGGGCGGACACTCCCTCGCCGGCCGTGACCAGGACGTCGGCGCGGTTGCCCGGCGCCAGCAGCAGTTCCTCCACCTTCTGCGGTGCGGGGAGACTTGCCAGGCCAATGCCCAGCAGTTCCCACTGCTGCCCCTCCAGCCGCAGCCGCAGATAGCGGGCAATGCAGGTGTTCACGATCCGCCACCGCTCCCGCTCGCCGGGCAGGGCGGAGAGCTCCGGGTTGCTGTGGCCGTTCACCAGGACCAGCTGGCCTTCGCGCCCGAGCATCCGGTCCATCGGTGTGGCCTCCGCCAGGGCGCCTGTTCCGTCCAGGGTGATGTCCGAAACCACCAGGATGCGTTCCCGGCTGACAGCTGGCGCGTCCTCTTCTTCGACGATGATGGCGCCGAAGAGGCCGCCGGAAACCTGGTCTGCCACCATGCCGTGATGGTGGGGGTGGTACCAGTACGTTCCGGGCGGATGGTCCGCGGGGAGCCGGTACTCATAGCTGAACGACTGGCCCGGCCGGACCGTCACAAAAACGTTGTCGCCATTGCCCTGGGGCGACACATGGAGGCCGTGGACGTGCAAGTTGGTGGGGACCCCCAGGTTGTTGACCAGCTCGATCTGGAGTGTGTCTCCGCCCCGCACCCGCAGTGTGGGGCCGGGGACGCCTCCGTTGTAGCCCAGGATGGAGGCCTGCAGGCCGCCGAGCGGCACCGACACCGGGGAGGCCTCCAGCCGGACCTTGAGTTGTCTGTCAGCGCTGCGCAGCTCCTCCGGTTCGGTGAACCCACCGCCGGCTTCAGGGGAGAAGCTGGACGTGGCCGTCCACCAGAGCCCGGCTCCGCCAGCAACGGTGGCCGCCGCGCCAAGACCTCCCAGCAGCAGCGCCCGCCGCCGGCTTATGGCACGCATCAGTGGTCCTCGCCGAGGACCCTCAGCCGCTCGCGGTATTCCTCCTCCGCGATTTCGCCCCGGGCAAAGCGTTCGTCGAGGATCTGCTGCGCCCGCGTCCGGCCGGCATCAGGTCCCGGCAGACCCCGCCATTCCGGATGACGTTCAGGTGTCCTTCCGGGGCCAGACAACCGCACGGCCACCAGCACCAGCAACGCGATCCCAACGAGCAGGAGGAAGCCCCAGAGCCACATCATCCAGCCCATGTTCGTGCCGTAACCCCACATCATGACCAGAACCCTTTCGCCCAGAGACCACTGATAGGGCGATACTCCGCCGGTTACCCGCCGGCCGCCAGAGTCCGAAGTCCTTTGGCCTGGTTACCGGTCACCGCGGAGGTCGTCCAAGATCTCCTCCGTGCTGGATTCTAGGGTGACCCGGGGCATGGTGCTGAAATTGTCCGCTCTCCCCGCCCGGCCTCTTTCCGCCTGCTCCCAGTGCCGCTGCAGCAACTCGGCCAGCCGTACAGGCTCCATCCGGTGAGGTGGATCGAAGTGGTGGCGCCTGGGGAACACTTCAAGATGGAAGTCCGGGAAGAAAACCCGCGCCAGCCGGCCGGCAATCTCGCCGTAGTCATCCGGGTTACTCAGGCCGCCGAGGGCAAAGAACACGGGCGGGCGGAACGCGGCCAGGCGCGCACGGTCCAGGTCATAGCTCCTGAAGGTGCGCAGGAATGCTTTGATTCCCGCCGGCCGCTTTGCCATCCACGGCGGCGGGGGACCCGGCGGTGGTGGTGGCAGGACGACGTCGGACTTGACTCCCAGCCTCATAAAGGCGGGAAGGAGCTGATCCGGCGGAAGGGCCTCCAGTTCCCCGAATTTCTTCCAGACCGCGGCGTGGGCGGGGCTCCAGTCCCAGCTCCCGGCCCAGGCCGGCTCAAGCAGGGCAAGGCTCAGCAGCCGTTCGGGGTGCTTCGCGGCGAAGGCCAGCGCCGCGGCCCCGCCCCCGGAGTAGCCGGCAAGGTGGAAGGTCTCCCACCCGAGGGCATCGGCGTCGCGGAGCGCGCCGTCGATCTCTGTATCAAGGCTCCAGCCGGGCGGCGGCTCACTGTCCGCGTAAATCTCCAAGTCCTTGGCCACGGCCTGGACATCCGGCCCCAAGGCTTCAATCAGCGCGCCGTACGCTTCCTGCGCAGGGAGGACAGCGCCAGGGAGGAGGATGGCCCGAATCGGTTCCATGGAAAGAACCCTACGCCGCGGCCGGACGTTGGCAAGGGCCACCAGGCTCAGCGTCCCGCGACATGCTCCGCGACGTACCTTGCGTCATCGCCCACCAACGCCAGCGTGGCTGAGAGGTGCCTGGTGAGCCATGGCAGTCCGACGGCGTACAGGCCGGGAACGTCTGTGACGCCGCGGGTGTGCCGCGGATAGTTCCATTCATCCAGCACCGGCATGTCCAGCAGGCTGAAGTCCAGCCCGTACCCGGTGGCCCAGATGACGGAGGTTATGTTTTCCGCGGCCAGGTCCAGCCGTGCGCCGGACTCCCCGGGCAGCCAAGTGTCGTCGGGGCGCGCTTCGGCCGGCGGCGCATCTATGCCCGCTGCCTCGATGTAGGCGTCCGCCATCAGTTTCAGGCGCTGGCTGAACCCGGCCTCAACCATGGCGAGGCGTCCGGGGAGGTCGTCGCTGAAGACGAGGACGCCGTTGTCCGTTCCTTCAAGGTGGCCGTGCAGCCGCACCCCGCGGCGGCCGAGTTCCCGCAGGTGGATACTGTGTCCGCCGTCGTTGCCGGAGAGGAGCGGATTGCACATGAACCGGGCTGCGGGGGTGGGGAGCTGCGCCGTCTGGAGTCCGTTGATGCCGTACTCAGGGCCGTGCATGTTGACCTGCAGGATCCAGTGGAAGATGTCCCGGCCGCGGTAGCGGCGCGGCGCCTCCGGGCAGGCGGACACGGACAAGTGGACCACGCGGCCGGCGTCCAGCAGGTCCTCCGTGATCTGGCCCCCGGACTGGCCGGTGCCCACCACCAGCACGGCGCCGTCCGGGAGCTGGCGGGGGCTGCGGTAGTGGTGGCTGTGCAGTTGCAGGACGTTCCCGGGGAATCCGGCCGACGACGGCGGGACGCGGGTGCGCTGGAACGCGCCGTTCGCCAGAACCACGTTCGCCGCGGCGAACGTTCCGCCGGAGGTTTCCACGCGGAAGCGGCCATCTGCCGCCGCGATGCGGGTGGCTTCCGTTCCCATCTGTACCGGGGCGGCGATCCGGGTTGCGTAATCGCGGAAAAGGTCGATGACGGGGTCGCGGGGGAGGAACGCGTGCGGATCGGGGCCGTCGTACGTCAGGTCCGGCAGGAGGAATGAGAAGTTGGGCGTGTTCAAGTGGAACGAATGCCACCGGTCCTGCCATGCGCCGCCCAGGGTATCCCGCGCCTCCAACAGCAGGTGCTCCACCCCGCCCTGGGCGAGCCAGTAACTTGCGGCCAGCCCCGCCTGCCCGGCGCCGATCACCAGGGTGTTGACCTCCTGCGGAGCAGTCTTGCCTGTGGGTGCGGGCATCTCCATGATTCTTCTCCCGCGGCTCGGGGCGGAGTTGGACCTGCTGGCAGGATATGCCTGCCGCGGGCCTGCGTACAGGGGGCGACAGCGGTGCCCGGCCCGGGGTGCCTGGGCCCGGCCTCGGGGCCTAAAAGTGGCACTGGTAATTGCTGTCCGCAATCTCCTGTAGAGTAGATCCTGTTGTTGTGTTTATGCAGTTCGTAGTTCAGGCAGTACGCACGGTCGAAAGCCCGTGTTCTTCTGAAGCAGCGGTTTTGAGCACCCCAAACAGGAGGACCCGAAAGTCGGGACAGTTCCTCCACCTTCACGAAGGACAAAAATAATGGCTACTGGTACCGTCAAATGGTTTAACGCTGAAAAGGGCTTCGGCTTCATTTCCCCCGATGACTCCTCACAGGACGTCTTCGCACACTACTCTGCGATCGCCTCCTCCGGCTTCCGCTCACTCGAAGAGAACCAGAAGGTCTCCTTCGAAACCGAGCAGGGCCCCAAGGGTCCCCAGGCCGTAAACATCCAGTCCCTCTAATTTCTTAGAGAAACTGGGGCCTTAGGGTTTCAAAGTTTGAAAGCATGGCCGGTCACTGACCGGCCATGCTTTTGTTTAACCCGTTTGTGCCAGCAAGCTCCTCAACGCGACGGCGGCGGTACCGCGAGTGAACATTTGTGCAGCGGCCATGAACCGCCGGCTAGGCCCGGGGTCACTCAGTAATTCAGTGCGCGGCGGGCAAGTAGCTACTGACCAGTAACAATGCGTGGTGAGCGTGCCAGGCGGTCCAGGTCCCGCCGTCGTGCGGTCTGCTCCCGCAGCTGCGCACATTCGTGCACGTCACGCCGCTGCCGCACCGATCATGCCTAGCATGAAACCCGGCCGATTACCCGGCTCCCGGCCCTGGCCGCACCTGCTGACACAAAACAAAGAGGTTTCCATGTCGCTGCTCACCAGAACCCTGTCCATCGCCGCCTCCGCGCTCCTGGCCGGATCCCTCGCCGTGGCACCCGCCCAGGCGGACGTCGTCGAAATTTCCCCTCCCGGCGCCAATGACTGGTCCTGCACGCCCACCGCCGAGCACCCCTACCCGGTGGTCCTGGTGCCCGGGACCTTCGAGAGCATGGTGAAGAACTGGTCCACCCTCTCGCCCTACCTCAAGAGCCAGGGCTACTGCGTGTTTGCCCTGAACTACGGCGAGACAAACGGCGTCTACGCCACGGCCCCTGTGGCGGACTCCGCCCAGGAACTCGCCCCGTTCGTCGACGCAGTACTGGCTGCCACCGGCGCCAGGAAGGTGAACCTGGTGGGCCACAGCCAGGGCGGCATGATGCCCCGCTACTACATGGGCTTCCTGGGCGGTGCTAAGAACGTCAACCAGCTCATCGGGATCGCGCCCTCAAACCACGGCACCGAGGGCGTGATCATCCCGCCGCCGGAGCTCCTGGGCGATCCGGACTTCGCCGCCCTCGGCTGTGCCGCCTGCGCAGATCAGCAGGCCGGCTCGCCGTTCATGCAGGAGCTTAACTCCATTGGTGACACCGTGGCCGGGCCGTCCTACACCGTCATCTCCACGGTCTACGACGAGGTTGTGATTCCCTACAACAGCCAGTTCCTCGCGGGTCCGGCCCGGCAGGTCACCAACATCACCGTCCAGGACAAGTGCCCGCTGGACGTCTTCGAGCACGACCAAACGCCCAATGATCCCGTGGTCCACCAGATCGTGGCCCACGCGCTGGGCAGGAGCTCGGGACCTGCGGACCCGGCCTACCAGCCCCGCTGCATCTAGCAGACGGCCGGATCCGGCCTCTTTGTTACTCGTCCGGGCTGGGGCTGCGGACGTCCTTCTGGCCGATATCGGCTGCACCCAGGGCCTCCGCCGCCGGGCTGTGGACGGAGGCGTGCTCACGGACCCGGATTTCCGGGTGGTGCAGGTCCAGTGCCGGCCGCTCCGAACGGATCCGGGGCAGGGAGGTGAAGTTGTGCCGCGGCGGCGGGCAGGACGTGGCCCACTCCAGCGAGGCGCCGAAGCCCCACGGATCATCCACGGTGACCTTCTTCCCGGTCCGCCAGGTGATGTAGACGTTCCAGAAGAACGGGAGCAGGGACGCGCCCAGGAGGAAGGACGAAATGGTGGAGAACTGGTTCATCCAGGTGAAGTTGTCTTCCACCAGGTAGTCGGCGTAGCGGCGGGGCATGCCCATGACGCCCAGCCAGTGCTGGATCAGGAAGGTGCCGTGGAAGCCCAGGAACAGCATCCAGAAGTGGATCTTTCCGAGGCGTTCGTTGAGCATGGTGCCGGTGAATTTGGGCCACCAGAAGTAGAACCCGGCGAACATGGCGAACACCACGGTACCGAACACCACGTAGTGGAAGTGGGCCACCACGAAGTAGGTGTCCGACACATGGAAGTCCAGCGGCGGCGAGGCCAGGATGATGCCGGTAAGCCCGCCGAACAGGAACGTGACCAGGAAGCCGATGCTCCAGAGCATGGGCGTTTCGAAGGTCAGCGAGCCTCCCCACATGGTGCCGATCCAGTTGAAGAACTTCACGCCGGTGGGCACTGCAATCAGCATGGTCATGAACGCGAAGAACGGCAGCAGCACCGAGCCGGTGACGTACATGTGGTGCGCCCAGACGGTCATGGACAGTGCGGCAATGGCAATGGTTGCGTACACCAGGCCCTTGTAGCCGAAGATCGGCTTGCGGCTGAACACCGGGAAGATCTCCGAGACGATGCCGAAGAACGGCAGCGCGATGATGTACACCTCGGGGTGGCCGAAGAACCAGAACAGGTGCTGCCAGAGGACTGCGCCGCCGTTCTCGGGGTCGTAGATGTGGGCACCGAAACGGCGGTCGGCACCGAGGGCGAACAGGGCCGCGGCCAGCGGCGGGAAGGCCATGATCACCAGGATCGAGGTGACCAGGGTGTTCCACGTGAAGATCGGCATCCGCCACATGGTCAGACCCGGGGCGCGCATGCAGATAATGGTGGTGATGAAGTTGACGGCACCCAGGATGGTTCCGAAGCCCGAGAGCGCCAGGCCGAACACCCAGAGGTCACCGCCGATTCCGGGGCTGAAGGTGGTATCCGAGAGCGGCGCGTAGGCGAACCAGCCGAAGGACGCGGCGCCCTGGGGCGTGATGAAGCCGGACAGCGCAATGGTGGAGCCGAAGAGGAAGAACCAGAAAGCCAGCGCATTGAGCCGCGGGAAGGCCACGTCCGGAGCACCGATCTGCAGCGGCATGATGAAGTTGGCGAACCCGGCGAACAGCGGGGTGGCGAACATCAGCAGCATGGCGATGCCGTGCATGGTGAACAGCTGGTTGTACTGCTCCTTGGTCTGCAGGATCTGCATGCCGGGTTCGAACAATTCGGCCCGGATGAGCAGGGCCATCACGCCTGCCAGGCAGAAGAAGGCAAACGACGTTATCAGGTACATATACCCGATGGTTTTGTGGTCGGTGGTGGTGATCCAGTTGACCACCAGGCTGCCTTTGCGGCGCCGCGTGACAGCCGGCGCGGCGGTAGCGGCAAGTCCTTCAGCTGAATGTTCTGTAGTGGCCATCTTCCACCTCACCGAATCTTCCGTATGGCGCGGCAGGTCCTTTCGTGGGCCTTACTTTGAAGGCTACTCAGGATCATGGCCCCCGGGAAGGGGATCTTTCAGCCGCTGAGTCCCATTGCTTCCCGCACGGTCCTGCTCTTGCTTAACGCGGCAGCGCCAGTGGCAACGGGCCCACCCGGTGACGCTCGGCCAGGAACGCCGCCAACGCGGGATTGTCGATCTCCCTCGCCAGCCAGTGAACTGCCTGGGCTGCAGCGTCGTCACCGAGGACAGCACGGTGGGACTGCCCCCGCACCACGAATTCCCGCATCCCGCTCCGGCTCGCCAGCTCTATCAGCTGCTCCACGAAGGCGGCGGCACGGGGAGACCGGCCGGCAATGGAAACTTCCGCCGCCGTATCCAGCAGCCGGGCGGAATACCAGAGGTACCACGGTGTGGGTTCGAGGCCCCGGTCTATCCAGTGCTCTGCAGCTGCCAGATCGCCGTGCACCACGAAGAGCCGCGCCTCGGCCCCGGCGGCCAGGGCCATGTAGCAGTGGTCGCCGGCAAGCTCGGCCATCACCCATGACCGGTCAATCAGGGCTGCAGCCTCCTCCAGCCGGCCGGCAGCAAGGTACGTCTCTCCCCGGACGCCGGCAACAAACGGTTCAAACGCCGTCCAGTGTTCCTCCGCAATCCAAGCCTGCGCCCGGTCCAGCGAGTCAGCCGCCTGCTCCAGTTCCCCGCGGAGCAGCCGGACCCTGCCCAGCAGTGCCTCGCTGAAGGCCTGCTGCCGGCGGTTCCGTACGGCCTTCGCCAGTCTTCCGGACTCCGTCAGCACCCTCACGGCGGCCTCGTAGCGTGCAGTGTCCGAGGCCAGCATGCCCTGTATGGCCAGGATTCTCGCCTGTTCATCGGGGAAACCCCTGGCCGCCAGCATTGGCCGGTCCAGCCACCCGGCAGCCCTGTCCGGCACGCCTCGCTGGACGGACAGATAGCCCAGCTCGCGGTACGCGGCAGCGGCAGTGCGGGAGGCGCCGTCGGGCCCTTCCGCCTGGAGCGCACGGTGCAGGAAGTCCGCCACCTCGGCGCCGCGGCCGCCCGCCTGGTGGATCAGGGCGCCGGACAGGGTGACCAGGGAGTCGGCAATCAGGTGAGCGCCGCCAATGCGCTGCGCCAGCACCACCGCGAGCCGCAACTGGTCCAGCCCCCGGTCCACCGCACCCGCCCACAATGACGCGCCGCCGGCGTCGAGGTAGGAACGGACTGTCGCCGCGGTGGCCGGCATTCCAGGGTCCGTCTCCGGCGCAGCAGCGGACAGCGCACGCCGAATCTCCGCGGGCAGCGGCAAGCCCAGCTCCTGCCGGTAGAGGGCGCCGCACGCGGTGACGTGCCTGCGGGCCCGGCGGTGCTCACCCAAAGCCACCAGCGCCTTGACCAGGACGGCGTTAGAGTCCGCATGGAAGGGATCCCGGTGCAGGGCCAGCGTGGCCAGTTCAGCGGCCTCGCCGGGAGCATCCGACGCCAAGGCGGCCAGCGCGGCCTCGTACAGCAGGGACTGGACCGCGTTATCAAGCCGGAAGCGCTGATCCGCCAGCCAGGAATCGAAGACGGGACAGTCGGCAAAGGACAATCCCTCCAGCAGTTGGCCGGTAAAGCCACGGGGGTCCAGGCCGGGCTTGGCAGCCGAGCCCACCACTTCGAGTACGTCGCAGCGCCATTGCGGCTGGAGCACCAGCCGCAATGGATCGCCGGCCACTGTGACGCCTTCGAGGCTCCGCCGCAGCTCGGACAGGTTCCAGCGCAGGGCACCGAGCGGGTCGGCGGCATCCGGAAACAACAGCGACGCCGTGCGGTACCGGCCGGTGCCCTCGGCCTGCAGCGCAAGGTATGCCAACACCGCCCAGGCCTTGCGGCCTCTGGGCTGCGGGGGAGTTGCGTCGGGGGATTCGACCGCGGGCGGACCAAGGAGCCGAATCAAATTCTCGGCCATACGGCCCATGGTACGCCGCCGGAACAACGGCGTCTGCGGCCTTCACACGCTTGCTCACACGCGGCCCGAGCACCCTGAAATCACCCAATCCGCACACCATCACAAGAGGTGCAAAATCATGGAACTGCTCGGTATCCTGCTCTTTGGACTCTGGGTTCTTATTGTCACTGTCTGCGTTGTCCTGACCGACGGCCGGGGCCACACGCCCGAGATCCGCTCCACGGACCCGTGGTCGGCAGGCAATCTTCCCAGTGAGCCATACGCTTCGCTGCGCATGTAGGTTCCGCCGTCCCAGCCATCCGGACGAACGACGGCGGAGGGCCGGCTTGTGTGCCGGCCCTCACCATTGGCGGTCCTGGTCCGCTTGCACGGTGCTGGCCGGCACCGTTCATGCGGGCCGAGGCCGCCTTTGTGTGAGCCGCCCCTGTGGGAGTCCGCCCCGCAGCGGGCTGCCGGCGTGGGGGTCTAACCCAGGCCCATCGCTTCCCGCACTTCATCCAGGATGTGGTGCATCGCCGACTCCGCAACCGCCGTATCTCCGCGCGCCACCGCTGCTGCCACGTCCTGGTGCGCCTGCAATGCCTCGTCCCGGGGCTTAAACGGCATGAGCCCCTGCTGCGTCCGGCTGGTCAGCACTTCCGCCACCATACCCTCCAGGGCCCGGAACATCTCGTTCCCGCAGCTTCGCAGGAGCAGCTGGTGGAACTCGATGTCCGCGGACAGGAACCCCTGCAGATCGCCGTCCTCGCCCAGCCGCCGGAGTTCGGCCCCCAGGGCAACCAGCTGCGCGCGTTCGGCAGCACTGGCACGCCGGGCGGCGCCGGCGGCGGCAATGGGTTCGACGGCGATGCGCAGCTCGGTGAGGCTGGTGTACTGGAGCTCGCGCCGGTCTGAGGCCAGCCGCCAGCGCACCAGCTTCGGATCGAAAACGTTCCACAGCGACCGGTCCTGCACCACAATGCCCACGCGCCGCCGCGAATAGACCAGGTTCATGGACTCCAGGACCTTCATGGTGTCCCTGGCTACGGTGCGGGATATCCCGTATTCCTGCTGCAGGCCCTCAAGTGTGAGCCGGCTGCCCGGCGGAAGCTTGCCGGAAGCGATGGCAACGCCGACCACCTCCAGGACGCGCTCGTGCATCGCGGGGGAGGCCCCGCCGTCGTGCGCTTCATCCGCGCCCTCATCTGTCGCCGTCGACATGCTGTCCGCCTCTCCTGCGCCGCAGCGCGCTCCCAGAATACCGGGAAAATGAGCAAAGGTATGACCTGTAACACGAAAAGATAGTATCTTTTGGCACAAAAGGTGATACCTTATGGCGTAGCCCACTTCTTCACGGGCTAGCAGTGAGCTTCTTCGAAAGCCAAAGACGTCTTTACCGGAGGTATGACATGCAGTATCCCCCCACGCATCTTGTGGTCATGGGCGTTGCCGGGTCCGGCAAGACCACCCTGGCGGCGGCCCTGTCCTCGCAGCTGGGCTGGGCCTGCGCCGAAGCGGACGAGTTCCACCCAGAAGCCAACATCACCAAAATGACGCAGGGCATCCCGCTCCAGGACGAGGACCGCTGGCCCTGGCTGCAGGAAATCCGCAGCTGGATGACAGCGCAGGCGCAGGCCGGCTGCAGCACGGTCCTGACCTGTTCCGCCCTCAAAAAGAGCTACCGCCAGCTCCTCTCCGAAGCGGAAGGCCGCGTCGTCTTCCTCCACCTCGACGGCGGCGCGGACCTGATCAGCCAGCGCATGCAGGGCCGGGAAGGCCACTTCATGCCGCCCACCCTGCTGCCCAGCCAGCTGGCCACCCTCGAGCCGCTCAGCCAGGAAGAGCTCGACGCCGGCAGCCTCCGCCTGGACATCTCGCAGTCACCTGAACGGCTGGTTGCCGCCGTCGTGAAGGCTTTGCAGCTTCCCGCCGGAGAGGCGCCCTGCGCGCCCTGACTTTCCCCAAAACCCCAATAAATACTGTTTCAAAGGAGAACCATGACCATCGAAGGATGGACCCAAACGCTGGGCGCAGGACCCCTGCTGCTCATCGCGGGAGCCGCGATCCTCGTCCTGCTGTTCCTGATCATCAAGCTGCGCATGCACGCCCTGATCGCCCTGATCCTCATCAGCCTCGCCACCGCCTTCGCCACCGGCATCCCCGCCAACCAGGTGGTCCCGGTGCTGATCAACGGCTTTGGCACCACCCTCGGCACGGTGGCCCTCCTGGTCGGGCTGGGCGCCATGCTCGGCCGCATCGTGGAAACCAGCGGCGGCGCCAAGGTGCTGGCCGACTACCTCATCGGTGTCTTTGGTGAGAAGCGCGCCCCCTTCGCGCTGGGCCTGGCCTCCCTGATCTTCGGCTTCCCCATCTTCTTCGACGCCGGCCTGGTAGTCATGCTGCCCGTCGTCTTCGCCGTGGCCCACCGCCTGGGCGGGGGCGTGCTCCGCTACGGCCTGCCCGCCGCCGGTGCATTCTCCGTGATGCACATCTTCCTGCCGCCGCACCCGGGCCCGGTCTCCGCGTCCGCGTTCTTTGACGCCAACATCGGCCTGGTCACCATCGCCGGCCTGCTTGTCGCCATCCCCACCTGGTACGTCACCGCCTACCTCTTCGGCCTCTACACCGGCAAGAAGCTGGTCCTTCCCGTGCCGGAAATCCTGGGCCACGCCTCCGCGGAAGCGGAATCACACCCGCCGCGCTTCCGCACCGTGGTGGGCCTGCTGCTCCTGCCGCTTGTCCTGATCTTCATGAACACCGGGCTGAACACGCTGGCCTCCTCCGGCGTGCTCGCCGAAGGCGTCAAGGACGAGCAGTGGTACCAGGTCCTGCGCACCCTCGGTGAGACCCCGGTGGCGCTGCTGATCTCGGTGCTGGTGGCACTGTTCGTGCTCGGCACCAAGCGCGGCAAGGACGCCGGGGCCCTCGAGAAGCTCCTGGAATCCTCGCTGGGCCCGGTCTGCTCCGTCATCCTGATCACCGGCGCCGGCGGCATGTTCGGCGGCGTCCTGCGCACCTCGGGCATCGGCCAGGCACTCGCTGACGTCCTGGGCGACCTGGGCATCCCGCTGATCCTGGCCGGCTTCCTGATCTCCAGCATCCTGCGCATCGCCCAGGGCTCCGCCACCGTGGCATTGACCACCACCGCGGGCCTGATCGCCCCGGCTGTGGCCCTGGCCGGACTCAACGGCATGCAGGTGGCCGCCATGGTGATCGCCGTGGCCGCCGGCTCCGTGGTGGTCTCCCACGTGAACGACTCCGGCTTCTGGCTGGTGGGCCGCTTCTTCGGCATGGACGTCAAGACCACGCTGAAGACCTGGACCGTCATGGAAACCCTCATTGGCGTGATGGGCTTCGCCATTGCCGCCGTGATCTTCCTGGTGGCCGGGGTGGCGGGCTAGCATCCTTCCCAGCCACGGCTGACTGGACAACAGCGGCGGGGCGGGCAGCAGAAATGCTGGCCGCCCCGCCGTCGTCGTACCCGGAGTCTTTATCCCAGCCGCCCAGGGCAGGCCGGGGGTCTAGGTGCGGGCGTCGATGTCCTTCTGGACCACCGCCGAGAGTGTCCGGAGCACCTGCTGGTCGGAAGGGGAGAAAGTCCTGGGCTCCTGGTCGATGACGCAGAGCGTCCCGATGTTCCAGCCCCTGGGCCCGTGGAGGGGATAGCCGGCATAAAAACGGATGTAGGGCTCGCCGGTGACCAGCGGATTAGAGGCGAAGCGGTCGTCGGCAAGGGTGTCGTTGATGACCAGCATCGCGTTCTGCTCCACCGTTTCCGTGCAGAGGGCGATGATGCGGGGCGTCTCCTCGCGCAGCGGCCCGACGGCGGACTTGAAGAACTGGGCATCCTCGGCGATCAGGGACAGGGACGCCGCCCCCACGCCGAAGAATTTCCAGGCGGCGGCAACAACGCGGTCGTACGTGTCCTCCGGGCCGGTGAACAGAAGGTCCGTCTCATGCAGTGATTTAAGGCGTTCCGCCTCCGCCCGTTCCGGGGAAAGCAGGGATTTGCCTGCGGCACCGAGGGCGGCCAGCGCGTCTTCTTTGTCGGGTTTGCCTGCCGGGGGACGTCCTTGCCCGCCCCGCTCCGGGTTCATGCCCCGCTGCTCCACGGGCCGGGACGGGTGTTCTGCGTTCTGGTCCTTGACGGCATCTGGCCCGCGTTCGATCGCGGGCAGCCTCAGGGCCTCATGAAGATAGGCGTCCAGCTCAAACGCCGAGCAGGGGGACCTGCCGAAGTAGGACGGCCAAAGCTTCTGGGGATCCAGCCCGATCGTGGCAGCAAGTTCGAGCCGCCGCTTCACCTCTTTGTCGATTGCGTCCACCTCCCCTGAGACGCGTTTGCTGGGTCCGCGCACTCTGTAGTTGCAAAAGCCATGTTAATAAGCTTACTTAGTAATTCAGTCCCCGGCTACCTGGGATGGTTCGGCGCAGTTCCGGGAACAGTGGGGCGTGCTGGCTGGGCTGGGGTGGGGGCTATTTTCCGGCGGTACGGGTTTTGCTTTTGGGCTCTTTCGGCGGCAGGCCGGCCACGTGCTCATACGCTTTATGGATCCATGCTTTCGCGCGGGCGTCGTCGCCGTCGCCTTCCTCGTTCCAGATTTCGGGCAGGCCGGTGTACTCGCGCATCGGCCTCTCCGCCGGGCCGAACGGGACGGTCCGTTCGCCGCTCTCGAGCTGCTCTTTGTCCTCCGGGGAGAGCCGGATGCCGATGGTGTGGCCGAAAAGCCCTGCGAACATATTGCCGTTGACGAACGCCCCCAGGTTGCCGAACATCGGTTTCACCGACACCACCGGGGTGTCCGGGACCAGGGACCGGAAACGCTCCTTGGCCTCGTCCGGCGCTTTGGGCATCTCCATGGCTTCCCCCTGGGATCGGACCGCTGGGCGCGGTGCCTGCTGGTCTGTGCAGGATATGCCCAGCGCGGTGCGCCGGGGAACACCCTGCCGCCCGCCGTCGTTGTGCCGGGTAGGCGGCGCGCCCAAGCCGGGCGCCGGACGTTCCCCAACCAAAGGACACCCCTTGACCCCTCGCACCATCGTGATCACTGGCGCCAGCGACGGCATCGGCGCAGCAGCCGCGCGTACCCTGGCCAAGGCAGGTGACCAGGTGGTCGTCGTCGGCCGCTCCGAGGAAAAGACGCGGGCCATCGCCAAGGACCTGGACGCGGACTATTTTGTCAGCGACTTTTCCGAGCTCGCCCAGGTCCGCACCCTGGCCGCGCAGCTGGAGTCCGACTACCCGCGCATCGACGTCCTGGCCAACAACGCCGGCGGCATCATGGGCAAGCGCACTCTCACCGTGGACGGCAATGAGTCGACGTTCCAGATCAACCACCTGGCGCCGTTCCTGCTCACCACGCTGCTGATGGAGACGCTCGTTGCCAGCAATGCCAAGGTGATCAACACCTCCAGCGGCGCCAACAGCTTCGGCAAGCTGGACCTGTTCGACCTCAATTCCGAGCAGGGCTACTCCACCAACCGCGCCTATGGCACTGGGAAGCTGGCCAACATCCTCTTCACCTCCGAACTGCACCGCCGCTTTGGCGAACAGGGAATTACGACGGCGGCGTTCCACCCCGGCGTTGTGCGCACCAACTTCGCGGCGGACTCCACCAGCCCGTTCCGGCACGCCTACAAGACCCTGCTGAACCGCTTCATGCTGACCCCGGACCAGGGTGCCGATACCCTGCTGTGGCTGGTCAACGGGACTGCGGGCAAGGACTGGATCTCCGGTGCGTACTACTACAAGCGCGCGCTGGCCAAGGCCAACCCCCAGGCCTACGACGCCGAGTTGGCCCGCCGCCTGTGGGAGCAGAGCGAGGAACTGGTCAAGGCTGCCTGACTTCCGAGGGCGGTGACGCCACGGAGGTGCCGGAAAAAACCTAGTTGGGTCGGGGGCGCGCCTGCTCGACGTCCGCCGCGGCCTCCGACTGGCCACGGGCTGCCAGCCCTGCCACGACGCCGTCCACGTCCGCTGCGGGCCGGTTCTGGCTCAGCTTGGCCTTGGCCTCGATCCGGGTGATCACCAGTTCTACGCCCACGATTGCGCGCAGCTGCCCGGCGATGTAACGCTCCGGTGCGTCGTCCACGCCCCAGGGGTGGTCGAAACCGGACTCGTGCACGCCGGTCAGCCGCCGGACCTGCCGGTCCAGCCAAACAGGATCATCATGGATCACCAGCCGCCCGTACACGTGCGCCGTGGTGTAGTTCCAGGTGGGGACAACGCGCCCGTGCTCGGCCTTGGACGCATACCAGGACGGGGAAATGTAGGCATCCGCACCCTGGATGATGGCCAGAGCCTCCCCGGCGGCGGGCTCGGACCACTGCGTGTTGTTCCGCGCCAGGTGCCCCTGCAGCGCGCCGTACTCGCCGGCGTCGGGATCGTAGACGAACGGCAGGAGCGTGGCCACAAGCCCCTGTGGGGTTGCGGTGACCAGGTTTGCTGCGCCCGGCCTGGTCAGCAGGTGCCGGACTGTTTCGGGGACCGCGGCGAAGTGGGCTGGAATGTACATGGAGCTAGTCCTTTACTGTCTGAAGCGGTGCGGGGTCGAGTTCGGAATACGCTGCCGGGGCGGGCTGGAGCCGCACCCGGACAGCGGCCGCGGCGCACAGGATGACGGCCAGTCCCCCCAGGACCGTGGACCAGGCCAGGGTTTCGCCCAGCAGGAGCGCCGCCCAGCAGATGGTCAGCACGGGCTGGACGAGCTGGATCTGGCTTACCCGGGCGATGGGGCCGATGGCCAGGCCGCGGTACCAGGCGAAGAAGCCCAGGAACATGCTCACCACGGCGAGGTACCCGAATGCTGCCCACTGTGCGGGAGTGGCCGACGGCGGCTGCTGGGCGGCGGAGACGGCGGCCAGGACCAGCATCAACGGTGAGGCGAGAACCAGCGCCCACGAAATGGTCTGCCAGGAGCCCAGCTCACGGGCCAGCAGGCCGCCCTCCGCGTAACCGACCGCGGCGGCCACCACGGAACCGACGAGCAGCAGGTCCGCCCAATGCAGGACTCCAAGGCCGCCGGACTGGACGGAGGCGAAAGCGGTCACCGCAAGGGCGCCCACAGCGGTGACCAGCCAGAAGGCTGCCGGCGGTCGTTCCCGCCCGCGGATCACGGCTGCGGCAGCCGTCGCGGCCGGGAGCAGGGCGATAACCACGGCGCCGTGGCTTGCGGCGGTGCTGGTGAGGGCGAAGGAGGTGAGTAGCGGAAAGCCAATCACGACGCCGGCCGCCACTACCGCAACACGAAACCATTGCGTCCCGCGGGGGAGTGCCTGCCGGGTCAGTGCCAGTGCGGCACCGGCCAGAACAGCCGCGACCACGGCACGGCCCGAACCGATAAACAGCGGCGCCAGGCCGGCGACGGCCACCTTGGTGAAAGGAACGGTGAGCGAAAAGGCCGCAACTCCGAGCAAGCCAAGCCATAGCCCGGCCGGGCTGGAGCGGGATAACACTGTGCGCACAGGTACGGTAGCGCTACTATTGTCTCTCATGAACAACGATAGCAGTTCGCGGATTGTGGTGCACCTGAAATCATGGATGGCCACTGCCGCGCCCGGAGCGAAGCTGCCGTCCACACGTTCCCTGGTGGCCCAATACCAGGCAAGCCCTGTCACGGTGCAGAAGGCCCTCCAGACCCTGACGGCGCAGGGGATGATCGAAAGCCGGCCCGGCGTGGGTACCTTCATGCGGGCGGTCCGGACGGCACGCCCGTCTGATTACGGCTGGCAGACGGCGGCCCTCCGCTCCCCGCTTGCGGCACTGCCGCCGGCCTCATCCACCATGCGGGATGTGCCGCAGGACGCCATCTCCTTCCACTCGGGCTACCCCGCAAGGGAGCTCCTCCCCGAGCGGCTGGTCAGGGCTGCGCTCGGCCGCGCCGCCCGCGGAGACGCTGCACTCTCGCGGCCTCCCGCCGCGGGGATGCCGGAGCTGCAGTCGTGGTTCGCCCACGAGCTCGGCGCGTCCACGCCTGCGGGGACCACCCCGCCCAACCCGAGCGACGTCGTCGTACTTCCCGGCAGCCAGAGCGGTCTGAGCTCTATCTTCAGCGCCCTGGTGGGCAGGGGGCAGCCGCTGCTGATGGAGTCGCCCTCTTACTGGGGCGCCATCCTGGCCGCGGCCCAGGCGGGGGTGCGGGTGGTGCCGGTGCCCGCGGGGCCGGACGGGCCGGACCCGGGCGAGCTGGCCCGCGCCTTCGAGGAATCAGGCGCGAGGGTTTTCTATGCGCAGCCCAACTATGCCAACCCCACGGGCGCGCAGTGGTCAGATGAGACGCGGGAAAAGGTCCTTGACGTGGTCCGTGCCAAGGGCGCGTTCCTTGTGGAGGACGACTGGGCGCACGATTTCGGCATCAGCTCCAACCCCGTGCCGGTCGCCTCCCGTGACGACTCGGGGCACGTCGTCTACCTGCGCTCGCTGACCAAGAGCGTGTCCACGTCCATCCGGGTGGCGGCGCTGATTGCGCGCGGCCCGGCGCGGGAGCGTATCCTCGCCGATCGTGCGGCAGAGTCAATGTATGTCAGCGGGCTGCTGCAGGCGGCAGCGCTCGACGTCGTCACGCAGCCCGGGTGGCAGACGCACCTGCGCAGCCTGCGGCACCAGCTCGAATCCCGCCGCGACCTGCTGGTCACCAGCGTCCGGGAGCACATCCCGCAGGCGCATATTGAACAGGTGCCCAAGGGCGGGCTGAACCTGTGGCTGCGCCTGCCCGACGGGACGGACCTGCAGCGGCTGACCCGGGACTGCGAATCCGCCGGTGTGATCATTGCCCGCGGGGACGAGTGGTTCCCTGCCGAGCCTGCGGGGCCGTTTATCCGGCTCAACTTTTCGGGCACAAATCCGGGCGCCTTCCCCGAAGGCGCCCGGATCATCGGGCAGATGCTGGAGCGGAACCTGGGCTAGGAGTCAGTCGGCCTAGGGAGCAACAAGCGGGCAAATATTCGTCGCCTGGCCGCTGCCCGTGAACATCCCGCCTCGTTCGGAGAAGTCACTGTTAAGGGTCCAGCTGACGGTGCCGCTTGTAACGTAAACGCCTGCATCATGTCCATTTACTTCAGGCACCGTAATGACGTTCCTACCTGTCGCAGTGATGAAAAGTCCATCATCTGATGCGCTCTCGATCCGGTTCGCACCGGTCGCTACATACGTCACCGACTTGCCTGTAGGGCCGGTGACCGTAACCCTCAGGTTGGGGGATGTGGTTATAAACCTGCCCCCAGGCAAACTAATAAATCCACCCTTCCCGGTAGGTGTGAGGGTGACCTCGAAATCGGGGTTTCCCGAACAGACGGCCTCGATGGGCTTGGGATCGACAGGTCCCGGGACGGCGGGAGCTGCAAATGCCGGCTGTGCAGGGGCAACCAAGGCTGCTGCAGCCAGGGCCGCCGGGACCAGTGTGCGCGCAATTGTGGTTTTCATTTGGATCTTCCTTTCAGATGTACTCGGGTTGAGTGGCTCAAGAGTTGCCCCGAGGACTTAACGGAGCCTTAATCCAGCGGCTGACTCTGGATCCAGAACGGGTCCGGGCGCATGATGGGGTTGATGCCGCTCCTCGGGGCGCGGTATGGCAGGGCGGGCGCTAGGGGTCGCTGGTCGATAAACGCCACGGGACAGGGCACAGCCCGTTCCCGTGGCCGGTCAGTGAGGGGTGCTCGGCAATGGGCGCACTGTGGATCAGGGCATTGGGCCCGTTGCAGGTGATCGCTGACGGCGTCCAGGTTCCCGTCAGCAGCCGCAACCTGCGTATTGTCCTCGAATGCCTGGCGCTGCGGGCGAACTCGGTAGTAGCAGCCGACTTCCTTGCTGAAGCCATTTGGGACGGCCACCCGCCCGCGCATCCGGGCCCGCAACTGCAGGTCTACGTCGCGAACCTGCGGAACCTGCTGGAGCCCAATCGCCATAAGGAGGTTGCCTCGCACCGCCTGGCCAGCCGTCCCGGCGGCTACCTCCTGGCTGTTGCGGATGACGAACTCGACCTGCTGCAGTTCCGGGCGCACCTTGCCGCCGGGGAGCGCGCAGTAGAAGCGGGCGAACTCACTGGCGGTGCGGTCCGCCTGCGCCAGGCCCTGGACTTGTTCGTCTGCCCTGCTTTTCCGGACCTTGCCGACATTGAGCTGCTGGTCCCTGACCTCGAAGAGGTGGAGGAAGCCCGGCTGGTTACTTACCAGGACCTCTTCGACGTCGAACTGGCACTGGGCCGCCACGCCACGTTGGTGGGGGAGCTGCAACGGCTGGTATCGCAGCATCCCTACCGGGAGCGCTTGTGGGCGTCCCTTGTGCTTGCGCTGTACCGCTCCGACCGGCAGGCAGACGCCCTCGCCGCATGCCGTGCAGCCCGGAAGACCTTTGCGGCGGAGCTGGGCATTGATCCCGGGGTGCGCCTGCAGGAGCTGGAAGCACTGGTGCTGCGCCAGGATGTCTCCCTTGGGCCACCCGCCGTGAGCGAAAACCGCCGCGCCAGGCAGCGCCTCGATAACTTGCCTGCCGCACTCACCCCCATGGTGGGCCGGGATGTTGAACTGGGGGAGGTGTGTTCGCTCTACCGCTCCGAGGGATGCCGGCTGGTTACCGTAACGGGGGCGGGCGGGGCAGGGAAGACCCGCCTCGCCATGGCGGCGGCCGCGCGTTTGGGCGAGCGCATGCCCGACGGTGCGGGCTGGGTTAATCTGTCCCCGCTCACCCAGGTTGAGCAGGTGCCGGGTGCCATCGCTGCGGCACTTGGTCTGGAGGCGCCAGCAGGCGAAGACCCGCTGAAAATCGCGTCCCGTTTTCTCCATGCCCGCCGCCTGCTGCTGGTCCTGGACAACTTCGAGCACTTGGCAGACGCGTGGCCCGTGGTGCTGGACCTGCTCACTGCAGCCCCTGAGCTCCGGATCCTCACCACCAGCCGGAGGCGGCTTGGGTTGCGTCCAGAGTATGAGTTCGAACTTGCGCCGCTGGAGTTGCCACCGCTTGACCCGCCCCTGCCTCCCCGCCAGCTGCGGGAGGTGCCGGCAATGAAGCTGCTCTTGAACCGGGGCCGGACGGTCCGCCCTCGCTTTTCCCTAGACCACGGAAACGCCGCCGTACTCACTAGCCTGTGCCACCGGCTGGACGGGCTGCCGCTGGCCATTGAACTGGCCGCGGCCCAGCTTCGACACCTTAGCGAGCAAGATCTCCTCGCGGACTTGGAGGTCAGCCTGGCCGCCCTGCGGGCCACCTTCCCGGACCTTCCGGGCCGGCAGCGAACCCTCACCGCCACGATCGAGTGGAGTTACCAATTACTGGCGGACGCTGAACGCGTACTCTTCGGTCAACTCGGTGTTTTCGCCAACGATCCAACGACGGAAGCGATTGACGCCGTGCGCGGCTCCTTTTCCTCTGGCGCGCCATCCACTGAAGAACTGCTGTCCGCGCTCGCGGACCACAGCCTGCTGCGTCGCTACACCGACCATGCAGGACGGCGGCGTGTGACGCTGCTGCAATCCATCCATGAGTTTGCGCGTAACCGGCTGGCGCTGGTTCCTGAGCAACACGAGGTGCGCCGGCGGCATGCCGAGTACTACCTTGCCCTGGCTGAGACATTGGGTCCGCTACTGTGGGGTGCTGGCCAGGTGGAGGCATTCCGGATGCTTCACGCCGAAGCCCTCGACCTCCGCGCAGCACTGCTTTGGGCAGCAGGGCCGGATGGTTCGACTGAACTGGCCCTTCGCCTGGTGGGAGAGCTTTGGCATTACTGGGAACTCACCGGAGACGTTACCGAGCAGCAGCGAATTGCCGTTGAACTCGTGGAGGCAGCGCCGGATGCGGCGCCGCAGCTTAGAGCACCAGCCCTTAGCGGAGCAGCCACTCTGACATGGACCTTGGGCAGGTATGACCAGGCGGCCCACCTCCACCGCCGCGCCCTTGAAGCGTTTGAAAAGTCCGGCAATAGCCAGGGCGTAGCGTGGACCATCATGTGTCTGGCCGTGCAGGCAGCACAAAGTGGTGATTTCTCTACTGCCGAGCGGCTCACAGCGGAAGCCTTGGCCTATCCCGGAGTCAGCCTTCGGGTCAGAATTGGGGCGCTGGTTGTCCTCTCCCGCCAGGCTTACTGTGCCGGGGACCATCTGCGGGCACTCGAACTCTGCAGGGCGTGCGCGGAGCTGACCCGCCGGCTGGGGGACCGGTGGCTCCTGGGCGCTGTGCTTACCAATCTTGCAGAGAGCACCGAACAGGCTGGTGATTACGACGGTGCCGAGCTCCTGCTCATCGAAGCTATCAGCGCCTCACTCCAACTGGGGGCGGAGGGCAATCTGGCTGCTTTCCTTGACTCATTGGCGGGCGTTTATGCGTCAAAAAACCTCTATGACTTGGCCCCCCGCCTCCTCGCCGCGGCGGACTCCTACCGAGCAGACCGCGGTATTTCGCTGGATCAGGCAGAACGACGACGTGTTGATGCCATTATCGACAAAGCCCGGGCTGAAGCTGGCCCCATTCGCTTCGGGCTTGCCTGGTCTGGTGGACGTAGGCTTACCGTTCGGCAGGCAGCAAACGAAGTGCTCCAGGGCGGGCGCCAACCCAGACTCTCCGGCACCTCCCGGGGTTCAGCCCGATCAGCTTCTACCGCCGTGGACAGTGCCGCTGGCTCAGCCCCCTGGACGTGACATGCGCGGCGACGCTGGCCGCTCGAATCCCGCTCGCCAGTCGTAATAGCGTGCAATATAAGCATGATCTCATGTATTTGATGACTATAAATTCGGCAGCCGTGCTACTTTCAACACTGCCGCCGCGCATTTCTTCGTTGCCAACGACCGGGACCAGGGGACTGCGCGCGCTCCCATTGCAGAGTCCGATCATTGGAGACGCCCGTGGAACCCACAACAGACGTGAAGCTGGACGCCCAGCCGGCCAGGCCCCCCGCGGCCGACTCCGGACTCCGCCGCTCCATGGGCCCGCGCCACCTGGTGATGATCGCCATGGGCGGCGTGATCGGCTCCGGCCTGTTCCTGAGCTCCGGCTACACCATCTCCCAGGCCGGCCCGCTCGGCGCCGTCATCGCGTACCTCATCGGCGCTTTCGTTGTGTACCTGGTGATGGCCTGCCTCGGCGAGCTTGCCATCGCCTACCCGGTGTCCGGCGCATTCCACATCTACGCCGCCCGCTCCATCGGCCCCGCCACGGGTTTCGCCACCGCCTGGCTCTACTGGCTGTGCTGGGCGGTGGCCATCGGCTCCGAGTTCACCGCCTCCGGGCTCCTCATGCAACGCTGGTTCCCGGACGTGGAGGTCTGGGTCTGGTGCCTGGTATTCGCGGCCGTGCTCTTCGGCTTCAACGCCGTGTCCTCCAAGTTTTTCGGCGAGTCCGAGTTCTGGTTCGCAATCGTCAAGGTCGCCGCAATCATCGGCCTCATTGTCCTGGGCGGTGCGGCCCTGTTCGGTTTCCGCCCGCTCGGCGGCGGGGGAGAGCACCCGTTCCTGTTCGAGAACTTCGCCACCGAGGGCGGTCTGTTCCCCAACGGCTTCACGGGCGTCCTGGTTACCGTACTCGCGGTCTTCTACGCCTTCTCCGGCTCGGAACTTATCGGCGTGGCCGCCGGTGAAACCAAGGACCCGGCCACCAGCATCCCCAAGGCCCTGCGCACCACGGTGCTCCGCCTGCTGATCTTCTTCGTCGGAGCCATCGCCGTCATCGCCGCCACCATTCCGTACAACGAGGTGGGCCTCGATGAGAGCCCGTTCGTCACGGTCTTCTCCGCCATCGGCCTGCCGTTCGCGGCCGACATCATGAACTTCGTGATAATCACCGCGCTGCTCTCCGCCGGCAACAGCGGCCTGTTCTCCTGCGCCCGCATGCTCTACTCCCTCGCGGACGAAGGCCACGCCCCCCGCGCCTTCAAGAAGCTGACGCGCCGCGGCATCCCCCTCATCGCGCTCTCGGTGAGCATGGTGGGCGGCGTCGCATCGCTGATCAGCAGTGTGGTGGCCCCGGAGACGGTCTATCTGGTGCTGGTTTCCGTGGCCGGCTTCGCCGTGGTGGGCGTATGGATGTCCATTACCGCCTCGCACTTCTTCCACCGCCGCGCATTCGTCCGCAACGGCGGCGACGTCTCCACCCTCGCCTACAAAGCCCCGCTGTTCCCGCTGGTGCCCATCCTGGCGTTCTCGCTGTGCGTGATCTCCCTGGTCGGCATCGCCCTCGATCCCACCCAGGCCGCCGCGCTCTACTTCGGCATCCCCTTTGTGGCCGCCTGCTACATCTGGTTCCACTTCCGGCACGGCCGCAAGGCCGCTGTGGCGCCATAGGCGCAGTAACAGGAACGGACGACGGCGGCTGCCGGGGCCAGGTGCGTTGCGCACCTTCCCGGACGGTCGCCGTCGTCCTTTCCGCCGCATCACCGCCGCCCCTGAAAGGCGGGGCGTGGAAGAATGGGGCCTTGTGACCGGCCGGGAGGGGCAGATGAGCGTGGATTCGTCCACTGAGGCGTCGTCAATGGCGCAGGGGCTCCGGATTGTCCGGCTGGTGGCAGGCAGGGAGAAGCTGGGACGCCAACTGCTGGGCGTTTCGCAGCTGGCCGCGGAGCTGGACATGGAACAGAGCCGCGTCTCCCGCCTGGCGCAGGAACTGTGCGACCTCGGACTGCTGGAGCGCGTGGACCGCGGGCCATTCCGGACCGGTCCGCGCTTCTTCAGCCTGGCTGCGGCATTGAACACCGGCTGGGTCCGGGAAGCGAAAACCGAACTTGAGGCGCTGGTTGCGGCGCTGGGACTGCGCGCCCGGCTCTCCGTCCTGGACGGCTACCGCGTGATCCTGGTCCGGGCCTCCAGCAACGACGCCATCCCCGGCAGCTTCGTCAAGCCCGGCATGGTGACCCCGGCCTGGTGCACCGGCGCCGGCCGGGCGCTGCTGTGGGACTTTGACCGGCCGGCGCTGGATGCCCTGCTGCAGGACGTGAACTACATCGGCATCGGCGGACCGGGGGCCGCGCACTCAACTGGTGGGGTCTGGGACCTCATGGTCCGCGACCGTGATGCCGGGTTTATCACCGCGGCCGAAGAATTCGAACATGGCGTTGTGGAGCTCGCGGTGCCCGTCCGTGACACCGGCGGCGCCATCCTTGCCTCGCTGAGTGTGCTGGGCAGCAGTGCCGGGATCGGTCCGGATGCGGCAGCTGCGGCGGCCGTGCTCACCAGGGCCGCTGAACGGATCGGATCCAGCGGGAGCGCACGCTAGGGCTCCTGAAATCCGAGCCTCTGCTCGAGCCACTTTCCCCGGGCCACCAGCGCGTCCGCGCAGGCTTGCCGGCGCGGTTCCAGCCTGTCTTTGATGCCCACGATCTGCAGCGCCGCCACCACGTCACCCTTGAAGTCCCGGACGGGGACAGCCAGGGAATAGAGTCCCGGTTCCGCTTCCTCATCCACGATCGAGTAGCCCCGCTTCCGGGCAGCTTCACGCCGCGCCAGGAAGTCGTCCACGCCGGTGGGCGTGTTGGGGCCGTGCCGCACAAACGCCACATCCGCGAAGACGGTCCGCACTTCCGCCTCCGACGCTTCCCACAGCACCGCCTGCCCGGCATCGCTGCAGTACGCGGGGTAGGGCCGGCCCAGCCAGGAGCCCACGAGGTTGCTGCTGGCCGGGACGCTTTCGCCGATGGTCACCGTGCTGTCCCCGTGAAGGACCCCCAGGAAACATGCCTCGTCCGTTTCTCCCGCCAGCGTGTCCAGGGCGGTGCCGCCGTCGGACTCCAAACGGCGCTCGGTAAGCAGTTGGGCGTCAGTGAGGACGGACCAGTCCAGGCTGTAGGTGCGCTGGCTCGTTTTGTGGAGGAAGCCCTCCTGTTCGGCGCTGCGGAGGCTGCGCGAAACCTGGCTGCGGTCCTTGCCGAGGTCTGCGGCGATGTCCGCCACGGTTCCTCCGGGCTGTCCCGCGGCATGGCGTGCACCCACAGCAAGAAGGGCCATGATTCCGCGGCCCATGCTGGAGGTTTTTGGCATGGTGTCGAGTCTAGTGGAGGGGCTTTCCCTCCCCGGCTTCCGATGTGTCACCGACTGGCGCGCCGGATTCGCCGGAACAGTACGTGGACGCCGGAACGCCCCGGCGACCGTGTTCTCTTCCGGCGATTGGGGAGCTGCCGGCCGCAGGGCAGGGGAGCACAGCCGAGTCAGCAGATGGCGAACACCCTTGCCGGGAAGCCGCTGCCGGCGAGGGGCTTTGGCCAGGAGGCAACGACGGCGGCGCCGGATTCCGGCAGTCCGTCCAGGTTGGCCAACAGTTCGATCTGCCAGCAGCCCTGTTCCAGGACATAGGTTTCCAGGCTGAAGTCCTGCCGGGAGGTTGCCAGGCCCGGGTCCGTGTCAGTCTGCTCGTGGCCGACCGCTGCCACGGCACGGTGCTCAACCAGGAAGGACAGCACGTCCATGGACCAGCCGGGCGTGTGGCTGATGCCCTCGCTGTCCCGGTTGGCCATCGCCCCGGCGTCGGGCCACCGGCCGCTCCATCCGGTACGCAGGGCAACAAAGGAACCTTGCGGGATGGGCCCGTTCCGGGTTTCCCACTCCTGTACGTCCTGCAGGGTGGGGGTGGCATCCGGATTGCCGGCCACCCGCTGGCTGATGTCCAAAACCACCAGCGGAAGGATCATCTCCTCCACCGGGATCTGGTCCAGCGTCCTGCCGCCGCGGATGAAGTGGGAGGGCGGGTCAACGTGGGTTCCCCACTGGCCCACGATTGTGTAGCGGTGGGCAGTGAAGCCGTCACCCTTGTCCAGGTCGAAGAGGGCTGCGCGCTGCTCATCCGGAAAGGCGGCGAAGTGGGGCTGGCCAGGGTGGAAGGCATGCGTCAGGTCCACGAACTGCCTGCCCGCGATCACCGAGTGCAGGCCCTCCCAGAGCGAGGTGGTGCTGGTGTCCGTCATGATGCTGCGGCTCCTTCTGCCATGGGCGCTTCAGTCTTTGATGCTTCTACCTGCGGTGCCAGCGCGGTGCTGGAGACGCTGACGGGACCGGTCACTTCAATAACCGGCACCTCCCACGGGTGGATGTCCACGAGGCGGCGCATGAACCGCTCGACGGCGGCGTCCCCCAGTGAGGCGTCGAAGTACGTCGTGAAGACGAAGGTTGGCGAAAGGGTCTGCTCACCCACCCGTCCGAGGGTGGGGTTTGCGCCCTCGGCTGTGGTGAACCCCTCGAAACCGAGGCTGGACTCAAACACATGCTTGTAGTTGCCGAAGTCCCCGAGTTCCCGGAATTCTGCAAGGGCCTGCAGCAGGTGCGCGATGCCCGGATCATCCCGGAAGGCATCCGGCTCGCCCTTGGACAGCTGCCCGAAGGTGCTGCTGCTGATGGGCCAGTGGACGCGGAGCTTGCGTACAGGGTGAAGTTGAACGTCCAAGAACCTAGCCTCTTTCCTCCGCCGAGTGACGTCTGCCAGCCATCGTGACAGAAAGAAATAATCATTACAAGCATAATGAAATGCGTATTATGACTACATGGCTTCCGCTGCACCGCTCTCGTCCCTGCTGGAATCCGGGGAACACCTCGTCACCGACGGCGCCCTGGCCACGGAACTCGAGGCCCGCGGCTGCAACCTGGACGATCCCCTGTGGTCTGCCAAAGTCCTGCTGGAGGATCCGCACCTAATCAGGGACGTCCACCGCGACTACTTTTCCGCCGGGGCCAGGATTGCCACCACCGCCAGCTACCAGGCCACCCCGCAGGGCTTTGCGCGGCGGGGCATGAGCGCCCACGATGCCCTGGGGCTGGTGGCGTTGTCGGTGCAGCTGGCGGATGAGGCCCGCCGCATGCACCTGACCGCCGAACTTGACGCGGGCGTGCTGCTCATTGCCGGCTCTGTTGGCCCTTACGGCGCCTACCTTGCAGATGGTTCCGAATACCGCGGCGACTACACGCTGGGAAAAGACGAGTTCCTGGACTTCCACCGGCCCCGGGTAGCTGCGCTCGTTGATGCGGGTGTGGACTTCCTGGCGTGCGAGACGCTCCCCTCGTTTGCCGAAGCCGAAGCACTGGCCTCCCTCACGGAAGAGTTCGGCGTCGAATCCTGGTTCACGTTCTCCCTGCGGGACGGCGCCCACATCAGCGACGGCACCCCGCTGACGGCAGTTGCCGGGCTCCTTGATGCACACCCCCTGGCCGCAGCGATCGGCGTGAACTGCGTGCCGCTGCACCTGGTCGCTCCCGCGCTCGCCGCCCTCCACAGCGCGACGGACAAACCGCTGGTGGCCTACCCTAACTCAGGCGAAACGTACGATCCGGCGACCAAGACCTGGGGTCCGGCCACAGCCTCCGCCCAGGATGGGGACGCCGAACCAACAGATCCCGCCGGCGGGGCCGCCGCCTGGCTGGAGCACGGCGCCCGCATCATCGGCGGGTGCTGCCGCACGACGCCAGGCGACATCGCCGCCATCGGACGGGTCATTGCTGCGCACCACTGAACCAACCCGGGTGAACCATCCGCGCTGAACCTGCAGCGCAACGCGGCGCCTGAAGGCCTCAGCCCTTTGCCGGAGCGTCCTTTTGGTTGTCCTGGTCTGGGTTGTCTTGGTCCGCGGTGTCCCCGCCCGGGGCGCCCTGTTCGTCCGCGTGCTCGGCCTTCTCCCGGGCCTCCTGCTGGTGCTGCTCGAGTTTCGCCTCGGCGTCCCTGCGCCGGTATCCGATGGAGCGGGCCTGTTCAGGGGTGGGATGCCGGTGCTCCCGCTCCCAGGCATGGTCATTGACGCCGGTGCCGGGAACTGCACCGTCATCCGGATCCAGAGGTTCTTTACCCATATCCAAACCCTGTCACAGTAACGGCACTGATAGTAGGGCTTACGCCTCAAGCCGCCCGTAGGTGGTGATCACGTTGCCCTTGCTGGTCCGGGACTGGTCCAGGAGTACCAGCCGGGTGGTGGGGTCGCCGTCCTGGAAGAGGCGCCGCCCGCTCCCCGCCACCACCGGGTGCGTCATGAGCGTCAGGGAATCCAGCAGCCCGGCGAACAGCAGCTGCCGCGTGACCGAGATGCTGCCGCACACGGCGATCTCGCCGCCGTCGCGCTTTTTGAGCCCTGCTACGAACTCTTCCAGCGGCGCGTCCATCAGGTGCGAGTTTTGCCATTCGAGCGGTTCCGCCAGGGTCCGCGACGCCACGAACTTCTCCACCGGGTTGATGAACGCGGCAAAGTCCTCGTCCACGGGCGCGGTGGGCCAGTAGGCGGCCCACTCCTGGTAGCTCACCCGGCCCAGCACCACCGTGTCCACCGTTTCCATCATGGTGGTCAGGCCGGCGCCCAGTTCGTCGTCAAAGCTGTCGAACTGGAACTTGTAGGGATCGGACACCACGCCGTCCACGGAGTGGAACAGGCCGGCAGTGACTTTGCGCATGGGGACCTCCTGCGGGGGTTTTTGAGCGGACATGCCTCACGCTAGTGCGCGGCTTGAGCCCGCGGAAGATCCCTGCAAAAGCGGACGACGGCGGCCGCCCCAGTTACGTTCATCACTCGCCGAGGCGTCTTGCAGGGTTTGGCCGATCCTGAGCCCCATACTTGTGGTGAGCGGCTGTTGCCGTGCCCCGGCCAGGCAGGAGGAAAGTGCATGGAAACCCTGAAAAAGATCGTGAGCAACCAGTATTTTCCGGCCGCAGCAGTCCTTACCGCCGTGGTGCTGTTCTGGGCTGTGGGACTCCTGGGCGGGCTGTCCTTGCTGCACAACAACCAGCCCCCGCTGACCACGCTGACCTGGATGCTGTTCGTTTACACCGTTGCGGTCCTCAGTCCGCTGGCTGGCATCCTGGCCGCGGCCGACCTGCTCCGGCGCTGGCGCCGTAACCGGGCCGCCGAAATGGCCTACCCCGGGTATTCAGGTGACCTCGAAACAGGGGAAGGCCAGGCGGTGGTCGAGCCGGCAGGCGGAGCCCAGGCAATCGACGCACCCGAAGAGCCTGCAGTCCAGCACCCAGCGCCTCCCGCCCCCAAAGCAGCAAAGAAAACCTCCAAGCAGGCAGGCCGCAAGCAGGCCGCCTAGCAGGCTAGCCGCCGTCGTCCGTCCTACCGGTCCTTCAGCGCAGTGAGCGCTTCCTCTGCCTGCTGCAGCGCGTTCTCCAGCCGACGCCCCGGCTGCGGCAGCGAAAACAGGTAACCCTGCAGCGAATCGCAATCCAGGGCCGCCAGGTAATCTGCCTGTGCCGCCGTTTCCACACCCTCCGCCGTGACGGTCAAACCAAGGCTGTGGGCCATGTTGATCATGGAACTGAGGATGGGCAGCCGCTCGTTGCCGGTGCGCACCATGGAGACAAAAGTCCTGTCGATCTTCACCGTGTCCACCGGCAGGTCCTGCAGTCTGCCCAGGGAGGAATAGCCGGTGCCGAAATCGTCCAGGGCAACCCTGGCTCCCTCCTCACGGAGCGTGCTGAGCTGTTTGATGAGGCTGCAGTCGGCGTCGAAAAACACACTCTCGGTGACCTCAACGACCAGCTGGTAGGCCGCCACGCCACTGGCCTCCGCAAGCCGCAGGACCGTCTGGGCAAACAGGGGGTCCTGCAGCTGGACGCCCGAAACGTTCACTGCGAGCGACCGGGATGGATCCTCGCCCAGCCACGGCGCCAGCTGCACCATGCCCAGCGCCATCACTTCTGCGCCGATCTCGTTGATCAGTCCCGTGCGTTCGGCCAGCGGAATGAAGACCGACGGCGGGACCCGCCCGCCGTCCCTGTCCCACCGGGCCAGCGCCTCGAACGTGACCACCTGGCCCATGCGGTGGGACACGATTGGCTGGAAGTCGACCGATATTTCGCCCCGGGCCACGGCCAGCTGCAGGCCGGCTTCCATATGGGTCCGCTGCACCAGGGCGGTCATCATGTCCGGGTGGAACCGCAGGAAGCGGTTCTTGCCGGCGGCCTTTGCCGCGTACATCGAGATGTCCGCCTGCCGGAGCAGCTCGGAGGCCCCCACGCTGTCCCGGCCTAGCGATGCGAGTCCCAGGCTGAGGCTGGGCCGCAGGACTGTGCCCTGGATCGTGACGGGGACGTGCAGGCACCGGACGATGCATTGGGCGATCGCATCCGCGTCCGGGCATGCGGTCAGGAGCACCACGAACTCGTCTCCGCCCAGCCGGGCCACGACGTCGGCAGTGGGGGCGCAGCCGCGGAGCCTTCGGGCCACTTCAACCAGCATGTCGTCGCCGGCCTGGTGGCCAAGGATGTCGTTGACTTCCTTGAAGTCGTCCAGGTCCAGGAGCAGGACGTCAACGGCCTTGAGCCGCGGTTCCTGCAGGGCACCAGCCAGGGCGTCGTTGAACACGGCCCGGTTGGCAAGGCCCGTCAGCGGGTCCTGGAAAGCCATCGCCCGCAGCTTCTCGGCCTGCGCGGCGAGGTCCAGCATGGCCTGGTGGGCCTGCTCCTGGGCTTTGCGCCGTGGCGTGACGTCGCGGAAGCTCCACACGCGGCCCACGATGTTTTCGCCCACCTTCTGTGGCCGCGAATACCGTTCGAAGGTACGCCCGTCCGCGAATTCCAGGACGTCGTGGCTTTCTGCTGCCGGGTCTTCCCCAAGCGCCCTGATCCGTGCCAGGAAGCCCGCAGGATCCGCCACCTGCTCGATGATGAGCCGCAGGACGGGCTCCTCACTGTCCCCCTGCATGAGCTCCGGCGGGATACCCCACATGGTGAGGAACTGGTCATTGAAGCCGGCCACCCTGCCCTCGGTACTCATCACCAGGATGCCGTCGGCTGTCGATTCCAGCGTGGCGGTCAGCAGGGACATCGCTTCCCGCAGGTCGGCATCCGCGGCCTGGCGGTGGGAAGTACCCCGGACCGAAAGAAGCAGCAGGTCATGGCCGCGGCCGCCGTCGCCTGGTCCCCGGCATCCGTCCGAACCCCCTGGGGGTGCCGCAGGCCCCTGGGACGCTGGATGGAAAGGCAGGGCCGCTTCCCACGGCAGCAACGATCCCGTTGCCTCGGCGGGGAATTCCGTCCCGTTGCTGTGCAGCCCGTAGATTTCCCGCGGCGGCGGATGCTCACCGGCCCGGGCACGGAGGCGGGCGAAAAGCTGGTCCGCTTCGCCGCGGAAGCCTTCGGCGAGCAGTGTTCGGTGGTCCCGCCCGATGAGGTCCCCGGCGGCGAATCCGAACAACCTCCCGGCCGCGGCATTGGCCAGGGCGATGCTGCCGTCTGTTGCTATGGCCAGCAGCGCGTCCGGACTGGCATCCAGAACGGTGCCGAAAGTTTGTGCTGACGCAGTCCTGCCGTGGCTCCAAGAATTATTCAAGACTCCACCCCCCTCGGACATCATAGAGGGCAGGAACCGATATTTGGTGAGCTGCCCGGCCCCGGTTTCCCAGGGGCTGTTGCGGACCCGCAGCACTCCAGTCATTGCCAACATAAAAGCGCTGCCCCGCAGGGGGACAGCGCTTTCAAGGTTTGTGAATAAAGGGACCGCTATACGCGGCGGTGGCTGCGGTTAGTGACCGCGCCATAAACCAGCAGCACGATGATTGAACCAAGAATTGCCAGCAGCCAGGTGCGGATATCGAAGAATTCGGCCAGGCCGCCGCCGAAGATCAGCGAACCGATCCAGCCGCCCAGGATGGCGCCGACAACGCCGAGGACCAGGGTAACCACCCAGCCTCCACCTTGGCGGCCGGGCAGGATAGCCTTCGCAATGGCGCCGGCGATCAGGCCCAAAATGAGAAATCCGAGAATGCCCATGTTGTCACTCCTTGTCAGTAAGTTGTGCCGGGCCCCCATTTCCGGTTCCATAATTCAATCAGCGTGCTTACTGCTCTGCAAGAGTTTGATTATCACGGGATGACTGTCAGTTTTCCCGGCCGGAATGCACCACTTTCGCTATTTGCTGGTGAATCCCGCGGGGGCGGCGGGCTGGGGCTTCGATAGGATTGATTGTCCCCGCAACAAACCAAGGAGTTTTGGCATGCGCAGCCAGCAGACCGTCCGCCCACGTGCCATCTTCCTCGACATCGACGGCACCTATGCCGACCACGGACTGGCGCCCGCTGCGCACGTAGACGCTGTCCGGACCGCACGCCGGCTGGGACACCTGGTCTTCGTCTGCACGGGACGGCCGCTGTCCATGGTCCCAAGCCACATCCTGGAGGCCGGCTTCGACGGCAGTATCACCGGGGCCGGAGCCCGCGTTGAGCTCGGGGGAGAGATCCTCAAGGACACGCGCTTTGATCCGGACCTGGCGGCCCTCATTGTGGAGACACTGGACGCCCATGGCGCCGCCTACATCCTGGAAGCACCCGAGGCGCTGCACGGCCGGACAGGCGTGGACCAGAGGCTCCGGGAGGTGCTCGGCCCCATCTTCGCCGGCCGGGCGCAGCACGACGGGGTCCTCAGCACCGACGTGGACCCGCTGGAGGACATCCTGGGGCCGATGCAGTACAGCGACGACCTTCGCTCCACGTCCTACGCCAAAATATCCTGCTTTGATTCCCCGGTGCCGCTGAAGCAGCTGGTGGACGGGCTGGGGCCGCAGGTGGGCCTCATTCCCAGTTCCCTCTCCGCCCTGGGCGACCGCGCCGGCGAGATCTTCATGGCCGGAACACACAAAGCCGTGGGCATCCAGGTGGTGGAGGAGCACCTGGGCCTTGACCGTGCGGACATCGTGGCCATCGGGGACAGCGCCAACGACATCGAAATGCTGGAGTACGCCGGCGTGGGCATCGCGGTGGAGGGCGGGCACCCGGCGGTCCTGGCAGTCGCGGACCGGACCACCGCCGGGCCGGCCGGCAACGGCGTGGCACTCGCCTTTGAGGAGCTCGGCCTGCTGGGCTGACCGGCTTCCGGATCCGGGCCTGGGCGGCCTGGGAAGTCAGGAAGGAAGCGGAGCGGGTGCCTGCTCGGACGGGTGCGCGGCAGCGCCGGTCCCCAAACCGCGCACCAGCCAACCGGAGGCCTGCCAGGCCGCGGCATCCAGCACGTTCCGCGCGTCCAGCACCACGCGCCGTCGTACCCGTGCACCCGCAGCTGTTGGGGAGAGGCGGCGGTACTCATCCCATTCCGTGAGCAGCAGCACCAGCTCGGCGCCCTCGAGTGCCTGCTCCGTCGAGGCCTCGAACTTGAGGCGCGGATAGCGGCGCCAGGCGTGGTTGACCGCCTTGGGATCCGTGACGGTCACGTGCGCCCCGGCCCCGGCAAGCCGGTCGGCAACGTCCAGGGCGGGGGAGTCCCGGATGTCGTCAGTGTCCGGTTTGAAGGACGCGCCGAGCACGGTGACGGAGCGGCCGGCAACGCTGCCGCCGCAGAGCCCGGCGGCCACGCTGACCGTCCGTTCGCGCTGGCCCAGGTTGACCGAATCCACCAGCCGCATCCAGTCGTCAAGGGCAGTGACCCCTGCCTGGACGGCTTGGGTCCGAAAGCTGCGGATGTCCTTGGGGAGGCAGCCGCCGCCAAAACCCAGGCCGGCGTGCAGATACCTTCCGCCGATGCGCGGGTCCATGCCCATGGCCTCGGCCAGCTCCGCCACGTCCGCCCCTTTTGCGTCGCACAGTTCGGCCACGGCGTTGATGAAGCTTACTTTGGTGGCGAGGTAGGCGTTGGCCGCGGACTTGATGAGCTCCGCCGTGGCGAAGTTGCAGACCAGGCGGGGTATGCCAGCCCGGAGGAGCGGCTCGTAGACCGCATCCAGTGCCGCCGTAACCCCGAGCGGTGCGCCGGTGCGGGGATGGAAGGCGGCTCCGCGCCCGCCGTCCACGCCGTACACCAGCCGGTCCGGTACCAGAGAGTCCTTCACCGCGGTCCCCTGGCGGAGGAATTCCGGGTTCCAGCCCAGCAGCACGTCCGGACGGGAGTCCAGCACGCCGCGCAGCATCTCCACCGTGCCCACGGGCACCGTGGACTTACCCACGACGACGGCGCCGGCGGCCAGGTGCGGCAGCAGCGTTTCGATCGCGGAGACCAGGAAGGTGAGGTCGGCGGCGTCGGACGTTTTGTCCTGCGGGGTGCCCACGCACAGGAAGTGGACCTGTGCGCCCTTCACGGCAGCGGCGTCGGTGGAGAAAGTGAGACGGCCGGTGCTCCGGCCGTCCCGCAGGAGTTCGTCCAGGCCGGGTTCGTGAAAGGGGGCAGCGCCGCGCGCCAGCTGTTCCACCTTTCCGGGATCGACGTCGATCCCCACCACGGTATGGCCCATGGATGCAAGGGTGGCCGCATGGACGGCACCAAGATAGCCGCAGCCGATCACCGAAATCTTCACTGCGCCGCTCCAGCCCGGGGACCCGCAGCTGTCCCGGCAGGCGCGGCGGCCATGGCATCACCGTAGTGCCGGACCAGTTCCTCGCAGAGCGCCGGCCATGTCCTGTCCTGCACGGAGGCATGGGCTGCGGCAGAGAACGCGCGGCGTTTGGCGTCGTCGCCCATCAGGTCGAGCACATGGCCGCGCAACCCGGACAGGTCGCCCGGCTCATAGAGCCAGCCGGTCCGGGAGTTCTCCACCAGGTCCAGCGGCCCGCCCCGGCCGGTGGCCACCACCGGAACCCCCGACGCCATGGCCTCCTGGATGGTCTGGCAGAAGGTCTCGAACTCGCCCGGATGCACGAAGAGGTCGAAGGACGCCACTGCTCGTGCCAGCTCCTCACCGCCCAGGAAGCCAGTGAAGACCGCATCAGGCAAGGCGTCCTCGAGGACAGCCCGCTGCGGCCCGTCGCCAACAACCACCAGTCTGGTGTTGGGAATCCCGGCCAGGGCGGCCAGGTCCTCCACCTGTTTCTCCACGGCCAGCCGTCCCACGTAGCCGATGACCCGCTGGCCGCCGGGGGCCACGGAAGCCCGCCATCCGTCGTCGCGCTTGTCCGGTGAAAACCGTGCCGTATCCACTCCCCGGCGCCACATCTTCACCCTGGGGATGCCGCGGCCGCGCAACTGGTTCAGCGCGAACGTGGACGGCACCAGGGTGCGGGTGGCCAGCAGGTGGATGTTTTCAACCCGGTTCCAGGCCCAGTTCTCCAGGAACGGCACACCGTATCTCGCCGCGTAACTGGGAACCTCGGTCTGGTAGACGGCAACAGTGGGAATGCCGAGCTGGTGCGCCGCCTGCGCCGCCCGCCAGCCAAGCACGAACGGCGAGGCGAGATGGACAACGTCCGGTGCGTAGTCGGCAAGGATTCGCTTGACCCGGTACACACCGCCCATCGCCACCCTGACGTTTGCATAGCCCGCCAGCGGCACCGCCGGCAGCCGGAGGATTTCCGCACCCCGCACATGGTCCGGCGCCTCCCCGTCCAGTGTGGAAGGCGCGATCACCAGGACGTCGTCGCCCCGGCTCTCAAGGTGTTCCAGCACGCGCAGGATGGAATGCGTTACGCCGTTCATCAGCGGCAGGAATGATTCAGCAACAATTGCGATCCTCACCCCTCCACCGTGGGCGGGCGGCGTTGCCGTGCGGGGGAGAAAACGTTACCCCGAGGGAAAGGCTGCGTGAACAGGAGGACGCCGAACTGAAAAAAATTACTAAGTAGGCTTTGCATATGATGCTAAGCATGCTTAGTGTAGGAGGGCAGCTAACGCAGAGCCTCAAGCAGACGGGGCGGAACCCTGCACCGGACCCCGGTGCAGGACCATCCAAAGTAGTTAGTTAAGCCCAGCGCAACGACACATCCAAGGAGACGTCATGCTCAACAGGGAAAACATCGAAAGCCTGCTCACCAAGGGTGGCAACGTCATCGGTTCAGATGGCGAAAAGATCGGCTCAATCGGCCAGCTCTACGCGGACGACGACACGGGCGAGCCCACATGGGTCACCGTCAAGACGGGCCTTTTCGGCACCTCGCAGTCCTTCGTTCCCGTCGAGGGAGCACACAGCCAGGGCGACGACCTGGTGGTGCCGTACACCAAGGAACACGTCAAGGACGCTCCCCGCGTGGACGTGGACGGGCACCTCACCCCTGAGGAGGAGGACCGCCTCTACACGTACTACGAGCGTGGTGCCCGCACCTACTCGGATACCCGGAACGACGATCTGGACACCCGGAAGGATGTTGACTTCCAGGGCGATGCAGACCTGAACGCCGGCACTCCCACCACGGGTATTGGCCGCGACCTTGACCGCGACAACACCCGCGGCACCGTGGGCCACGACACCTCCGGCCCCACCACGGACGACGCCATGACCCGTTCCGAGGAGCGGCTCCACGTTGGCACCGAGCGCGAAACCACTGGCCGGGCACGGCTGCGGAAGTACGTCACCACGGAAAACGTCACCAAGACCGTCCCCGTGCAGCGTGAAGAAGTCCGCCTGGAGCGCGAACCCATCACGGATGCCAACCGCGGCGAAGCCCTGCGCGGTCCGGACATCAGCGAAGAGGAGCACGAGGTTGTCCTCCACGAGGAGCGCCCCGTCGTCGAGAAGGAAACCGTTCCGGTGGAGCGGGTCCGCCTCGACAAGGACGTTGTCCAGGACGACGTCACCGTCAATGAGGAAGTCCGCAAGGAGCACATCGACGCGGACGGCGTTGACCGCGACGCCCGCCGCTAAGCTGCGCCGCTAGTGCATCCCTGACGCGCCGCTGAACGGACCGACGCGTCAGGCGAAGCGAACAGCACAACGACGCCGGGAGTCCCCCTTGGGGGCTCCCGGCGTCGTTGTGCGTGCGGAACTTTCCTGGACGCTGGTGCAGCCCCCGCAGACGGCGGAAACTGCACCAGCCAGTAGGACGAATATCTTCAGAACTTAAGGTTGTTCCTTCATTCGCGGCTCCTGTTTCCCGGTTTACGGATTCCGGGCTATGTCCTGCGGGCCGCCGTCCTGGAGAACAGCCAGCCGGCAACAATCATTACGACGCCCAGCACCAGATGGGCCCAGTTATCCATCATGTTCAGGGCCAGGAAATTCGCCGCCGAATCTACTCCGACAAGGAGCCCGAAGATGGCCAGGACGATGTACAGAGCGCCTGCCCCCAGGAGGAAGTTCCTTGCTCCGTGTTCTGTCCGGGACATGGCCCAGCCGGTGGCACCGATGGCCAGCTGCACAATGTTGAGCAGCATGGACACCTGGAACAGCCCCAGGAACATGGCGTGCGACGCCGGTCCGAGGAACATCAGTTCGCTGTATTGGGTGGTGATACCGGGGATGAAGCCCAGGACACCGACCAGCATCAAAACAATTCCCACTCCCATGCCGGCGTTTTGGACGTCTGCCCGGCCAAAATGGACGCCGTGTGCATGTGGGGATGCGGTAGTCATTTCTTCCTCCATTCCACTCGTTGTGGACAGTTCAATTTTACGGCCGCCCACTGCGAAAAGCTCCGGCACAGCCTTGCGTTGGAGTTCCGGCCGATCCGCCGGATGAGCCTGTCGTTCCCGGCCGGGACGCCCGTGCCGTGACACCATGGGGCACGATGAAAATGCGTGCTGACCAGACCGGAGACCGTGGCCTTCCCATGCCCTTGTGGCTGCAGGGTGCCCTCGAAACGGCGCAGGCAGCCATCATTTCCGCGCTGGTGGTGATTGCCCCGATCATCGCAGTGTGGGCCACTGCCGGCTTCCGGGACAGCTCCTTCGACGTCCTGGCCCGGTTGGCGGGGCAATCCTGGCTTTTGGTTCACGGAGTCCCGCTGGAACTCAGCGCCGCGGGCTCCGACGCCGCCGGCAACGGGGAAACCGGCGTTCTGTCGCTGGTTCCGCTGGGCCTCACCCTGCTCCCTTTCCTCCTTGCATGGAGGGCCGGCCGCCGCCTTGCCCGCGCGTCCTATACAGACCAGCTGTGGCAGGCATTGCTCGGCTCGTGGATTGTCTACGCGGCTTTCGGTACGGCCACCGGCTTCGTATGCCGTACCCCCGACGTCGGCATCAACCCCTGGTTCGCCATGCTGGTCCCGCTCATTCCCTACGCGCTGGGTATGGTGATCGGCGCGCGGCGCGAGGCCGGGTCCTGGAGCCGGCTGATCGGCGTCGACGCCGTGGACTGGATCTCCCGCACCAGCCAGCATTCGCGGTGGGCCGGCTCCTACCTTGCCTCCGCCGCCAAAGCCGGGTTTGTGGCCACCCTGTCCGCGCTGGCATTGGCTGCCGTGCTCCTGGCGGTGGATCTGTTCATCCACTGGAACCTCGTGGTCGCCGTCTACGAGGCGCTCGACGCCGGCGCCGTCGGGGGCGCCGCCCTGACCATCGCACAGCTCGGGTTCCTCCCCAACCTCGCGGTCTTCGCCCTCGCCTGGACGTCCGGGGCCGGTTTTGCGATGGGGATCGGCTCGCAGGTAGGCCCGCTGGGAACCGCCGTCGGACCGCTGCCTTCCATCCCCGTGCTGGCCGCCATTCCGTCCGGGCCGCTGGACTACGCCTTTGTTGCCCTGATTGTCCCGGTGCTGGCGGGTGTGCTGGCCGGATGGTGGTTCCTCCGCGAGGGTGAAAACCACTTCGATGAGTGGCTTTCCATCAAGATCCGTGCCCGCTGGTTCACGGCGACGGTCTCCACCCTGGTGCTGGGGATCCTGGCGGGACTGGCAGCCGGGCTCCTGGCCTTTGGCCTGGCCTGGCTTGCGCGCGGCTCTGCGGGAATCGGACGCCTCACTGACATTGGTCCGGACCCGTTCTGGACGGGAGTCTGGCTGGCCGCGGAAGTGGCCGCCGGCGTCGTCATCGGTTACGTGGCCGGGCCGTGGCTGGAACGTGAGCAGGCGGCGTCGGAAGAGGACGCGGAACTGGTTTCCAGGTCCTAGCGGAACTGCCCGGGCAGCGAGCTTTCCAGCTGGACCCGGCACACCGACTGCGCCTGGTCCGTGAGTGCCCGTCCCACGCAGGCCTGGTACTCGCGCACTTCGTCGAAAAACACGGCTGTCACGAGGAGCAGCAGCACCATGATGGCGGACACCACCAGGCCGGAGATGGTGCCGATCAGGACCAGCCTGGACTCCTTTAGGCGTGCGGCCCTGACCAGGAGGACCACGCCGAGTGCAACGCTGGCCGCCGTGAGGATCCCGGTCAGCCACAGGTAGTTGACGTCCAGCTGGTAGACGAAGAAGGCGCCCAGCACCGAGACGACGAACATCCGGAACAGGGTATGGGTCTTGGCCAGCGAGGCTTTGGCTGCCTCGCTGAGCTGCGGCCTGGTCCGCTGCTGCCCAGCCGGTTCGGGGGAGGTGTTCATGTTTTCCAGCCTACGCGAGCCTGCCCATAAGCTAGAGCCATGCGCATCGTAGTCCTCGTTTCCGGTACCGGGTCCAACCTCCAGGCTGTTATCGACGCGGTCAAGGCTGGGAACCTGGACGTGGAGATCGCGGCCGTCGGTGCAGACCGTCCGGGCACCTACGGGGTGGAGCGGTCCGCGGCGGCCGGCATCCCGACGTTTGTGGTTGACTTCAAGGCGTACCCGGAGCGTGCTGCCTGGAACGCCGCGCTGACCGACGCCGTGGGAGGGTTCGAGCCTGATGTGGTGGTGTCCTCGGGGTTCATGCGCATCGTCAGCCCGGAGTTCATCGATGCCTTCAACGGCAAGTACCTGAACACCCACCCGGCACTGCTTCCGAGCTTCCCGGGAGCCCACGGGGTACGGGACGCCATGGCCTACGGCGTGAAGGTAACCGGCTGCACCGTGCACTGGGCGGATGCCGGGGTGGACACCGGACCCATCATCGCCCAGGAGGCCGTGGCCATCGAGGACTCGGATACTGAGGAAACCCTGCATGAGCGCATCAAGGTAGTGGAGCGCCGGCTGTTGGTGTCCACGCTCGCCTCCCTCGCCGCCGCCCACCGCGCCAGCACTTTGAACCTCCCCACCTGACCTTCGTCGGCGCGCATACACGTCACCGACACGCAGATTCACTGACGCACCCAAAATCCGGGTGGCGCATCCGGATTTGGGCGTCGAAATTGACGCTACGCCCATAGGGCCGGGGGGTTACTCGAGGCGGCGCTGCTTGGTTTCCGGGGAGAAGAACGCCATCCACAGCACGGCCAGCAGCACCAGCCCGCCGGCGAGGGCGAAGGACGTGGCCAGCCCCAGCTCGGGCCAGAAGTAGTTGGCGAAAATCAGCGGCCCGAATCCGGCGCCCAGCCGCGAGAAGGTGGAGGCCCAGCCGAAACCGGTGCCGCGCAGCTCGGTGGGGTACAGCTCGGACACGTAGGCGTACAGCACCGGGATGGCCACCTGCACCACGAACCCGAACACCAGCAGCCAGAACACCGCCGCCGTGGGGATGTCCACCACGAAAGCCACGATCACCAGGGTCAGCGCGGACAATGGCCCGGTGATGGCCAGGATCCACTTGCGCCCAACCCGTTCCACCAGCAGGGCGGCGACTATAACGCCCAAAAGCCCGACGGCGGCCATGGACGCCGTGGTGACGAACGCCTTGTACTCGGCGAAGCCGGCGCCGATCAGGATCCGCGGCATCCAGGTCAGGGACAGGTAGTAAACCAGCAGGATCGAGAAGAACAGTGCCCAGGCCGTGGCCGTGATTTTCCAGTTGAACTGCCATACCAGCCGCAGCTGGTGCCAGGCGCTGCCGGCGGAAAGCCGCGGTACCTCCCTGGCGTCGGGCAGGCTGTAGGCGCGGGGTTCCGCACCGGTGGCGGCCACCAGCCCGTCGATCACCTTGGCCGCCTCCTCGCGCCGGCCCTTGCGGATCAGGAAGAGCGGGGACTCGGGAACGCTGCGCCGGACCCAGAACACCAGCAGGGCAGGCAGGACCATCACCAGCATGGTCAGCCGCCAGTCGCCGTACAGGGCCACCAGGCCGGCGGACACAAAGCCTGCCAGGGCTGCCCCCACCGGCCACCAGCCATCCATCGCCGTGAGGACCTTGCCGCGCTGCTTGCGGGGGGTGAACTCACCCACCAGTGCGTAGTCCACCGGGATGCAGCCGCCCAGGCCGAACCCGGCCATAAAGCGGAATACGCAGAACCAGATGAAGTCGGGGGAGAAGGCGCCCAGGACGGTGAAGAGCGAGAAGATCAGCAGCGTGGCCGTGAAGGCTTTCTTGCGCCCGATGGTGTCCGCGATGGTGCCCCACACGAACGCGCCCAGTGCCATACCGATCAGGTTGGACGTGCCCACCCAGGCAACCTCGCCCGGGGAAAGGGCCCAGTGGGTTGAGAGCAAAGGTATGAGGATGCCGTTGAGGGTCACGTCCCAGGCGTCGAACATGAAGCCGAGGCCGCCGATCAAAAAGATCTTGCCCTGGACTTTCCATCGCCAGGGCAGTTCCTGGACCACCTGTTCGCCGCTCGGCACAGTGGTGTAAGTATTCATCGCAGCCTCCTGGGAAAACTTTAGCCGGGCGCACCGGGGTTCACACTCCGGCCTACTCGCGGGGCAACCTCCGCTTCGGGATAAACTGGGCCGTATCCCCACCAACCGCGGCACTGTTCCGCGAGATAAGACGGAGACATTTGTGAGCTTCACGCAGCATGAGCGCGTATCCATCGACCGTGTTCCCATCCGCCGGGCACTGATCTCGGTTTACGACAAGACCGGTCTGGAGGAGCTCGCGCAGGGCCTGCATGCGGCCGGGGTGAAGCTCGTCTCCACTGGTTCCACGGCCAAGAAGATTGCCGCCGCAGGCATCCCGGTTCAGGAAGTCGAGGAAGTCACGGGTTCCCCCGAAATGCTGGACGGCCGGGTCAAGACCCTGCACCCGCGCGTGCACGGCGGCATCCTGGCGGACCGCCGCGTGGCGGCCCACATGGAGACGCTCACCCAGATGGAGATCGAACCCTTTGATCTTGTGGTGGTGAACCTCTACCCGTTCGTGGAGACCGTCAAGTCCGGCGCCGCCCAGGACGACGTCGTGGAGCAGATCGACATCGGAGGCCCCGCCATGGTGCGCTCCGCCGCGAAGAACCACGCCGCCGTCGCCATTGTGGTGGACCCCTCCTTCTACGGCCAGGTCGTCACCGCCGCCGCTGAGGGCGGCTTTGATTTGAAGACACGACGCCGGCTGGCCGCCAAGGCGTTCGCCCACACGGCGTCCTACGACAACGCCGTGGCCACCTGGACCGCGAGCCAGTTCCTGGACGAGGACGGCGACGGCGTCATCGACTGGCCCGCGTACGCCGGCCTGTCCCTGGAGCGCTCGGAGGTGCTGCGCTACGGCGAGAACCCGCACCAGCAGGCTGCCCTCTACGTGGACAAGGCTGCCCCGGTAGGCATCGCGCAGGCAGACCAGCTGCACGGCAAGGCCATGAGTTACAACAACTTCGTGGACGCGGACGCTGCCCTCCGCGCCGCCTACGACTTTAGCGAGCCGGCCGTGGCCATCATCAAGCACGCCAACCCCTGCGGCGTGGCTGTGGGTTCCGCCGATGCCGAGGACCCGATCGCCGACGCCCACGCCAAGGCACACGCATGCGATCCTGTCTCGGCGTTCGGCGGCGTCATCGCGGCCAACCGCACCGTGACCGCGGGCATGGCCAACACGGTCAAGGACATTTTCACCGAGGTTGTCATCGCCCCGGGCTTCGAGCCGGAAGCCGTGGAGATCCTGTCCAAGAAGAAGAACATCCGCCTGCTTGCCCTGCCCGAGGGCTACGGCCGCTACCCCACGGAGTTCCGCCAGGTCTCCGGCGGCATGCTGGTCCAGGTAGCGGACAAGGTGGATGCCAACGGCGACAACCCCGCCAACTGGACCCTGGCCGCCGGTGAAGCGGCGGACGCGAAGACCCTGGCCGACCTCGCCTTCGCCTGGACCGCCTGCCGCGCAGCGAAGTCCAACGCCATCCTCCTCGCCCAGGACGGCGCCGCCGTCGGAATTGGCATGGGCCAGGTCAACCGCCTGGACTCCTGCCGCCTGGCCGTGGAGCGGGCCAACACTCTGGGCGTCACGGTGGAGTCCGACGTCGAAGGTGCCGGCGGTGCGTCCAACGCCAGCGGTTCCGGCGCACCCCAGCGGGCCCGCGGCGCCGTAGCAGCCTCCGACGCGTTCTTCCCGTTCGCCGACGGACTGCAGATCCTGATCGACGCCGGCGTCCGCGCCGTGGTCCAGCCCGGTGGTTCCGTCCGGGACGAGGAAGTTATCGCGGCGGCTAACGCCGCGGGCGTCACCATGTACTTCACCGGGGCACGCCACTTCTTCCACTGAGTCCATCCATTGCTCCGTAGGTGTCGTTTTCGGACCCGTAAACGACCATTTCGGAGCAATCGATGCTGTGCTAACGAACGACGGCGCCCGCCCCCTGAAAAGGGGACGGGCGCCGTCGTCGTTGTGCTGGCTTAGTCCTGGTCGTCTTCACCGGTGCCGGGCTCCGGAAGCCGCAGCTCCCGGGGCTTGGCCTCCGCCATCCGTTCCGCTGTCCAGTACTCGAGGATCTCCTCGTGCGTCTGGTTCAGATCGGCGTGGCTGACGGGGTCCTGGCCGGACGGGGTGTCCTTAGGAGGCTGCTGCACTGGCATAGGTCTGCTGGATGACTGATCCCCAGTACGGGCCGTACATCACTGCGGAACGGTTGTAGCCGTAGCTGTTGACGGAGTTCTGCACGCCCGCGGAGCTGGTGCCGATGAACCACGGGCCGCCTGACGAGCCGCCGGTCATGTCGCAGGGGATGCCCTGGGTACCAAACTGCGGGTTGTTGGGATCATTCGTGGCCGTTCCGGTGCAGCTCTTGAGGGTCTGGCCGTTGAAGGGCGATGCCGCGGGGTAGCCGAAGGACTTGTAGGTGAGACCGCGGGGCTCGTTGAACGCCACGCCGGATCCGCCCACAACATCGGTGAGGGTCTGGCCGTTCAGCGTGTTCATCACGGCAAAGCCGGTGTCGTAGGCCATGTCCCCGTCGGCGCTCCACTGGGTGGGGGCGTGGAGTGACTTGGCGGTCCACTTGCCGTAGGGCTCGGCGCCGTTCTCGTAGGCCGGCACAAAGGCGAAGTTGGTAGCGAAGACTCCCGGTCCCTCGTTGAGGCAGTGGCCCGCCGTGGAGACGGTGCTCTCATTGGCGGAGATTACGGCGTTGCCGGAGCAGACGTAGTTCGAGCCAGCCAGGGTGAAGAAGACCTTGCCGATGTGCTTGACCGGGGTCTCGCTCTGGGCGATGGTGGGCTTGCCCTTGGTGGCCCTCACCTCGGACTTCTTGCCCTTTTCCACGAGCCCGGCGCTGGAGCGGTTGCCGCGTTCCAGGGCTTTTCCGGCGAGGACGTCACCAGGGATGGCGTTCTGCATCCGGTCGGCCGTCCAGTAATCGGCCACGCCGGCGGTGTTCAGGACAATGCTTGTTACGGAGGGGTTTGTCTTGTCCTCCGCCGGGGCAGCCGTAGCCCCGCCGGCGGAGGTGAGTGCCAGAACGGCAGCGGCTGAAAGGCTCAGGAAGCCGGTAGCCAGAGACCTGGTGCGTGTCATTGTTGTCCTGTCTGAACGGGGAAATAGCCCCGGGGAGGGGCGGGAGTGACCCTGCGAATTTATCGTCATATGACAACTTTGTAAATAGTAGTGACGTATCATGTAGGGGCTCCAGCGGCCCGCCGGGGAGGCGTGGCGAGGAAAGCGCGACGGCGGTCGGGCCCCGTAGGTGCGTGCCGGCGTCGGCCGTTCTCCATCGCTGTAATCCGGCCCATGCCGGGGGTAACGCGGCAGCCCCGGTAGGGGTGAAACCCCTGCGCTCGGGTAAGTTGTACATGGTGAAATAGACCGAATTTTCACAACCAAGCCGACCCACAGGGAGACGCCCGCGCATGTCCAAGATTATCTACACCCACACCGACGAAGCGCCGATGCTGGCTACCTATTCGTTCCTGCCCATCATCGAGGCGTTCGCCTCGACAGCAGGTGTGGAGGTGGAGACCCGCGACATTTCGCTCGCTGGCCGCATCATCGCCGTTTTCGGTGACTACCTGACCCCCGAGCAGCAGATCGGTGACGCCCTTGCTGAACTCGGTGAGCTGGCGAAGACGCCGGAAGCCAACATCATCAAGCTGCCCAACATCAGCGCGTCGATCCCGCAGTTGAAGGCCGCCATCGCCGAGCTCCAGGAGCAGGGCTACGCCCTTCCGGACTACCCGGACAACCCGTCCTCCGACGAGGAGACGGCAATCCGTTCCCGCTACGACAAGATCAAGGGATCGGCCGTGAACCCGGTCCTGCGTGAAGGCAACTCGGACCGCCGCGCCCCGCTGTCCGTGAAGAACTACGCACGCCAGAACCCGCACTCCATGGGTGCCTGGACTGCCGAGTCGAAGACCAACGTGGCCACCATGGGCCAGGACGACTTCCGCTCCAACGAGAAGTCCGTCGTCATCGACTCCCAGGGCACCATCGCCATCCAGCTGGTCCGCGAGGACGGCTCCGTCAAGGTCCTGAAGAAGTCCTTCCCGGTCCTGGCCGGCGAGGTCATCGACGGCACCGTCATGCGCGCCGCCGCCCTGGACGAGTTCCTCCAGGCCCAGGTTGCCCGCGCCAAGGAAGAGGGCGTGCTGTTCTCCGCACACCTCAAGGCCACCATGATGAAGGTCTCCGACCCCATCATCTTCGGCCACGTGGTCAAGGCCTACTTCTCCGAGCTGTTCGAGACCTACGGCAAGCAGCTCGCCGCCGCCGGCATCAGCCCCAACAACGGCCTGGCCGCCATCCTGAGCAGCCTCGAGGACCTGCCGGAGGACGTGCGCGAAGGCGTGCAGAACCTCATCAAGAAGGGCCTCGAAGAAGGTCCCGCACTGGCGATGGTGGACTCGGACAAGGGCATCACCACACTGAACGTCCCCAGCGACGTGATCGTGGACGCCTCCATGCCCGCCATGATCCGCAGCTCCGGCCACATGTGGGGCCCGGACGGCGAGGAAGCTGACACCCTGGCCGTCCTCCCGGACAGCTCTTACGCCGGCATCTACCAGGTGGTTATTGATGACTGCCGCGCCAACGGCGCCTACGATCCGACCACCATGGGCACCGTTCCGAACGTTGGCCTTATGGCCCAGGCCGCGGAGGAATACGGCAGCCACGACAAAACGTTCGAAGTCCAGGAAGCCGGAACGGTCCAGATCGTTGACGGTTCAGGGAACATCCTGATCGAACACCAGGTTTCCGAGGGTGACATCTGGCGCGCCTGCCAGACCAAGGACCTGCCCATCCGCGACTGGGTCAAACTGGCCGTGACCCGCGCCCGCGCCTCCCAGACTCCGGCTGTGTTCTGGCTGGATGAGGAACGCGCCCACGACGCCAACCTCATCGCCAAGGTCAACGAGTACCTCACGGAGCACGACACCGAGGGCCTGGATATCCAGATCATGTCCCCGGTCAAGGCCATCGCCTTCACCCTGGACCGTATCCGCAAGGGCGAGGACACCATCTCCGTGTCCGGCAACGTCCTCCGCGACTACCTCACGGACCTGTTCCCCATCCTTGAGCTGGGCACCAGCGCCAAGATGCTCTCCGTTGTTCCGCTGATGAACGGCGGCGGGCTGTTCGAGACCGGTGCCGGCGGGTCCGCCCCCAAGCACGTCCAGCAGCTGCTCAAGGAAAACCACCTGCGCTGGGACAGCCTGGGCGAGTTCCTGGCCCTGGCCGTCAGCTTCGAGCACCTGGCCACCACCACGGACAACAAGCGCGCCCAGGTCCTGGCCGACACCCTGGACCGCGCCACCGGCACGTTCCTGCTGGAGAACAAGTCGCCCAGCCGCCGTGCCGGCGAGCTGGACAACCGCGGCAGCCACTACTTCCTGGCCCGCTACTGGGCAGAGGAACTGGCCAGGCAGACGGACGACGCCGACCTGGCCGCCTCCTTCAGCTCCATCGCCGGAGAGCTTGCCTCCAAGGAGCAGGCGATCGTTGGCGAGCTGGCTGAGGTCCAGGGATCGCCGGTGGATATCGGCGGCTACTACCACCCGGATGACGCCAAGGCTTCTGCCGTAATGCGTCCTTCGGCAACGCTCAACAAGGTTATTGCAACGCTGAGCTAGGCCTGCTCAAAGCGGCGTTCCGGAGATCCGGGACGCCGCTTTGTTGTTTTTCAGGGTAGGCGTGGAGCTTGTGGCGGCCGGAATCGTTGCTAGGGTAGTAAGTACGCTTAGTATCTCGGTTTGCGCCGATGACTGCTGAGGTTGCCGATCCTGAGGAGAAAAAATCGTGCCAGAAGAGAGCAATATCCACATCCCCGGTGTCCCCGCCAGCGAGCCTGCCAGCCTCCAGGAACCCACGACGCCGCGCGAACCGCTGCCGCCGAAACCGGACCAGCAGGCACCGGAGGCTGTGTCGCCCACGGGAAGCCCCACCGGCGCACCGGCCACTGCCCGCGCCCAGTCCGGCCAGTACCTCACCACCGCGCAGGGCCTCCGCCTCGGCGACACTGACCACTCGCTGAAGGCCGGCTCCCGCGGTCCCATCCTGCTGCAGGACCACCACCTGCGCGAAAAGATCACCCACTTTGACCACGAACGCATTCCCGAGCGCGTGGTCCACGCCCGCGGTGCAGGAGCCCATGGAGTGTTCCGTTCCTACGGGACCGCAGCCAACATCACCCGCGCGGGCTTCCTGGCCAAGGACGTGGAGACTCCCGTCTTTGTCCGGTTCTCCACAGTGCTGGGCTCCCGCGGCTCCGCCGATACGGTCCGTGACACCCGCGGCTTCTCCACGAAGTTCTACACGGACGAGGGCACCTACGACCTGGTGGGCAACAACATCCCGGTTTTCTTCATCCAGGACGGCATCAAGTTCCCGGACATCATCCACGCCGGCAAACCGCACCCGGACCGCGAGATCCCTCAGGCCCAGAGCGCCCATGACACGTTCTGGGACTTCGTTTCCCTGCACACCGAGGCGCAGGCCCACACCATGTGGAACATGTCCGACCGCGGCATCCCACGTTCGTACCGCACCATGGAGGGCTTCGGTGTCCACACCTTCCGCTTCATCAACGCAGAGGGCAAGACCACGCTGGTGAAGTTCCACTGGAAGCCGAAGCAGGGTGTCCACTCGCTGGTGTGGGAAGAAGCCCAGATCATCAACGGCATGGACCCGGACTTCCACCGCCGGGACCTTGCCGACGCCATCGAGGCCGGCGCCTACCCTGAGTGGGAGCTTGGTGTCCAGACCTTCCCGGACACTGAAGACCAGATGTTTGAAGGCATCGACCTGCTGGATCCCACCAAGTTCGTCCCGGAGGAGCTGGCCCCGGTCCAGCCCATCGGCGTCATGACGCTCAACGCCAACCCCACGAACTACTTCGCCGAGACTGAGCAGGTGGCCTTCCACCCCGGACACCTGGTGCCCGGAATCGACGTCACCAACGATCCGCTGCTGCAGGTGCGGCTGTTTTCCTACCTGGACACGCAGATCTCCCGGCTGGGCGGCCCCAACTTCGCCCAGATCCCCATCAACCGGCCGCAGGCACCGGTCAATGACATGCTGCGCGACGGCATGCACCAGCAGGCTGTCCACGGCGGCGCGGCCCCGTACCGGCCCAACTCGCTTGACGGCGGCTGCCCGTTCCTGGCCGGACAGGATATGGGGGCCTTCATTGACGTCCCGGAGGAGCTGGCTGCATCCATCAAGGAGCGGAAGAACCCGGCGTCCTTTGACGATCACTTCAGCCAGGTGCGGCTCTTCTTCCGCAGCCTCAGCCCGGTGGAGCGGGACCACGTCATCCAGGCCTACACGTTCGAACTGGGCAAGTGCTACGAGAAGTCCATCCGCGAACGCCAGCTCGCGGCCCTCGCCAACGTGGATGCGGAACTGTGTGCCGCCGTCGCGAAGGGGCTGGGCCTTCCCGCGCCGGAGGCAACAGAACAGGTACCGGATTCAGATCCCAGCCCCGCCCTCTCCCAGGTGGGCAAGACCTGGCCGGTGGCCGGCCGGATTGTGGGCATCCTTGCGGACGGGGACAGCGACCTGGCCGCCGTCAATGCCGCAAGGAAGGCTTTGGACGCGGCGGGCATCGTGCCGCTGGTCATTGCTCCGGCGGGCGGCTTCCTTGGGGCCGAGAACGACGGCGGGGTCCCCGTTCAGCGGACCTACCTCACCGCTCGTTCCACCGAGTTCGATGCCGTCATCGTGGCGGCGCCAGCCACCCCGGCTCCCGACGCCGCACCCGGACTCGACGCGAAGGCCGGCGCTCCCGGCGGTGCCTCCGACCCGCGGGCGGTGCTGCTGCTCACTGAAGCGTACCGGCACGCCAAGGCAATCGGCACATGGGATTCCGGCGCCGAAGCCTTGGCCGCAGCGGGCATCCCGCAGGAAACCCCGGGCATCGTGTCCGCGGGCGACGCCGAGTCACTGGTGTCTGAGCTGACGGCGCTGCTGGCCGCACACAGGGTCTGGGAGCGGTTCCCGGCCTCGCCGGCCCAGTCCTGAACCAGCGCCGTCGCCGGGGCAACCGCGGCGTTGCTGCAACAAATGATGCACGCAACCGCTGACTGACCGGGGCCCCGCCGGGGAAGCCCCCCTTAAGGAGGGGAGCGCCGCCGTCGTTATGACGGGCGCTCCCTTCCTTCGCGTCAGTCGTTGCCTTTGCCCTTGCCCTCATTGTCCTTCTTGTCGTCGTCCTTCTCCGCCTCCGGCGCTGGTGCCGGCGCTGGCGCAGGGGCGGGGACCTCGGCGGCTGGCGGGGGAGTGGCCGCGGCTGCCTGCTCCGCAGCGATCCGTGCCTCTTCGGCTGCCTTGTCCGCGGCCGCTTTTTCCGCCGCTGCAATCGCTTCGTTGAGGTCTGCCCGGACGGCGGTGGCAATCGTGGTGATGCTCCGGCGGCGTTCCTCGGAAATCTGGCCTTCGGATTGCGCCGCTTCCAGTTCGGCTTCCAGCCCCTCCAACGCCCGCAAGGCTGCGGCGGGGTCGTTTTCCGAGGACGCCTGGGTCACTTCGAGGACGCGTGCCTGCAGCTGCCGTGCCGCCTCGCGCTCGAGGCCGGCCTCCGTCGTGGCGCAGCTGGCCAGGAGCGCGGCCGCCAAAACGGCAGCGGAGCACGCGAGCACGGACGTGCGTCGAACAGGGAAGGCCCTCACGGTTCCACGCTCTTCTGGAGCTCCTCAAGGTGTTCGCCCAGGACTCCGGTCACCGTGGGATAGGGCACGACGTCGGGCGGCGACTGGGAGGACAGGGTCATCAGGGCCGCAGCCACCGCGGCTGCGACAACCACCAGCGCCAGGACCGCCGCCAGCCAAAACCGTTTTGTCCGCTTCTTGCTGTCCTTCGCTCGGTCCTGGCTAAGTGCCTCGTGCGGTGTGCCCATAACCTGCGCCCCGGCAGGTGCAGCGTCCGGCCCGGCAGCCTCCCGCAGCTCATCCACAGATTCCTCGGCAGTGATGGACGGCGGGTGGAACGGCATGGCCGGCAGCACCCTGGTGGTCTCCGGCGCAAGTTCACCCGGGGTGGATGCCGGTGACACCAGTGCCTGGCGCAGCGCGGTTTCAATGTCCGCCGCGGCCGGCCGCTCCAGCGGTTCGAGCGCAGTCATGGAGCGGATGAGGTCAGCCCATTCGGACGGTAGGTCCTCGGGAATTTCCGGTGCCCGGTGCAGCCGCGCCACAGCCGATTCCACCGCGCTGCCGGGGTATTCCACTGTGCCCTTGATGCATTCGAGCAGCACCAGGCCTAGCGAGTAGATGTCTGTGGAGGGGGCCAGCGGCTGGCCCAGCGCCTGTTCGGGGCTGAGGTAGGCGGCCGTTCCCACCATGGTCCCCGTAGCGGTCAACCGCGTTGAGTCGACGATCCGCGCGATGCCAAAGTCGGTGAGCTTGGGCCGCAGCGGTTCACCGGGGCGGATCTGGACCAGCAGGATATTACCGGGCTTGATGTCCCGGTGGATGATTCCGAGGCCGTGGACATATGCCAATGCGTCTGCGATGCCGGCGCCGATAACGGCCAGTTCCTCCAGCGGTACGGTGCTGTGCCGGATCCGGGCGCGCAGGTCCTGGCCTTCCACGAGTTCCATGGTGAGGAAGGGCCTTGGCTCGTCAGGAATCCGGGTATCAATACCGGCGTCGAACAGCGTCACCAGTCCGGGGTGGTTCAGGGTGGCCAGAAGCTGGATCTCCGCTTCCTGGCGCTTCAGCTCATCGGCGTCCGGGGCTTGCGGAGCGAAGAGCTTCAGTGCCACCTCGCGGCCCAAATTTTCGTCGCGGGCACAGTAGACCGATGACATACCGCCGCGGCCAATGACCTCACCCAACCGGTAACGTCCGCCGACCACTTCATTCTTGATGGAGCTAGGCGATTCCGCCACCATGACCCGTTCCTCCCGGTGCGCTGCGGCACTGTCGTACCTCAAATTATACGGGCGGTGGAGTAAACGGAAGATTCATCCTGGTTTGGCGAACTGCGGCACGCCGGCGGTCCGGCGGCGAAAACTCCCGCCACCGGACCGCCGTTCACAAGGACATGTGTGCTGAATACATGTTGTGCGTGGTCTTGTTTCGTTGCCTGGCCAACCTCCTTTCCCTCAGCCCGCCCCCTGCTGCCGCTTCAGGCGCGTGGGGCAGGCGCTGTCAGTAGGTGGTCGGCGCTACGACACTTTCCGCTTGCGGAGCATCAGGAGTCCCGCCGCCAGAAGCAGCAGGGCGAGCGGGGCAAGGGAGGCGTCCATGCCGGTCTTTGCCAGCGCAGTGGCCCCTTGGCCCGGCGTGTTGCGGGCCCCGGTGATGCTTGCAGCGGTGTCGACGGCGATGACCCCGCCAACTGCGGTGGACCCGGCAGCAGGTGCTGCGGAGATTCCTCCCGCAATGGCACCTGCGACGCTTCCGTTGCCAGTGGTGCCGGTGGTGCCCGCAGTTCCGTTGTCAGCGCCGGGATCCGTGCTTCCCGAGTCCACGGCGCCGGCGCCGCCGGCGTTGCCGTTACCCGGATCAGTGGTGCCAGGGTTCTCGGTTCCTGGTGTTCCCGTGCCCGGGTTTTCGGTGTCGACGGTGCCGTTGCCGCCGATGCCCAGATCAACGTTGGCGTCGACGAGTTCGCCGGTGGTGCCGTTGTTGCCGCCGATGGTCAGGTCAACGTTGGCGTCTGCGAGGTCGCCGGTGGTGCCGCCGCCGGTGTTGTTGCCGCCGATGGTCAGGTCAACGTTGGCGTCTGCGAGGTTGCCGGTGGTGCCGCCGCCGGTGTTGTTGCCGCCGATGGTCAGGTCAACGTTGGCGTCTGCGAGGTTGCCGGTGGTGCCGGTGCCGTTCCCGCCGATGGTGAGGTCAACGTTGGCGTCTGCGAGGTTGCCGGTGGTGCCGGTGCCGTTCCCGCCGATGGTGAGGTCAACGTTGGCGTCTGCGAGGTCGCTGGTGGTGCCCGTGTTGTTGCCGCCGATGGTGAGGTCGGCGTTGGCGTCGACGAGGTCGCCGCTGGTGCCGGTGCCGCCGATGGTCAGGTCAACGTTGGCGTCTGCGAGGTCGCTGGTGGTGCCGGTGCCGCTACCGCCCAAGGCGGCATCGACGTCGGCATCTACGAACTCGCCGGTGGTGCCGGTGCCGCCGATGGTGAGGTCGGCGTTGGCGTCTGCGAGGTCGCCGGTGGTGTCGCCGCTGGTGCCGTTGCCGCCGATGGTCAGATCGACGTTGGCGTCGACGAGGTCGCCGGTGGTGCCCGTGTTGTTGCCGCCGATGGTCAGGTCGGCGTTAGCGTCAACGAGTTCCCCTGTGGTGCCATTGCCGCCCAAGGTGGCATCGACGTCGGCATCTACGAACTCGCCGGTGGTGCCGGTGCCGCCAATGGTGGCGTCCACGAGGACCGCTGCGGCGAGGGCTGTGGTGTCCGTGGCCGTGCCGGTGGCACCGCCAAGCGCGACGTCTGCTGCGACGGCAGCGTCCGCTGAAACGGTCGGCGTTGGGTCACCCAGCTGGCCCAACGACGTCGAGTCAACGGACGCCGCCGCCGAGATGAGGGCGGATGCGGAAAGGTCCGATCCGCTGGTGGTGTCCGCGGCGTTTGCCGCAGTGCAACTGAGGGCTAGGAGCCCGCCTGCAAAGAGGGTGCCGAGCATTCCCCGGCGAAGGTTGGGATTCATGGTGATGTCTCCTGAAAAGTTGAATGAAGGCCGCTTGTCAGCGACCCGGATGGCCGCGTTCTGCCGCAAGGGCAGGCGTGCCTCAACTAGTCAGGAGATGAACCGGGGTCGAAAGACACCGGTGCGGGGGCATGCTCGGAAAACTCACCGGCAAGGACAATGCCGGTGGGCGGGAGGGTGAGGTTGAAGGAGCTCAGCCATGCCGCAGTCCCGCTGCCAGCGGCAGAAGGCATGCTGCTTCCGGTGCCGGATCCTGGAGGGGGAGGAACCTGGGAAGGGGCCCGTGAGGGGTCTGCCGTACCGGATTGCTCTTCGGCGGAATCAGGCAGGACTACCGCTGTCTGAAGAGGTACGTAGGCGGTGGCTGCCAGCATCTGGCCAACCGGGGTGGCGTTCGATGCCGCAACCCCAAGTGGTTCTGTCCTGGCCGCCTCTGAGAGCACCGCCGCTGTTGTTGTCGCAGGCACGGCAACTGTTGCGGGCACGGCTACGTGGGGCACAGCCCCAGCCGGGACGGCGTCATCGGGAACCGCCAAGGGAAGTTCCGGAAGCGGAAGCACTGAAGTGTCTGCTGCGAGGTCCGCAACGGGCTGCAGGACCGGTTCGAGTACAGGGAGTGCTTCCGTCACGGATGGGACTACGGTTTCAACTGCCACCGCGGTTGCTGCATCCACAGATTCGGCAACCGGAACTGCAATGACCGACACTGTTCCCGACGGGATGAGATCGCCTACAACGGGTACCGCTGAGATTACCTGGTCCGCAAGCCCGGAGACTTCCCCCGCCACGGGCTGCAGCAGGCCCGGCGATGTACTCGGCGCCGGTGCGGAGACTGCAGGCGCGGCATTAGCAAGGCTGGCCACGGGAAGGGGCAGCTCTTCCGCCACCGAAGATACTGAACCGGTGACGCCCCCCAACAGGGAAGTTGCATCCTGCAGCGTGTCCGCTGAAGCGGCCGACGCTGACAAGGTCAGCCACGTGAGGGTGGCTGCGCCTGCGAGGACCACTGGCCGAAGGGCACGCCACGGCGAGCGATTACGAGCCATGCGTACCACCCCCAGTACTGATGCATTCGACGATGGCTACAGCCTAAGACGAAATGTTGCAGGAAGTCTAGGGTCCGCTCAAACAACTCGACAAAACTGAAAACTTCGCATCTTAGGAATTACAGACCGGCCGGAACCGGTCACATCTGCCGTGGTTCCAGGCCCGGGATTGGCTCAGTGCCCGTCGTTCGGGTAGCTCACGCCGAGCTGGGCGCGGACGCCATCAAAGAGCCGCATCGTATTCAGGGTGTCCTCCAGCGGCATTACCGGGCTTTCCGTGAGCCCCTGCTGGATGCAGCGCGTTACCTCGCGCAGCTCGTAAACGTATCCGCGGCCCACCGCCTCGAAGGCTTCTGTCCTGCGCGAGTCCCAGCCCGTAGACACCAAGAGTTCGCCGGGGTTGTTGATGGAGCCCACGCTTTGAAGGTAACCGAGGCTGCCTGCCACGGTGGCGGTCCGGGGACCGTGCGCCAGCAGTGAGGATGTCAGCTGCACCTGCGCCCCGTGGTTGTACCCCAGCGTGAGCGCATTCTGGGCGTCCACGCCGTCGTCGTTGATGAACCCGGTGGCACTCACGGTCTGCGGAAATCCGAGGGTGCCCAGCGCCCACAGGAGCGGGTAAACCGAAAGGTCCAGCAGTGCGCCGCCGCCGTCCTTCCTGGCCCACAACCGGGCGGTGGGAGAGTAGGGCGCCGGAAAGCCGAGGTCTGCCGTGACCCAATGGATGTCGCCCAGCTCACCGGACGCAGCAATCTCGAACGCCCGCTGCATGCTCGGCAGGAAGCGGCTCCACACCGCTTCCATCAGGAACAGGTTGCGGCTGCGGGCAAGATCGATGAGTTCTGAGGCCTCACGAGCGTTGATAGTGAACGCTTTTTCGCACAGGACATGCTTGCCGGCGTTCAGCGCGGCGAGAACGATCTCGTGGTGCTGGGCGTGGGGTGTCGCAACGTAGACGACGTCCACCTGCTCGTCTGCGAGCAGCCGCTGGTAGCCGGGCACGCCGCCGTCGTCACCATAGGCTTTCGCGAAGTCATAGGCCACCGCAAAGGCATCCGCCGTGTCCTGGCCCCTGGAACTGACGGCGTACAGCTCAACGTCCGCCAGCAGGGCCAGGTCCTGTGACACAGAACGGGCTATCCCGCCCGTAGCGATGATTCCCCAGCGCAGGGGAGAACCGGTAGCGGAACGGGGGTCCTGGTTGGACTGGCTGGACAGCCACGGCTTGGCGATGGGGGCACTCATGGTGACCATCCTCTCACTCAGGTGAGCAAGGGTTCAGTTATGACCTGCGGGAAGTGCGCAAGCGACTGATCGTGCCGGCGCCCAGTGTGACAAACCCTTGACAGCATTGTCGCGGGGGACGTAAGAATAAAGAACCCTTTTCTAGAAACCGTTTTCTTGCAGGGTAAGCACTCACCAAGAACCGCACGCACCTAGGCATGTGGCCTGTTTGGCATGCCGGAAAAAAGGCCAATGACGTCCAAAACACTGAACATAAGTGCAAACATCCGGACCAGGTTCCGCTTTGGAGGCGGAGTAGCCGCATCCGGATCAGCTCTTGCGCTGGCGGCGGGGCTGGCGGTGGCGGCACCCGCATCCGCCGGTATGACGCCCGCCAGTCCGGCGCCGACTGGAGGAGGCATTATCAGGGCCGACGACGCGGCACCCACTGGCTGGGCCGCCGTCGGAAGTGGTACGAACGGCGGCGCCGGCGCCCCCGCTGAAAACCGCTATGAGGTCAGCACCCTGGCCGGGCTTAAAGCGGCGCTGGCGAACAACGGTGACCCCAAGGCTCCCAAGATCATCTACGTCAACGGGACCATCGACGGCAACCAGGCGCCCGATGGCCGAATACTGGGGGAGCAGGACTACGCGCCGGGGTACGACATTAACAAGTACATTTCCTGCTTCGGGCCGGAGGGAAAGGCCTGGAGCGACCAGACCTATGAATACTGCAAGAAGCAGAGGCAGCTGCGGCAGACCGGCAGCAACAATATGAAGCGGCAGATCGAGGTGAGCCTGCCCAGCAACACCACGCTGGTTGGCCTTGGCGCCGACTCAGGATTCGTTGGCGCCAACATCGTGATCCTCAGCGCCACCAACGTTGTGATGCGCAACCTCAGCGTCGAAGCGCCCGTGGACTTCTTCAGCACCTGGTCCCCGGACGACGGTGATGGCGCGTGGAATGCGAGGTTCGACGCCGTCTCTTCCGTCACCTCTGACCATCTATGGATAGACCATGTCCGGCTGACTGACGGGCGGTTTCCCGACAGCGAGGCACCGATCGGGCCCGACGGCAAGCCGGCCAACCGGCACGACGGCCTTTTGGACCTCAAGGACGGAACCGACTACGTGACTGTCTCGAACAGCAAGCTGTACAACCACGACAAGACCATGCTGCTTGGGTCAGGTGACGAACATGTGGACAAGGACGGCGGGAAACTGCGCGTCAGCTACATCGGCAATCACCTCGAAAATATCCAGCAGCGCGGTCCCCGGGTGCGGTTCGGGAAAGTCCATGTGCTGAACAACTACTTTGTGGCCAGCACCGATCACCCGCAGTACCCCATGATCAGCGAGGGCCAGGGCGGTAACAGCTACTTCCTGGGTGCCGGCTACGAGTCGCGGATCTTCTCCGAGCGCAACGCCTTCGACTACACCGGACCCGGAGCTGACGAATCGATCATGGTGAGCAGCTATAACGGACACCGTTTCAAGGACACCGGATCCTGGTTCAATGGTGATGAGGCTGACCTCAACGCCGTGGCGCAGGCGTCTTTCGAGCAGAACCGCGCGGAGGCCCTGTCAGAGGCGGCACTCGCCGGGGAGCCTGCTCCGGACTGGACTGGGTGGGACTTCAGCACCGACGTCGGCTGGGACCCTGCGGATGCATACAGTTACAAGGCATTCGCAACGCCCCAGGCCGTGCGGAACCATGCGCTGAACTTCACGGGGCCGGGGGTCCTGACCGTTAAGCAGTAGGACCGGCAGCAGAACCCAGCACAGCCGGCACGCAGAAACGCCCGGCCCCCAAGGGGACCGGGCGTTTTGCCTGCTGCTGCCTACTTGGTGATCGGTTCGAGGACCGGGTCGCCTTCGTAAGCGGTCTTTACGTTCGCAGCGGTGACGATGACCGGCTCCAGCAGGTAGGCCGGAACAGTCTTGACACCGTTGTTGTAGGAGTTCTCGTCGTTGATTTCCAGTTCCTTGCCGGCCTGGAGATCCTTCACCATGGTGATGGCGTGCTCAACGAGCTTGCGGGTGTCCTTGTTGATGGTGGAGTACTGCTCGCCAGCGATGATGGACTTGACGGACTCAACCTCCGAGTCCTGGCCGGTGACAACCGGAAGCTCCTTCCCGGCCGCCTTGACGGAGGTCAGGACTGCGCGGGCCAGGGTGTCGTTCGGGGAAAGAACGCCGTCCAGGGACTCGCTTGAGTAGCTGCCGGTGAGCAGGGTGTCTGCGCGGCGCTGGGCGTTTTCAGCCTTCCAGCCCTGGGTAACAGCCTGCTCGAAACTGTTCTGGCCGGAGAGGACCTTGAGGGTGCCGTCATCGATCTTCGGCTTCAGGACGCTCATGGCGCCGTCGAAGAAGACCTTTGCGTTGGCGTCATCGGGGGAGCCTGCGAAGAGCTCGATGTTGTAGGGTCCTTCGCCCTTCTTCTCTTCGAGGCCTTCCAGCAGCGCCTGGCCCTGGAGCTCGCCCACCTTGAAGTTGTCGTAGGCCACGTAGTAGTCCACGTTCTCGGTGTTCAGCAGCAGGCGGTCGTAGGCGATGATGGTGGCGCCGGAGTCCTTGGCCTGCTTGAGCTGGGTGCCCAGCTGGGAACCGTCGATGGCACCGACGATGATGACCTTGGCGCCCTTGGTGACCATGGCGCTGATCTGGTTCTGCTGCTCGGACACGCCGCCGTTGGCGAACTGTACGTCAGGCTTGAAGCCTGCCTCGGTGAGGCCCTCATTGAACAGCTTTTCCGCGAGTACCCAGTTTTCACTGGTCTTCTGGGGAAGGGCGACGCCAATGGAGGAGTCCTGCTCAAAGCCGCTGGCGCCCTCGGTACCGCCGCCAGTGGAGGTCTCCGACCGTCCGCAGCCCGTCAGCGCCAGTGCTGCGATGGCAGCGACCGCTGCTGCCTTTCCTGCTTTGCCAATCATTCGCATTGTTGGTTCTCTTTCTTTGTGGTGGTGTAACGCTATTCAGGCCGCAAGGCTCAGGCTTCCCTGGCGATCGCTTCCTTGGTTGAGGTGGTTTCGTCCGGTTGGTTGGGGTTGGAGGGCCCCTGCTTCCGGTTGAAGTTCTGGGTGAGCATGCCGATGATCGACTTCTTGCCCTGGCTCTTGTTGTAGACGTCGAAGGCGACGGCGATCAGGAGGACGAGGCCCTTGATGATCTGGGTGAGGTCGGCGCCGACGCCGAGGAGCTGGAGGCCGTTGTTCAGCACTGCCATGACCAGGCCGCCGATGATGGATCCGACGACGGTTCCCACGCCGCCGGTGACTGCGGCGCCGCCGATGAAGACTGCGGCGATGGCGTCCAGTTCCCAGCCGACCCCGTCGAAGGGGCCGGATGCGGTGGAGCGTCCTACGAAGATCATGCCGGCGAGGCCGGCGAGGATGGACATGTTCATCATGACCAGGAAGTTGACCTTCTTGGACTGGACGCCGGAGAGCTCGGCAGCGTGGCGGTTGCCGCCCACTGCGTAGACGTGGCGGCCCAGGACGGTGCGGGAGGAGATGAAGCCGTAGATCAGGACCAGGACGGCGAGGATCAGGCCGGGGATGGGGAACGAGGTGCCGGGGCGGCCGGTTGCGAAGAGGTAGGTGGCGTAGAGGATGGCACCGCAGATCAGGACCAGCTTCAGCGCCGTGACCCACATTTCCGGAACCTCGGCGCCCAGTGCTTTGGCGCGGGCGCGGGACCGCAGTTCGCCCACCACCACGAATGCGGCGGCGGCGATGCCCAGCAGCAGGGTCAGGTTGTTGAATCCTGTGTTGGGTCCGACTTCCGGGAGGTAGCCGGAGCCGAGGTACTGGAAGTCGGCGGGGACGGGGATGGTGTTGGACTTGCCAACGAACTGGTTGAAGCCGCGGAACAGGAGCATGCCGGCGAGGGTCACGATGAAGGCGGGTATCCCCACGTAGGCCACCCACCACCCTTGCCAGGCACCGATCAACGCACCGAGCGCCAGGCCCAGGAGCACGCCGGCGTACCAGGGGATACCCCAGTCGCGGATGGCCAGGGCAACGGTGACCCCCACGAAGGCCGCGATGGAGCCCACCGACAGGTCAATGTGTCCCGCGATGATGACCAGGACCATGCCGATGGCGAGGATCAGGATGTAGGAGTTGCCGTTGAAGAGGTTGATGACGTTGCCGGGCGTGAGGGTCCGGCCGTCGGTGGCGATCTGGAAGAAAACGATCAGTGCAACCAGGGCGAAGATCATGCCGAATTGGCGGGTGTTTCCGCCAAACAGCTTTTTGAGGGCGTTCATGGTGTCAGTCCTTGTGTCCGGAAGGTTCTGGGATGATCCAGAGGGTCAGGCGGCTTCGGCTTTGCGGGCGGAGGTCATCAGTTTCATCAGGCTTTCCTGGCTGGCCTCGTCTTTGTTCAGGACACCGGTGATGGCGCCTTCGAAAATCGTGTAGATACGGTCGGACAGGCCCAGGAGCTCGGGGAGCTCGGAAGAGATGACGATGACTCCCTTGCCCTGGTTGGCAAGCTGCTGGATGATGCCGTAGATCTCGTACTTGGCGCCAACATCAATGCCGCGGGTGGGTTCGTCCAGGATCAGCAGGTCGGGGTCGGTGAACATCCACTTGGCGAGGACCACCTTCTGCTGGTTGCCGCCGGAGAGCTTGGCAACGCCTTCCTCTACCGACGGGGTCTTGGTCCGCAGCGATTTGCGGTACTGCTCCGCCACGGTGAATTCCTGGTTCAGGTCCACCACGGAGTTGTGGCTGATCTTGCGCAGGTTCGCTGCCACCGTAGTGGTCTTGATGTCGTCCAGCAGGTTCAGTCCCAGGGACTTGCGGTCCTCGGTGACGTAGCCCAGCCCGGCGTCGATGGCCTGGCGCACGGATTTGAGGGTGAGCTCCTTGCCGTCCTTGTAGATGTGGCCGTCGATGAAGCGGCCGTAGGAGCGGCCGAAGACGGAGCGTGCCAGTTCGGTGCGGCCTGCGCCCATGAGTCCGGCGAAGCCCACGATCTCCCCGCGGCGGACGAAGAAGCTGGAGTCCTTGCACACCAGGCGGTCCGCGACGTTGGGGTGGCCCACGGTCCAGTTCTTGACTTCGAAGAACACCTCGCCGATGTTGGGCGTGTGCTCGGGGAAGCGGGATTCGAGGGTGCGTCCCACCATGCCTTTGATGATCCGGTCCTCGTCCACGCCGTCCGCCTTGACGTTCAGCGTCTCGATGGACTTGCCGTCACGGATGATGGTGATGGAATCGGCGATCTGCTCGATCTCGTTCAGCTTGTGGGAAATGATGATGGACGTGATGCCCTTGGCCTTCAGGCCGAGCATCAGATCCAGCAGGTGCTGGGAATCGGACTCGTTCAGCGCTGCGGTGGGCTCGTCAAGGATCAGGATCTTCACGGACTTGTTCAGCGCCTTGGCGATTTCCACCAGTTGCTGCTTGCCGACGCCGATTTCCTTGATGGGGGTGTCCGGGTCCTCGCGCAGTCCCACCCTGGCCAGCAGGTCCAGGGAGCGGAGGCGGGCTTCGGCCCAGTTGATGACTCCGCGTTTGGTGGGCTCGTTGCCCAGGAAGATGTTTTCCATGATGGACAGCTCGGGGATGAGCGCCAGTTCCTGGTGGATGATCACGATGCCGGCGTGCTCGCTGGCCCGGATGTCCCGGAACTGCTGGACCTGGCCCTGGTAGACGATGTCGCCGTCGTAGCTGCCGTACGGGTACACGCCGGAAAGGACCTTCATCAGGGTGGACTTGCCAGCCCCGTTCTCGCCGCAGATCGCGTGGATCTCAGCGGCCTTCACCCGCAGGCTCACGTTATCCAACGCTTTAACGCCCGGGAATTCCTTGGTGATGGACCGCATCTCAAGGATGATCGGCTCCGTTTGCGTGGTCTGGGACGTCATGAACCCTAACCCTCCAATGCAATGACTTCTTTGTCCGGCCGGCAAAGCGCAGGGCCGTCTGATCCAAAAGTAAACTGGATCACGCCTATTGTCGTCAAGTCTTTAACGCAATCGGCGGGTAACGAAACGGTCTAGGTTTTACGGATTCCGGCATGTTGGAAGACCAAAGCAGCCGCCCCCAGTGCCTCGGCCCGGTCGCCCAGGGAGGACATGGCCAAGGTGGTGGTTTCGCCGATCACCGGTACCGCGTGCCTGATCAGGCCGCGCCTGATGGGGTCCAGCAGGATGTCGCCAAGGCCTGCCAGGGGCCCTCCCACCACAATGACCTCGGGATTGATCAGGTTGGCCACGTTGCCCAGCGCCCGGCCCACTGAGAGTCCGGCGTCGTCCACCACGCGGAGCGTTGCGGGGTCCCGGTTCAGGGCTTTCCTGACGATGTCCGCAGGGGTCAGCGGCCTGTCCTCGCCCCGGCTGAGAAGCTCGATCATGGTGGTGGTGGAGGCGATGGTCTCCAGGCACCCGCGGTTTCCGCAGCGGCATACAAGTCCTTGTTCGTGGATGGTGGCGTGGCCTATCTCGCCGGTGATTCCAACGTTTCCGTAGTAGGGGGCCCCGTTGAGGATCAGGCCCGCGCCGATGCCGGATCCGATCTTCAGGAACATCAGGTTGCTGACCCCGGAATGTTGTCCCCACGTGACTTCGGACCAGGCGCCCAGATTGGCGTCGTTGTCAACGAAAACGGGGATTTGCAGCGTCTCCTCGAGGTGCTGGAGGATGTTGATCCCCACCCATTCGGGGAGGATGGCGCCCTGTGCCACCGTTCCGGTGCGGCGGTCGATTGGCCCGGGAATCCCGACGCCGGCACCCACCATCGCGCTGCGTTCGATCCCGCTTTCCCGCAGCAGTTTGTCCAGCAGGGCCGTGGCGGCGCGGATGCCTTCCTCGGCCTGGTGGCCCAGTGGAAGCATGACGGATTCCTCGGCGATGACGTGGTAGCTGAGGGAGGCCAGAACCACCCGGAGGTGCCGCCGTCCGAAGTCAATTCCGACGGCGACGGCGCCGTTGCTGTTCAGGCGGACGTTCAGTGCGCGGCGGCCGGAGCTGGTGATGGGTTCTGTCGATGCAAGGCCGGAGTCCAGCATGATTTTGACGATGTTTGAAACCGTTGCGGTGGAGAGGCCCGTCTGCCGGGCAAGTTCAGCCTGCGTGGCGGGTCCGCCCATGAGGGTTTCGATAATCCGTTGCTGGTTCAGCTGGCGCAGGGCGGACTGCGATCCCGGATTTTTTGGCTTGCTCCTCGTTGAGCGCGGGGTTGCGGGCATGCTAAGAAGATTGCCCTATCACGGCTCTTGTAGTCAAGAAGTTAACGCAAAGGCCAATTCCGGTAGGAAGAGTGGAAGCCGGGACAATCTGACCCTGTTGAGGCCCCAAGGGGTGCAAACAGCCCGCAATCGGACCACAGGGGCCTCGCTACGCTGGTGGAAGGCCCATCCCGCGGCCGCTCCAACGAAGGAAGGTGGTAGCAGTGCTGCTGGCACTCCTGCAGGAAAACTCCGCGGTCCTTGATGTGGAGGCCAACTGCCGCGCCGTTGACGCAGCTGCCCGGACCGCGGCAGGCCGCGGGGCGGCCGTCCTGGTCACCCCGGAGCTTTTTCCCGTGGGCTACGCTCCCCGCCGGGTGCGTTCCGGGCTGGATCCCTCCATGCTGCCGGAGATAGAGCAGCGGATGGCGGGCATTGCGCGCAGGAACGGCATCGGGCTGGTCTACAGTCTCCCGCGGGTTACCGCGGAGGGCGACTGGCAGATCAGCGCGACCCTCCTGGATGCCAGCGGCACCCGCCTGCTCAGCTACGGCAAGGTGCATCTCTTCGGCGACGACGAGCGGGCGGCGTTCAGCCCCGCGGGGGAGGCGCCCGCCGTGGTGGACTTCAACGGCATCCCCACCTCCCTGGTGATCTGCTACGACGTCGAGTTTCCGGAGTCCGTCCGCGCCGCGTCCGTCGCGGGCGCGGAGCTGCTGCTGGTTCCCACCGCCCTGGCGCACGGCTTCGATGACGTACCCCAGGTCCTGCTGCGGGCGCGGGCGCTGGAGAGCCAGCTGACCATCGCCTACGCGAACCACTGCGGGGAAGAGGACGGCTGCAGGTTCCTAGGCGGCAGCGTCGTTGCCGGGCCCGACGGCGGACTGCTGGCCGGGGCGGGCGGGGAACCACAGCTTCTTTACGCGGAGGTGGATCCGGGCGCTGCCGCACGCGAGCGGAGGAATGTTCCCTACCTGGCAGAACGCCGCCCTGAGCTTTACCGGACCTGGGGGCTCTGAGCGGGTTCCGCCGGCTCGGCGTCATCCACGTACTGCAGGGCAATCCACAGCTCGGCCCGGGTCTGGGCCTGCCCAAGATCCATGCCCAGCAGCTCTTCCACGCCGTTGATCTGGCGGCGGACGCTGTTCCGGTGCAGTCCCAGATCCTTGGCGGTGGCATCCCAGCTCCCGTGGGCGCCCAGCCAGGACCGCAGCACCCGGAGCTGTGACGTCCGGCGTTCCGCATCCTGTTCCAGGACCGGCGCCAGAAGCCGTGCGGCCAACAGGGCGCCCGCATCGCCGCCCAGCAGACCGGTGACGGACCACGTCAGGTCCTCTTCCCTGACGCTCTTTTGGGCGCCGGCCACCCGCGGGCGCAGCGCACCCGCCCGCCGGTACGCGGCGGTGAGTCCCGGCAGTTCGGTGGGGCCGCCCACCACCAGGCGCCAGCCGAGCTGCTCCACCTCTGCCAGAAGGGTTTCATCCACTTTAAGCCGCGTTACGGCCGCGAACCCGTAGTCCGTCAACTCCACCATCTTGGTGTCGAAGAGCCTGCGCCATTGGAGCAGTTCCCGAACAGGACCATCGGCAGCGGCGGTGGAGGGTTCCGCGCGCACGCCCTGCACCACGCGGACCGGCCCCGGCCGGGATCCGGACACGCTCTGGGCCAGCAGCTCCTGGAGGCTGTCCAGCTCACGGCTGTTGTTCCCGGACAGGCTTTCCGGGTGCAGCAGCAGGGCAGTGGCCAACTGGCTAGGCGCCAAGGAGCCGCTGGTCCGCTGCCGGACCAGAAGCTCCAGCAGTCCCACCACCGACGAGACCACGTTGTTCTGCGCAGGGGTGAGGGGCTTTTCCGTCCCAAGAACCAGGCACCCCAGGGTGGCGTCCCGGGTGCTGCGAAGCGGGTGGCCGAACACCAGTGCCCGCCCTCCGGCTGTTTCCAGCGATTCAGTTTCCACGCGGGGGCCGCTGCCGCCGAGCAGCTTCCTCAACAGGGGCTGGAGCTGGGAAAGTCCGACGGCGGCGCCCGCCCGGGCACGCACCCTCCCGTCCGTGCCAACAAGGACAGCCCACACGGGAACGCGCTGGATCAGCGCCGCCAGCAGCTCATGTTCGGGGCGGGCGGAGAGGACCGCCCGCATCAGGTGCCGGTTGGTTTCAGCCAGCTGCCGGAAGACCTGTGCGTTGCCGGACTCCAGGAGCTTGGAAAATTCGAGCCCCAGCGCAGCGAAGGGAACGCTGGCCGGCACCTCCACCAGCGTGAGCCCGTGCCGCCGGCAGGCCTCCACCAGGTGGTCCGGCACGGCGTCGTAATAGGGCTCCAGGCCGAAGCCGAGGGCGGCTACACCGGCCGCCACGAGCCGCCGGACGTATTCGTCCGCCTTCGCGGCACTGCTGCCGCCGCCGCGGAAGGGCAGGCCCGCCGTCAGGACGAATTCGCCGTCCATGAGGTAGGGGGTTGGGTCCTCCAGCTCGCTGGGCTCCACCCAGCGCAGCGGGACTTCGGCGGTGCCGGCGCGGTTCACCACGGAAACTTCAGGAGGAAGGGCAGCCAGGAACTGCCCCAGCGTTACGGCGTCGAGCTGCTCCGTGGCGCCGTTTATGGCTGGTGCATTACGTCTCATGGTTGAAGACTATAGGTCATTCTGCACACTCTGAGATGCCGCTCACACCCCTACGCTGGGTGAGGGGAAAACCAGACCAACCAGCCAACGACATGAACGGACGTCAACGATGACTGTGCCTACACTTACCGGCCCGGCAACGGGCGCCCCCGGCGGAACCCCCGCCCGTCCCGCCCTGGGTGCGCAACTGCTGCGCCGCAAGCCGATCGCCCAGATGGTCAGCGAGGCCGAGAGCAACGGCGGCGGCCCCCGCCTGGTCCGGAGTTTCGGCGTCCTTCAGCTGACCATGATTTCCGTGGGCGCCACGCTGGGAACCGGGATCCTGGTGATCCTGGGGGAGTCCGTACCCCTGGCCGGCCCGGCCATCTGGATCTCCTTCGCCATCGCCGGGCTCGCCGCCCTGCTGTCCGCCGTCTCATACGCGGAGATGGCCGGCATGGTCCCGGTGGCCGGCTCCAGCTACTCCTACACATACGCCACCATGGGCGAAGGCATGGCCTGGATCTGCGGCTGGTGCCTGGTGCTCGAGTACGCAGTTTCCGTCGCCGCCGTCGCCGTAGGAGCGGGGCAGTACGTCAACGAAACCCTGGCGGTGTTCGGCTCGGTCCTCCCAGATGCGGTGTCACAGCCGCCCGGCGACGGCGGCGTGGTCAACATACCGGCCATGGTGATCGTGGTGCTGGCCACCATCCTGCTGGTGCGCGGCGCAAAGGAGAGCGCCTGGATCAACACCTCCATCGTGGTGGTCAAGGTAGGCATCCTCCTGTTCTTCTGCGCCGTGGCGTTCACCGCTTTCAACGCCGGCAACTTTGAGCCGCTGCTGCCCATGGGAGCCGCCGGCGTCTCAGCCGCAGCCTCCCGTGTGTTCTTCTCCTACATCGGATTCGATGCCGCCTCCACGGCAGGCGAGGAAGCCCGCAATCCCAAGCGTGACCTGCCCCGGGCCATCATGCTTTCCATGCTGATCGTCACCACCATTTACGTCCTGGTGGCTGTCGCCGCGATCGGTGCCCGGCCGTGGGGCTGGTTCGACGGCACCGAGGCTGCGCTGGTGAAAATCCTCGAGGAAACCACCGGCCAGCCCTGGATTGCCCTGGTGTTTGCGGTGGGCGCCGTGCTGGCCATCGCCAGCATCGTCCTCACCGTGCTGTACGGCCAGACGCGTATCCTGATGTCGATGTCCCGCGACGGCCTCATCCCCAAAATCTTCGGCCGCGTTTCCCGCCGCACCGGCACCCCTGTTGCCGGCACGCTCCTGGTGGGAACCGCCGTCGCCCTCACCGCCGGGCTGGTGCCCCTTGGCGCGCTCGCCGACGCCACCAGCATCGGCACCTTGTTCGCGTTCGCCCTGGTCAACGTGGCCGTCATCTACCTCCGCCGGACCCGGCCCGAGCTGGAGCGGACCTTCCGGGTGCCGCTCTTCCCGCTCACGCCCATCCTCGGGGCCGCGATGTGCGCCTACCTGATGGCCAACCTCGGCGCCGACACCTGGGTGGTGTTCGCCGTCTGGATGCTGGTGGGCGTAGCCGCCTACTTCGGCTATGGACGCCGGAACTCCAGGGTGGCTGCCATGAGCAATGAGGAATACCGTGAGCTGTCCGGTCCCCGAACTCCAATCCAGCAAAACCCCGAAACGACGAAGGCAGAAATCTCATGACCATCGCCACCGAACTGCCGGCATCCGACCCGTCCAGCACCTCCGCCGGCCCGGCTGCTCCTTCCAGCACGGACGGCGCCGCAGCCGGTCCCATCACCATGCTGAACCCGGATTTTCCGTTCAGCTACGACCATTATCTGGCGCATCCGGACGGACTGGGCTCCGTGCCGGCCGAGCTGCTGGGGACCGAAGTCGCCGTCATTGGAGCGGGGCTCTCCGGCCTGGTCACGGCGTACGAGCTCATGAAGCTGGGGCTGCGGCCGGTTGTCTATGAAGCCGACCAGATCGGCGGACGCCTCCGCACGGCAGCGTTCCCCGCGGCGCCCGGAGTAGTGGCAGACCTCGGCGGCATGAGGTTCCCGGTCTCCGGCAGGGCCTTCTACCACTACGTGGACCTGCTGGGACTGGACACCCAGGAGTTTCCCAACCCTCTGTCCCCGGCTACGTCCAGCACCGTGATCGAACTGGCGGGCAAGAAGCACTACGCGGAAAAGCCGGGCGACCTCCCGCCGTTCTTCCGCGAAGTTGCGGACGCCTGGAAAGCCGCTGTGAACGACGGCGCCAAGTTCGTTGAAATGCAGGACGCCATCCGGTCCAGGGATACCGCCAGGATCAAGGAACTCTGGAACGAACTGCTGCCCCTGATGGACGAGCAGACCTTCTACGGCTTCATCGCGGCCAGTGACTCCTTTAAAAAGGCAGGCTTCGCGCACCGGGAGGCCTTCGGCCAGGTGGGCTTTGGCACGGGCGGGTGGGACACCGACTTCCCGAACTCGATCCTGGAGATCCTCCGCGTGGTGTACACCGACGCCGATGACCAGCACCGGCTCATCAGCGGGGGAGCGCAACGGCTGCCCGAGGCACTCTGGCGGCACGCGCCGTCGGGCATGGCGCACTGGCCCGACGGAACGTCCCTGGCCTCCCTGCACTCCGGCTCGCCCCGCGGCGCCGTCGGCAAAATCAGCCGCGACCCGGACGGCACCCTGCGGATCCGCGAACGCTGGGGCCGCGAGGCCAGCTACCCGGCAGTGGTCACAACGTGCCAGTCCTGGCTGCTCTCCACCCGGATCCACACCGAGGAGGCGCTGTTCCCCGCGGAGCTGTGGACGGCCATCGAGCGCTCGCACTACATGCAGTCCTCCAAGACCTTCGTGATGGTGGACCGGCCGTTCTGGAAGGACACCGATCCTGGCACCGGCAACGAGGTGCTCTCCATGACGCTCACGGACCGGCTCAACCGTGCCACCTACCTGCTGGACAACGGGCCGGACCAGCCCGCCGTCATCCTGCTCTCCTACACCTGGAACGACGACGCCCTCAAGTGGCTGGCGCTGGACGCCGACGAACGCGTGGAACTGATGCTGCATTCGCTGGAGCAGATCTACCCGGGAGTGGATATTGCCAGCCACATCGTGGGCCAGCCCATCACGGTTTCCTGGGAGGCCGACCCCAACTTCATGGGCGCCTTCAAAGCGAACCTGCCCGGGCACTACCGCTACCAGCAGCGGCTGTTCACGCACTTCAAGCAGGACGCCCTGCCCGAATCGCAGCGGGGCATCTTCCTGGCCGGCGATGACGTCTCCTTCACCGCCGGCTGGGCCGAGGGCGCCGTGACCACCGGCCTGAACGCGGTCTGGGGCGTGGTGAACCACCTGGGCGGTTCCTCCGCGCCGGGCAACCCGGGCCCGGGCGAACTGCTGGACGCCATCGGGCCGATAAGCCTGGACTAGGAGCGGGCCCGTCCTACGGGGTGTGCAGCTCACGGTGGGCCGCAGCCAGCTCGCGGTAGCGGGCGGCGTTGGCGCGGACGCCGTCGTACTCCTCCTCGGTGAGTTCCCGGCGGACCTTGCCCGGGACCCCGGCCACCAGCGAGCGCGGCGGCACCACCGTCCCCTCCAGGACCACGGCGCCGGCGGCAACCAGCGAGCCGGCGCCGATCACCGCCCCGTTGAGGACTGTGGCGCCCATCCCGATCAGGCAGTCGTCCTCCACGGTGCAGCCATGGACGACGGCGGCGTGCCCCACGCTGACGCGTTCGCCCACCGTGCAGGGGAAGCCGGGATCGGCGTGCAGCACCACGTTGTCCTGCAGGTTGCTGCCTTCACCCACGGTGATGGCAGCGGTATCGGCCCGGACGGAGACGCCGTAAAAGGCGCTCGAGTCCCGAGCGAGGGTTGCGTCGCCGATGATCGAGGCCGTCGGGGCAACAAAAACGGATACGTGGACGGCCGGGGTGGTCCCGGCGAAGGGGTACAGAGGAGCCATGGGCCAAGCCTAGGACACTGCACGCACAGGCGTCCGCATCTCGCCCCGCAGGGGACCTTGGGCCTAATGACGGCCTGGGGCCCGATGGCTACGCTGGGCCCATGGAACTATGGCGAGCGGGAATTCCGGGCCTGCACCTGCGGCCGGCCGGGCGTGGGACAACCAGCCGGTTCCGGCAGGTCATGGGAAAGATCGAGCGGCTCAATGCCCTGGACACCCCCGTAGAGGCGGCCAGGCCGCTCGCCGGCCGCCTGGTCCGGAATGAGCGAGTCCGGAACGTGCTGCACGGCAAGGCCACCGCCATTCCCCTGCACCCCGTCCTTACCGACGTCCCGTTCGGGGCCTGGTTCATGGCCGTTTACCTCGATTTGTACCCGGATGCCGGGACGCAGCGGGCGGCGACCCGCCTGATAGGCCTCGGTGTCGTGGCCGCTGTGCCCACGGCGCTCAGCGGATGGGCCGAGTGGGCTCTTGCCGGCAGGCAAACGCAGCGGGTTGGCGTGGTTCATGCCGGATTGAACGCGTCAGCGGTTCTCATCTTCGCCGGATCCTGGGCTGCCCGGCGGCGGGGCCGGCGCAGGCTGGGAGTCGGCCTCGCCCGGCTCGGGGCAGTGGTGCTGATCGCGGGAGGCTTCACCGGCGGCTACATGGGCAGGGACCGGGGGGAAGACCGGGTGTGAGGTCCGGCCCGCGTCCCCGGAGCCGGCGCCCTGTCAGTTAAAGACCACGGTCCGGTTGCCGTCCAGCAGTACCCGGTGCTCCGCATGCCACTGAACGGCCTGGACCAGGGTGCGGCCTTCCACGTCCCGGCCCATCTGGACGAACTGCTCCGGGGTGCGGGCGTGGTCCACGCGGATGACTTCCTGCTCGATGATGGGGCCCTCATCCAGTGCCGCCGTCACGTAGTGCGCTGTGGCACCGATCAGCTTTACGCCCCGGGCGTGGGCCTGGTGGTACGGCTTGGCGCCCTTGAAGGACGGCAGGAATGAGTGGTGGATGTTGATGGCCTTGCCGGTGAGCTCGGTGCAGAGCTCGTCGGAGAGGATCTGCATGTAGCGCGCCAGGACGGTCAGTTCGATGTCATGCTCGGCGATGATGGCCCGAAGCTTGTCCTCAGCCTGGACCTTGGTGTCCTTTGTGACCGGGATGTAATGGAAAGGAATGCCGTAGAATTCGGCCAGCCCCGCCAGGTCCTGGTGGTTGGAGACGATGGCCGGTATCTCGATGGGAAGCGTCCCGGACCGCTGCTGGAAGAGGATGTCGTTGAGGCAGTGGGCGGAGGTGCTGGCCATCACCAGGGTCCGGACCTTCTGCCCCACAGCGTTCAGGCTCCACTGCATGCCGAAGGCTTCGGCGACCGGCTCCAAAGCGGCCCGGAGCTCTGACGCGGGGGCCGCCGTCGTCACCTCCACCCGCATGAAGAAGTTGCCGGTGGCCGGGCTGCCGTACTGCTGCGAATCCATGATGTTGCACCCTGCGACCAGCAGGGCTCCGGCCACTGCATGGACGATTCCCGGGCGGTCCGGGCAGGACAGGGTTACTACGTACGCTTGGTTCAGCTGCTCTTCATTCACGCCTACAAGGTTACCCGCGCAGCGGAGCTGGGATTTGGTAGGCTGGTGGGGTCGCAACTGGCGTTGGGTGGCTAACCACCAGGGAGCGGCAATCACGAAGACCACGGATCGTACGCCTGGGCCGAGGGTCATGTCTTGCCGGATTTGGGGCTGCACCTGCGTCAGTGGTGCAACACCATGCCCGCAACTTTCCCGCGCTGTCATCAGTGCGGCGTGAAGGTGCGCCAGCCGGTAGCCTGACCTTAGCAGTGCCCGTACGCCTAGCCAGGAGTTCTTCGTGACTACAGCCACCTCCACCACCGCCGTCAGCAACCAGCCGCTGGCCGAGCTTGACCCAGAAATCGCAGCAGTCCTTGACCAGGAGCTCGGCCGCCAGCGCGGCACCCTGGAGATGATTGCCTCCGAGAACTTCGCCCCCCGCGCCGTCATGGAAGCGCAGGGCTCGGTCCTCACCAACAAGTACGCCGAGGGCTACCCGGGCCGCCGCTACTACGGCGGCTGCGAGTACGTTGACGTGGCAGAGCAGCTGGCCATCGACCGCGTCAAGGCCCTCTTCGGTGCCGAGTACGCCAACGTCCAGCCGCACTCCGGCGCCCAGGCCAACGCCGCTGCACTCTCCGCCATGATCACCCCCGGCGACAAGATCCTGGGCCTGTCCCTGGCCCACGGTGGCCACCTGACCCACGGCATGAAGCTGAACTTCTCCGGCAAGCTCTACAACGTGGCCGCCTACCAGGTGGAGGAGGACAACTTCCGCGTGGACATGGACAAGCTCCGTGAGCAGGCCATCGCGGAGAAGCCCCAGGTGATCATCGCCGGCTGGTCCGCCTACCCGCGCCACCTGGACTTCGCTGCCTTCCGCTCGATCGCCGACGAAGTTGGCGCCCTGCTCTGGACCGACATGGCGCACTTCGCCGGCCTGGTCGCCGCGGGCCTGCACCCCAGCCCGGTGCCGCACTCCGACGTCGTCACCTCCACCGTGCACAAGACCCTCGCTGGCCCCCGCTCCGGTGTGATCCTGGCCAAGCAGGAGTGGGCCAAGAAGCTCAATTCCAACGTCTTCCCGGGCCAGCAGGGCGGCCCGCTCATGCACGTCATCGCCGCCAAGGCCGTGGCCTTCAAGATCGCCGGCACCGAGGAATTCAAGGAGCGCCAGGAGCGCGTCCTTGAGGGTGCGAAGATCATTGCCGACCGCCTTAACCAGGCCGATGTTGCCGAGGCCGGCGTCTCCGTCCTCACCGGCGGCACGGACGTCCACCTGGTCCTCGTTGACCTGCGCAACTCGCAGCTGGACGGCCAGCAGGCTGAAGACCTCCTGCACTCGGTGGGTATCACCGTGAACCGGAACGCCGTTCCCTTCGATCCCCGTCCGCCGATGGTCACCTCCGGCCTGCGCATCGGCACCCCCGCCCTGGCCACCCGCGGCTTCGGCGCGGCCGAGTTCACCGAGGTGGCCGAGATCATCGCCACCGCGCTGAAGGCCGGCAACAGCGCGGACGTGGAGTCCCTGCAGGCCCGCGTGGACAAGCTCGCCGCCGACTTCCCGCTGTACCCGCAGCACGAGCAGTGGTGATCCATGACTGAGATGACCAAGACCGCGCGGATCCTTGACGGCAAAGCCGCAGCGGCAGCCATCAAGTCCGAGCTGAAGGAACGCGTGGCCGCGCTCAAGGCCAAGGGTGTCACTCCCGGCATTGCAACAGTGCTGGTGGGTGCGGACCCCGCGTCCCAGCTGTATGTGTCCATGAAGCACAAGCAGTCGGTGGAGATCGGAATGAACTCCATGCAGCGTGAGCTGCCGGCGGACGCCACGCAGGCACAGGTTGAGGCCCTTATTGACGAGCTCAATGCGGACCCCGCCTGCCACGGGTACATCGTGCAGCTGCCGCTGCCGAAGCACCTGGACACGGACGCCATCCTGGAGCGGATCGACCCCGCCAAGGACGCGGACGGCCTGCACCCGACCAACCTCGGCCGGCTGGTGCTCAACGTCAACGGGGAGATCACCTCGCCGCTGCCGTGCACGCCCCGCGGTGTCATCGAGTTGCTGGTGCGCAACGGCTACGACCTCAACGGCAAGCATGTGGTGGTGGTTGGCCGGGGCGTCACGATCGGCCGCTCGATCGGTTTGCTGCTGACCCGGCGGGAGGTGAATGCCACCGTGACCCTGACGCACACCGGCACCACCAACATGTCGGAGCTGCTGCGGCAGGCGGACGTCATTGTGGGTGCCGCCGGTGTCAAGCACATCGTCAAGGCCGCCGACGTAAAGCCGGGCGCAGCCCTGCTCGATGTCGGTGTCACCCGCGAAACCGACCCCGAGACGGGCAAGAGCAAGGTCCACGGCGACATCGAACCCGCCGCTGCCGAGGTGGCCGGCTGGATTTCGCCGAACCCCGGGGGCGTTGGTCCCATGACTGTCGCATTGTTGATGACCAACGTGGTGGAAGCCGCGGAACGCAGGGTGGCACAGGGAAACGGTCCGGCAACTGCCGGCTAGTTCCTTTTCTTCACGCCCGACGGCGGTACCGCACCTTACTGAACAAAGGTGCGGTACCGCCGTCGTACTTTAAGCGCAGAACCTTTGGCGCAGAACTGAAAGTCCCCTTCCACCTGCCCGCGCGCTCTACTAGTCTGCGGAGGGTGCACAACAAAGCCACCGTGTCCTCCGGCGCCGAAAACGGCGCCGTCCAGCCAGCCCAAGCGCCATCCGCCGAAGCCCGCCGGACCGTCATCACGGCAGAAAACCTCACCAAGACCTACGGTGACGTTGCCGCAGTGGACGGCATTTCGTTCAGCGTCCCCGCAGGGGAGTCCTTCGGCCTGCTGGGGCCCAATGGTGCCGGCAAGTCCACCACCATGAAGATGATCGGCGGAGTCACCCGGCGCACCTCCGGCGCCCTCCACATCATGGGCCTCGACCCCGACCTGCACGGGCCCGAGGTACGGGCGCACCTGGGGGTGGTGCCGCAGCAGGACAACCTGGACGAGGAACTCCGGGTCCGCGACAACCTCCTGGTCTACGGCCGCTACTTCGGCCTGCCCATGAGCTACCTGAAACCAAAAGCCGACGAGCTGCTGGAGTTCGCCCAGCTGACGGACAAGGCAAAATCCAAGGTGGACGCGCTGTCCGGCGGTATGAAGCGGCGCCTGACCATCGCCCGTTCACTGATCAACGAGCCCCGGATCCTGCTGCTGGATGAACCCACCACCGGGCTCGACCCGCAGGCCCGCCATATCCTCTGGGACCGCCTGTTCCGGCTCAAGGAACAGGGCGTCACGCTTATCCTGACAACCCACTACATGGACGAGGCCGAGCAGCTCTGCGACCGGCTGATCGTGGTGGACAAGGGCAGGATCATGGCTGAGGGCTCGCCCGCGCAGCTGATCCGCGAGCACTCCACCCGCGAGGTGGTTGAGCTGCGGTTCGGGTCCGAGCGGAACACCACCATCGCCTCGGAACTGCAGGGAATCGGGGAGCGGCTGGAAGTACTGCCGGACCGGGTGCTGATATACGCGCACGACGGCGAGTCTGCCCTTGAGCAGGTGGCGTCCCGCGGCCTGCGGCCGCTGACATCCCTGGTGCGGAGGTCCTCGCTGGAGGACGTGTTCCTGCGGCTGACAGGCCGAAGCCTTGTTGACTGAGGGCCCTGCGGTGACGGAGGGCCCTGGCAAGGAGGCCCTGCAGGCCCACAGCCCCGAAACAGCAGCCGCCAAGGCAAGGCGCTGGGGCGCGTTCTATTACGCCGAGCAGGTGCTGCGGGTGATGAAGGGCTACGGCTGGTCCATCATCATGTACAGCGTGGGCCACCCTGTGGCCTATCTGTTTGCCATGGGGGTGGGCCTGGCCACCCTTGTTGATGCCCAGGGTGCCGGAACCTTCGGGGGAGTGGGCTATGTGACGTTCGTGGCCCCGGCGCTGCTGGTTTCCGCGGCCGTTATGACGGCCGCCAACGAGTTCACCTTTCCGGTCATGGACGGCTTCAAATGGCGCCGCACCTACTACGGCCCGCACGCCTCGCCGCTGACCCCCCAGCAGATTGCGGCGGGCCACATCATGGCGGTGACCCTGCGGCTCCTCCTGCAATCCGCCGTCTACTTCGCCGCAATTGTCCTCTTCGGTGCGGCGCCGGGCGGCTGGGGCTGGGCCACAATAGTGGTGGCGACGGTCGCCGGCCTTTCCTTCGGCCTGCCGCTCATGGCGTACTCGGCATCCATTACCGAGGACAAGGGCCAGTTCGCGCTGGTGATGCGCTTCATCGTGATGCCGCTGTTCCTGTTCTCGGGGACCTTCTTTCCGCTGGACAGCCTTCCGCTGGCGGTGCGCTGGGTGGGCTGGATCTCGCCCATCTGGCATGCCACCGAACTGGGGCGCGTTTTCAGCTACGGGTACCAGCAGCCGCCGCTGCTGACCATCCTCCACGCCGTGGTGCTCGCGGGCCTTGCGGTGCTGGGCTGGGTCCTGACCCGGCGGCAGTTCGCGGCAAGGATGGGCCGGTGAGCGCCGGGCTGCCACTGAAGAGCGCACCGGACCAGGCCCGCAGCAGGACGTTCGGACCGCTGTATTCCCGCAACGCCAGGGCGGTGGTTTCGCGCGGCCTGCTGGCCACACGAAGCACCAACTGGCTGGTGATGCTCTCCGGATTCTTCGAGCCGGTCCTGTTCCTCATCTCCATGGGTGTGGGGCTCGGCTCTATTGTCGGCACGGTCCAGGGTCCCGGCGGCGGAGAGATCAGCTACGCCGCGTACATTGCCCCGGCCCTGCTGGCAGTCTCCGCGATGAACGGTGCGGTCTACGACTCGACGTGGAACGTGTTTTTCAAGATGAACTTCGCGAAGCTGTACCAGGGAATGCTGTACACCTCGCTGGGGCCGCTGGATGTTGCCTTGGGGGAGATCTTCCTGGCGCTGCTGCGCGGCCTGCTCTACGCCATGGGGTTCACGGCGGTGATGGGGGTTATGGGGCTGATTACCACGCCGTGGGCGCTCCTGATGGTGCCGGCCTCGGTGCTGATTGCCTTCGGGTTTGCGAGTATCGGGATGGGGATCACCAGTTTTTTGAAGACCTTCCAGCAGATGGACTGGGTCAACTTCGTGATGCTGCCCATGTTCCTCTTCAGCGCCACCTTCTACCCGCTGAGCGTCTACCCTCAGGCCATCCAGTGGCTCATCCAGGCCATGCCGCTCTGGCACGGTGTGGAACTGCTGCGCCAGATCAGTGCGGGCGCGTTCACCGCTGCCACCCCCATCCACATCGGCTACTACCTGGTGATGACCGCCGTCGGCATGCTGCTCACGACTGTCCGGCTGCGGCAGCTCTTCCTGAAGTAGCCCAACTGGGTAGCAGCAGATGTCGTTTAGAGGTGTCTAAAGGACAGCTGCTCCTACCTACTTGGGTCTGTTCGCCGGGGGTGGAAGGCGGCGGGAGCATACTCCGGCGTTTGAGAGAATGGGTTCATGCAATCTCTGGGCAGCTCCAAGTCATCCTCCAAACCCGCCAGGGGTGGATTCTCCATGTTCCGTATCAGCGGGCCGGGACTGATGGTCCTCGTCACGGCGTTCGTTGTGGCTGTCATCTTCGCGGCCAACCAAAACGACGTCGTGGGCTGGGTTGTCGCCGTCATCGCCGCCTTCTGGCTTGCCCTTGCCTGCTTTGTGGTCTTCAGCATCCAGAAAGCCGCCAAAAAGGCCGGAGCCAAGCTGACTGAAGCCCAGAACGCCTTCACCACCGCTGCGGGGCGGGGCCCCTACGCCGCGGGAGACCATGGCGGCACCCGGGTTGTCGCTGAGCGCAGCCAGGCGGACGAGGTCCGGGACCTCAAGCTGGACCACTCCTTCAAGATCGTCCAGGTGCAGATCCGCGTGGTGGAGGAGGAGCGTGCCAAGGGCGCCACTGCGAACCAGGACACCATCAACCGGGCCCTGGAAACCATTGAGATCACAGCCACCAATGCACGGGACATGATCAAGTCCTCCGGCGGCAGCGGAGAGCCGGTCACCGGAACCATCATCGACTAGAGTGGAGCGGGTGATCTCGGCATTGAAGAAGGACCACCTTCGCATCGCTTCCGTTAATGTCAACGGCCTCCGGGCTGCCTACAAAAACGGCATGGCGGCGTGGCTCGAGCCGCGCGGAGTGGACATCCTCTGCCTGCAGGAAGTCCGTGCACCTGACGCCATCGTCCGGCAGTTGCTCGGCGAAGGCTGGCACATCCTGCACGCCGAGGCTGAAGCCAAGGGCCGGGCCGGCGTCGCGATCGCTTCCCGGGACGAACCCCTGGCAACCCGCAACGGCATTGGCGATGACTACTTTGCCACCGCCGGACGCTGGGTGGAGGCCGATTTCCGGTTTGCCGATGCCGCCGGACACCCTGTCCAGCTGACTGTTGCAAGTGCATATGTCCACTCCGGTGAGGTGGGCACGCCTAAGCAGGACGACAAGTTCCGGTTCCTGGATGTCATGACCACGCGGCTGCCGGAACTGACCAAGCACAGCGACCACGCCCTGGTGGTGGGTGACCTCAACGTGGCCCACACGCCCCTGGATATCCGGAACTCGAAGGCCAACGTCAAGAAGGCGGGCCACCTGCCGGAGGAACGCGCGTACTTTGACCGGTTCTTTGGCGAGGAGATCGGCTGGCGTGATGTCCACCGCAACCTGGCCGGCGAGGTGGACGGACCCTACACGTGGTGGTCCCAGCGCGGGAAGGCGTTCGACAACGACACCGGCTGGCGCATCGACTACCACCTGGCCACCCCGGCCTTGGCTGCAGCGGCCATCTCAGCCGTTGTTGACCGGGCGCCATCGTGGGACACCCGCTTCTCCGACCATGCCCCGCTGGTAGTGGACTACCAGCTCTAAGCCCCGAAGGTTCCTCCCCAATGACTAGCCAGATTTCCCCGGCAACCAAGAAGCGCATCCTGTCCGGCGCCAAGCCCACGGCGGACTCCCTGCACCTGGGCAACTACATCGGCGCTGTCCGCAACTGGGTGGACATGCAGGCTGAATACGATGCCGTCTTCTTCATTCCGGACCTGCACGCCATCACAGTGGACTTCGACCCCGCTGAACTGGCCAAGCGCACCCGGATTGTGGCCGCCCAATACATCGCAGCGGGCATCGACCCGGACAAGAGCATCTTCTTTGTCCAGTCGCACGTGCCTGAGCATGCACAGCTTGCCTGGGCACTGAACTGCATCACCGGATTCGGCGAAGCCTCGCGGATGACCCAGTTCAAGGACAAGACACAGAAGTCCGGCGCCGACGCCGCCACTTTGGGCCTGTTCGCCTACCCCACCCTGATGGCTGCCGATATCCTGCTCTACCAGACCGACCTGGTGCCCGTGGGAGAGGACCAGCGCCAGCACCTGGAGCTCACCCGCAACCTGGCCCAGCGCTTCAACACCCGGTTTGGCCACACGTTTACTGTTCCCGAGGCGACCATCGTCAAGGAGAGCGCCAAGATCTACGACCTCCAGAACCCCAGCGCCAAGATGTCCAAGACGGGGGAGTCGCCCAACGGGGCCATCCAGCTTTTGGAGGACCCCAAGATCGCGGCCAAGCGCATCAAGTCGGCAGTGACCGACGCGGGAACGGAAATCCGCTTCGACGCTGAAGAAAAGCCGGGCGTCTCAAACCTGCTCACCATCTACTCATCCCTGACAGGCAAAACCATCCCCGAACTCGAAGCCGAATACCAGGGCAAGATGTATGGCCACCTTAAGGTGGACCTCGCTGAGGTTATGGTTGAGTTCGTTACGCCGTTGCGGAACCGCACCAATGAGCTGATGAGCGATCCTGCGGAACTGGACAGGCTGCTCGCACACGGTGCCGAGCGTGCCCGCGAGATCGCCTCGGTCACCCTCGCCCAGGTCTATGAGCGCATGGGTTTCCTTCCGTCCCTCAGCCTCGCCGGAGTCCGCTAGCGCCATGTCCTCCAGCAAAGTCGCGGCAAGGGAAGGTGCCCGTTCCACCCACAGGGTGGCGGGGACGCCCGGCGGTTCCCACGGAGAGCCTGCGGACCACCGTGCTGCGGCAGTACGCCCCGAGTCCCGCCCGGAAGACATCAGCGTTGGCGTGATCCTGGGGTTCCCGGCTGAGATTGCGGACGAGCTGCAGCGCTGGCGGGCGTCGTTCGGCGATCCCCTGGCGGACGTAGTACCGGCACACATCACACTGGTCACCACAACCACCACCCGCGACTGGGAGGGCACCCTGGAACATGTCCGCGAGGTGGCCCGCCAGCAAAGCCCTTTCAAGGTCACCATCGCGGGCACCGGAACATTCCGGCCCGTTTCCCCGGTGGTCTTCATCAATGTGGAGGACGGATTCGAGGACTGCGTTGCCCTCCACGGAAAACTCCAGCAGGGCCCCCTCCACCGTGAGCTGCCGTTTGCCTACCACCCGCACGTGACCATCGCCCACGACGTCGCCCCGGAAAACCTCGATGAAGCCGAAACGGTGTTGAGGAACTACAGGGCCACCTTCCCCGTGGTTAGCATGGGACTTTACGAGCACGATGCCAATGGCATCTGGCAGCTACGGGAAGAGCTGGACTTTGGGACCCAAACTGACAACGACGGCACCCGATCCGCGGATTCCGCCCCGGACACAGCCGACGGCGGGACAGCAGCCGCTTCCCACTGACCGCGCCCACCTGAAGCTGGCCGTCATCCAGAAACGGATGGAGTGGAACAAGGCCCGCAGGTCCGGCGGCGGGCCCGTGGCCGGCGTAATGGCCATGGTCCAATGGCTGCTTGCCCGCCTGAACGTGCTCCGGCCCATGCGGGCCTTCCGGCATTACAGCCTCCAGCACGGCCCGCTGATGAGTGCCGGCATCGGGTTCAACATGTTTTTCTCCATCACCGGCCTCCTGGCCACCGGCTTTTCGATCGCCGGGCTGGTCCTGAGGGGGCAGCCGGTGCTGCTGGAGACCATCATCGGCAGCGTGGCCCAGAGTGCTCCGGGCCTCCTGAAAGTCAACGGCGGCGAAGGCCTGGTTGATCCGCAGGACCTGCTGAATCCGGACGGCCTGGGCTGGACGGCCGTTATCGCGGCAGCCGTAACCGTCTATACCTCGCTGCGGTGGATCGCCAGCCTGCGGGACGGCCTCCGCGGCGTGCTGGAACTTCCCCCGTCGCTGGTCAACCCCATCCTCCTGAAGCTGCGCGACGCCGGCACTCTGCTGCTTCTGGGCGTGGCCCTGGTCATCAGCGCCGGCGCGTCCCTTGTCTTTGGCACGGCCGCCGGGTGGGTCGCGGACTTCCTCCGGCTCGACGACGCACTGGCCGGCCCGCTGACCACCTCCATCAAGATTGGCGTACCCCTGGTTTTGAACTGGGTTACCGCGCTCATCATGTTCCGGCTGGCCGCAGGCCTGAAGCTCTCCCGCCGCGCGCTGCTGGAAGGCACCATCCTGGCAGCGCTGGGCACCACGGTCCTGCAGATCTTCAGTACCGAGCTTCTCGCCGGTGCCGGCCGCAACCCGCTCCTGGCACCGTTTGCCATCATCATCGGCCTGCTGATCTGGTTCAACCTGGTGAGCCAGGTGTACCTCGTTTCCGGAGGCTGGTCCGCGGTACGCGAGGCAGACCACGGCACCGCCTCCTCCAGCCACGAGAAGGGAACCTGGGGCGCCCGGCAGGTCCAGCCGGGAAAGGTACCGGTGCAGCCGGGGAAAGTGCCGGCGAACGCGGAGGCGGGCATGCAAAGCCCGGCCCGAGCCGCAGCTGCCCGGCGCAGGGGCAACGGCCGCACGCGGCAGCGTTGACCGCAGCCCCCGCAAACGGTCGCAGCCCCGTACCTGAAATGCACTGCCGTGCTGCGGGGAACGAGCGCTATGGCGCAGCCACCAGCCCCTCCCACGCCACTGTCCAGCCGGTGGGGAATCCCGGGGCATGGCGGTCCGGGCCGCCGTCCCAGCCCGCGGCCATCAGGGCCGTGGCGGCAAGCAGGCCGCCGTTGCCGGGAAGGTACAGCGGCAGCGAGTCGGTCTGGCGGTTGTGCCCGTTGGCCAGCACTGTGTTCTTCCGGGCGTCCAGCAGGAGGGCGTTGACAGCCGCCTCCGGGTCCTCGAGGCGCGCGGCGGTCATGGCCAGTACGGGGTAGTCCCAGCCCCAGGTGCTGTCCCAGTCCCAGTCGGCAAGGACGTCGGCGAGGGTCGCCCGCATGATGTCCTTATCGATCAGGTCGGTTTCGGGCAGGACGCCGAGGGCGCACAGCATCGAGGGATGGTCTGTCCTGATGGTGAAGGGCTCCACGTCGATGGCAGCGTAGACGCCATCCATTACCCGTGGCTTCACCATTTGCCCGGCCACCTCCTGCCACGCCGGAACCGGTTCAAGCCCTAAGCGGTCCCGCCAGGTGGCCGCAACACGAAGCGCCCACTGCCAGTACGCCAGCTCGAAGGTGGGATTGGTGACGGATGCCCGGATGGAGCCGTAGCTCTCCTGGGCGGGAATCAGGGGCGGGCCGAGTTCAAAGCCCCGAGGCGTCCGGTGGGCGAAGCTCGCCATGAACATGGCGGATTCGAAAACGATCTCCGCAAACTCCTCGAGCACTTCCCGGCACGGGTTGGCGCGGTAGACGAGTTCCGCCAGGTGGATGGGATGCGGCTGCTGCCAGACCAGGAAGGTGCCAATAGGGCTGGGACTTTCCCTCCCGTCCGGACCTACCTGCTTCGGCCAACGGACGCCGTCGAAGCCCTGCGACCTGGCGGTCTGCCGTGATGCCTCCAGCACCGTGGAGTACCAGCGCAGCGACGGGAGGAGGAGCTCCACCCGGTTCCAGTGGGCGAAGTGCGCGGCGTGCCACCAGTGCATCTCCAGATGGAAGCGGCCCCGCCAGGAATTGCACACCAGCCCGGTTTCCTGTGGAGGCAGGGAGCCGGAGCAATTGATGGCCGTCAGGTACTGGGAGAGGACGATCCTGCGCTCCAGCTCCTTGGCCCTGGGGTCGTTCGTCGCTCCAAGCTCAATGGCGCCGCCGGACAGCCAGAACCCGGGCCAGTAGTCCTCGGAGGCGGCTGCCACGCTGCTGCCTGCCGGGAGGCCGGCAGGGCCGGAAGGCACGACGGCGGGCCGGGCCGTCGTGCCCGCGTCCTGCCGTGCTGCGGCCAGGGTTGCGCCGGTGTCACCACGGGGGACACAGTCCCCGTCCCCGGCGGAGGCGAAAGCAACCGCCAGGTCCATCACGCCTTGGCCCTCGCCGCTGCAGGGGTTGGGGCTGATTCGGAGACGGTGCTGCCCCGTCTGCGCCACGGTGAGGCTGCGTCCCGTGATCACAACCTGGTAGCGGGAGTCATCGAGCTCGCGGCGGGTGGTCCAGGCTGTGGACCCGGCATGCAGCCCGGACGCGGCAGGCTCCCCGAGCGTTGTGGTGTGGGCGTCCTGGCTTGTCCAGTCGGCGGCGTCGTGCCACGCTTCGGAACCGTAGGGGAAGTCGATGGTGATGGCCAGGCTGTCCGGGAGGCTCCGCGACTCCACCCGAATGCCGAGTTCGTCCCGTTCGGGGTGGCAGGCGGTCATGACCGCCACGGGGTGCCCGGCGAGCAGGAAGCGGCTGGTGACTGTCCCCGTCCAGAGGTCGAGCGTCTGCTCGGCATTGGTTACATCGTCTTCGGTGAGGGCGCGGTCTTGTCCTGCCTCCACCAGCCTGAAGCCGATGCGTCCCAGGTCAATGCGGTGCGGGTTGGCCCGCAGCCAGGTTTCGGCGGCCGACGTGCCTGCCTCACGGTCGTTGACGATGTCGCCCACCATGTCCACGTAAGGCACGGGTCCGCGCGGCGAGTCGTAGAGGACCGTGGAGCCCGAAAGCTCGTACGTCTGGGCGGGAGGAACGGAGTGCCATGCCCACTGGGCCTGCGTGCCAAGGAGCGTGCCGGGTGGAAGGTCATCCCTTGCTCCCACGGGATACGAACCCGGGAGTGATTGGAGGCCGGTGAGGTCCATTGTGAAGGCGAATTCACCGTTGCCTACTGACACCGGGCTCCGGGGGTCGAGCGCCTGCTGGTGGACGTTATGCCGCCGGACGAGTGCGTTCCTGTCAATGGGGCCGCCCTGGGGAAAGTTTGGGGACGGCACCTTTGGGGACGGCACCTTTGGGGACGGCGCGGTCGGCGAGGTGCTGGTTGGAGTGCTCACCGTGACTGCCTTCCGGGAGCTGTTCCGCTGTTACTGACGACTGTTGCCGGGGGATCAAGGACCACGGTGTCCTCCAGTTCTTTGAGGTGATGGAAGGAAGCCCGCTCGTGCGGGCTGTTGTTCGGTTGATGCAGGGTAAGGAGGAGCTGTCCGTCAAAGGTCCTGGCGATCATGCCGTGGCCGCCGTCGGTACCCCATATGGGCTTGTCCTCCTGGTGCCATGGGCCCAGGACCGTACCGGACCCGCTGCGCGCGATGCCCATGGCGTATCCCTGGTCTCCGAAGCTCGACCACAGCATGATGAGGCCGCCATTGCTGAGACGGTGCAGGTAGGGGCCGTCGGTGACGTAGACCGGGAATTCCAGTTTCGCTGTTGAGGGAACCTGCAGGGGGCGGGACCAGGGTGCTTCCGAACCGCTGAACAGGAGGACGGGAGCGCCTTCGGCTTGTCGGAGGTCAGGGGTCAGCCGCTGGGCCGTGACGGTTCCGTCGTGGACCTGCTTCCACTCGTGGCAGAAGACCATCCATGGTGCGCCGCCAGCATCCACGTGCAGCGTGCCGTCGAGGCACTGCCAGTTCCGGGGAGTCACGGGCCCGTTGCTCCAGGGTGTATAGGGGCCCTCGGGCCGGTCCGCGGAAAGTATCTGTGTGCCGCGGAAATGTCCGGGTGCGTAGAAGGTGGCGAACATGAAGAAACGGCCTTGGTAGCGATGCACTTCCGGGGCCCAGAACTGCTCCTGGCTCCAAAACCCGGGCGGGGGACGGAACGCCGGCACTGGACCGTCCCAGCCGACCAGATCCGAACTGCGGTAGCAGTCGAACCCCGTGGCGGGTCCGGACCAGATGTTGGGGTCCGTGCTTCCGAACAGCAGGTATTCGTTGGTCTCCGGTAGCGGCAGGACGAAGGGATCCCGAATCTGGATATCATTCAACTGCTGTGGCATGGCGTCCATTCTCTGGTCCTACTCAGCCGCCCCCTTGTGGGCTTCTGGAAGCTATTGACCCGTCGGCGGCAGCTTGATACGTTTCACGAAACCGTTTTCTGACGTACAAGGAAGCATACCCAATGGAGCGTACGATTTTCCGGACTGTCCGTAAATCCGTTGCCGCCCTCGCAGCTGTAAGCCTGCTGAGCGTTACGGTTGCCTGTTCCAGTACCCCGTCCAACGAGGCCCAGGACGGGCCCGTTGAAATTCGTTTCTCATGGTGGGGAAATGAGGGGCGGGCGCAGCTGACCACCAAGACCATCGCGGAATTCGAGGCCGCCAACCCGGACATCAAGGTGAAACCGGAATACGGCGACATCAGCGGCTACTTCGACAAACTTGCCACGCAGGTGGCCGCCAACGATGCTCCGGACGTCATCACCATGGGCGGGGCCTATCCTGCCGAGTACGCCAACCGCGGCGCGCTCTTGGACCTGTCCGAGGTCGGCGAATCCCTGGACCTGTCGGCGATGGACCCCGGAGCGCTGGAGAATGGCCAGGTGCAGGGCACTCAGTACGGGGTTTCCACTGGAGCCAACGCCCTGGCCATTGTTGCCAATCCCGCTGTTTTCGCCGCCGCCGGGGTACCGCTGCCGGATGACAGCACGTGGAGCTGGGACGACTTCGCGAAGACCGCGGCGGATATTACGGCCAAGAGCCCGAAGGGCACCTACGGAACAGCAACGGTCCTCACGCACGATTCACTGGACGCCTTTGCCCGCCAGCGCGGCGAATCCCTCTACACCCAGGACGGCCAACTGGGCCTGGACAAGGACACTGTCCAGGACTACTTCGACTTCTCGTTGAAACTGAGCGAATCCGGGGCGGCACCAAATGCCTCTGAAACCGTGGAGAAGCTGAATGTCAGCACTGAGCAGACCCTGATGGGCATGGGCCAGGCCGGCATGATGCTCACCTGGAGCAACTCGCTGTCCGCGCTCAGCAAGGCCTCCGGCGCGGACTTGAAGTTGCTCAAGCTCCCCGGCGAAACGCCCACCGCGGGCATCTGGCTCCAGTCATCCCAGTTCTACACAATTTCAGCCCGCAGCAAGCACCCCGAGGCTGCGGCCAAGCTGGTGGACTTCCTGGTCAACAACGAGTCCGCCGCAAAGATCATCCAGAGCGACCGCGGCGTTCCCAGCAACTCCGGCATGCGTACCGCAATCCAGGACCTGTTGACGCCGCAGGGCAAGGTGGAAGCCGAGTACATCGACCAGATCGGCAAGATGGACTTTGCCCCCACTTACATCGGACCCACCGGCTCCACCGCGGTTTCCGAGATCACCGCCCGCATGAACACCGATGTCCTGTTCAAGCGGCTTTCGCCCGAGAAAGCTGCGGAGCAGTGGATCAGCGAAAGCAATGCCGCGATCGGCAAGTAGGGTCCAGGCAGCAGGCAGCAGGCAGCAGGCAGCAGGCAGCAGGCAGCAGGCAGCAGGCAGCCGCAGGCCGGTTATTGCCCGGCGTCGAGGTACTGGTCGGCCCAGGCCGCGATGATACGGGCAGCCCGGGCCGCCTGGCCCTTTCCGGTAAGGAGGTGGTCGCTTCCCTCGAGGGATACGAAGTTCCGGGGGTGGCGGGCCGTCTGGAAAATGGTGCTGGCATTCTCGATTCCCACAGTGTTGTCCGTGGGGGAGTGGAGCACCATCAGCGGCTTGTGCAGCTGCTTGATGCAGTCCGTCAGGTCCGCGTTCTCGAGGTCTTCCACGAAGTGCTTGCGGATCTCCACACGCTTCCCGCCAAGGTCCACTTCGGCACTGCCCTCGCTCAGGATCTTGTCCAGGGCGGCGTCGAAGACGTGTGCCACATGCTTGGGCGAGAAGGGGGCACCAACGGTGGCAACGGCGTCGAGCTCCGGGATCTCCCGTGCGGCGGCCAGTACGGCCGCGCCGCCGAAGGAATGACCCACCAGCAGGGAAATCTGCTTCCCTTCGGCACGCATGAACTCGGCCGCCTTGACGGTGTCCGCCACCTTGTGGCTGAAGGATCCCGCGGACCACTCACCGGCCGAACCGCCCAGGCCGAGGTTGTCGAACCTCAGCATGCCCACGCCGCTGTCCGCCAGTGCCTTGCACATCCGTGCCGCAGAAGGGCTGTCCTTGCCAAGGGTGAAGCCGTGCGAAAACACACCCCAGCCCTTGACCGGCCCTTCCGGGACATCGATGATGCCGGAGAGCGTCTCACCGGTGGAGCCTTCGAAGGTGACCTTTTCGGAGCGGGACACGGCGTCCCCTTTCGTTTGGTACGGATGGCTGTGGGCCCAGCCGCCGGGTTCCCTGGCCGAGCCTGCGGGGTCAGGGGGCGGGTGGGGAGAAACAACGACGGCGCCATCCCCCTTAAGTGGGGGACGGCGCCGTCGTCCGCTAAATCCCTTGTCAGACCTTGCGGGAGAGAATTGCCTGCTTGACCTCGGCGATCGCCTGGGTCACCTGGATGCCGCGCGGGCATGCTTCGGAGCAGTTGAAGGTGGTGCGGCAGCGCCACACGCCTTCCTTGTCGTTGAGGATTTCGAGGCGCATGTCCCCGGCGTCATCGCGTGAATCGAAGATGAAGCGGTGGGCGTTGACGATCGCGGCCGGGCCGAAGTACTGGCCGTCGGTCCAGAAGACCGGGCAGGATGACGTGCACGCCGCGCAGAGGATGCACTTGGTGGTGTCGTCGAAGCGCTCACGGTCCTCGGCGGACTGCAGGCGCTCCCGGGTGGGCTCGTGTCCCTTGTTGATCAGGAACGGCATTACCTCGCGGTAGGACTGGAAGAAGGGCTCCATGTCCACAATGAGGTCCTTCTCCACCGGCAGGCCCTTGATGGGCTCAACCGTGATGGGCTTGGACGTGTCCAAATCCTTAAGCAGCGTCTTGCAGGCAAGGCGGTTGCGGCCATTGATGCGCATGGCGTCCGAGCCGCACACACCGTGGGCGCAGGAGCGGCGGAAGGAGAGCGTGCCGTCGGTTTCCCACTTGACCTTGTGCAGGGCATCCAGCACACGGTCCGTGCCGTACATGGTCAGATGGAAGTCGTCCCAAGTGGCTTCCTCGGAAACCTCCGGGTTGTACCGGCGGACGCGCATGTGCACATCGAACGTGGGGATCTCGCCGCCACCGCCGACGCCGGCAGGCAGTTCAATCTTTGAGGCTGGCTCAGCGATTTCAGCGGTCATCTTAGTACTTCCTCACCATCGGCTCGTAGCGGGTAAAGACGACCGGTTTGGTGGCCAGGCGGATGCCGGCGATTGACTCTGCCGATCCGTCTGCCGGCGCGTGGTCATCCTTGTACGCCATGGAGTGCTTCATGAATTTTTCGTCGTTGCGGTCCGGGAAGTCCTCGCGGAAGTGTCCGCCGCGGGATTCCTCGCGGTAGAGGGCTGCAACGGTCATTACCTTGGCCAGTTCCAGCAGGAACCCGAGTTCAACGGCTTCGAGCAGGTCAAGGTTGAAGCGCTTGCCCTTGTCCTGGACGTTGATCCGCTTGTACCGCTCCTCGAAGGAGGCGATGTCGCGCAGGACCTGGTTCAGGGTTTCAGCCGTGCGGAACACCTGCATGTTGGCGTCCATGGTGTCCTGGAGCTCCTTGCGGATCACGGCCACCTTTTCGTCGCCGGTGCCGTTCCGGGCAATGTCCAGCAGTTCCGTGGTGTACGCCAGCGGGTTCTCCGGCAGTTCCACGAAGTCCGCCGTCTTGGCATACTCCGCCGCGGCGATGCCTGCGCGCTTGCCGAACACGTTGATGTCCAGCAGCGAGTTGGTGCCCAGGCGGTTCGAGCCGTGCACCGAAACGCAGGCCACCTCGCCGGCTGCATACAGTCCGGGGACCACGGTGTCGTTGTCCTGCAGGACCTCGGTGGTGATGTTGGTGGGGATGCCGCCCATGGCGTAGTGCGCCGTCGGGAACACCGGGACCGGCTCCGTGTAGGGCTCAACGCCGAGGTAGGTGCGGGCGAACTCGGTGATGTCCGGCAGCTTGGCATCGATGTGCGCGGGCTCCAGGTGCGTGAGGTCCAGGAGGACGTAGTCCTTGTTCGGGCCGCAGCCGCGGCCTTCGCGGACCTCGTTGGCCATGGAACGGGCCACGATGTCGCGGGGTGCCAGGTCCTTGATGGTGGGGGCGTAGCGCTCCATGAAGCGCTCACCCTCGGAGTTGCGGAGGATGGCACCCTCGCCACGGGCGGCTTCGGAAAGCAGGATGCCCAGGCCGGCGAGGCCTGTCGGGTGGAACTGGAAGAATTCCATGTCCTCCAGGGGAATGCCGCGGCGGAAGGCGATGCCCATGCCGTCACCGGTGAGGGTGTGTGCGTTGGAGGTGGTCTTGAAGACCTTGCCCGCGCCGCCGGAGGCGAACACCACGGACTTGGCCTGGAAGACGTGCAGTTCACCGGAGGCGAGGTCGTAGGACACCACGCCGGCAACACGCTTCTGCTTGTAGGGCGTGCCGTCCTCGCGGACAGCGTCTTCTTCAACGGTCAGCAGGTCCAGGACGTAGTACTCGTTGTAGAACTCAACGTTGTGCTTGACGCAGTTCTGGTACAGGGTCTGCAGGATCATGTGGCCGGTGCGGTCTGCGGCGTAGCAGGCACGGCGCACCGGGGCCTTGCCGTGGTCGCGGGTGTGGCCGCCGAAGCGGCGCTGGTCAATCCGGCCCTCGGGCGTGCGGTTGAACGGCAGGCCCATCTTTTCCAGGTCCAGCACGGCGTCGATGGCTTCCTTCGCCATGACCTCGGCGGCGTCCTGGTCAACCAGGTAGTCCCCGCCCTTGATGGTGTCGAACGTGTGCCACTCCCAGTTGTCTTCCTCGACGTTGGCGAGTGCTGCACACATGCCACCCTGCGCGGCACCTGTGTGCGAGCGGGTGGGGTAGAGCTTGGTCAGTACTGCTGTGCGCGCGCGCTGACCGGATTCGATCGCGGCGCGCATGCCGGCGCCACCGGCACCGACGATGACGACGTCGTACTTATGGACCTGCATACCAGATGCTCTTTCTCTCAAAATTCGCTATAAAACAACGGGCGGGCGTTGCCTGCGCCGCAAAACAGGGCCCGCGGAGATTCCCGCGGGCCCGGGGTGGTGCTGGTGCTAGGCAGGGCAGAATCCGCCAGGCAGGGGAACGCCGTCAACCACGGGGCAGGGATCGAAGGTGAAGATCACCAGGGTGCCCAGGACGATGATGACCACCGTGGCCGAGTAAAGGACGGTCTTCAGCCAGCGGCGGGTTGAGTCCTTTTCTGCGTAGTCGTTGATGATGGTGCGCACGCCGTTGGTTCCGTGCAGCATGGCCAGCCACAGCATCGCAAGGTCCCAGAACTGCCAGAACGGGTCAGCCCATTTGCCGGCCACGAAACCGAAGTCGATGGCCTTGATGCCTTCCCCCACAAGGAGGTTCACGAAGAGGTGCCCGAAGATGAGGACTACCAGGACCACGCCGGACAGGCGCATGAAGAGCCAGGCGATCATCTCGAAGTTGCCCTTGCTGCCACCGTGACGGCGGTACTGGGGGGCGATCCGCCCGCTGCGGGGGCTCTCGATTGTTGCACTCATGGCTTAGTGACCTCCCAGGGCGAGGGACAGGTGGCGGATGGAGAAGGCGACCATGGTGACCAGCCACAGGCCAAGGACTGCCCACAGCATCTGCCGCTGGTACTTGGCGCCCTTCTTCCAGAAGTCAACAGCAATGATGCGCAGGCCGTTGAACGCGTGGAAAACGATGGCAGCGACAAGGCCGGTCTCGCCCAGGGCCATAAGGGGGTTCTTGTACGCACCGATCACGGCGGTGTAGGCCTCGGGAGACACACGCACCAAGGAGGTGTCCAAAACGTGGACCAACAAGAAGAAAAAGATCACTACACCGGTAATGCGGTGTCCTACCCAGGACCACATGCCTTCACGGCCGCGGTACAAGGTGCCAGCTGGTTTTGTCGGCACTGATAAACCTCCCTGCAACACAGCGGCGCTGGCATGAGATCCACGCGGGGGGAACGCCTGCTGCGAGAGCACTCGTAGCTCGAGCCTAAATCTAGGCTCCGCTAACAGCTTATTCAATTTAGGAGCTCCTTGGTGACCAGCAGTGGCGCGGATCTTCCAAATTTATGAGACAAAGGACACACTGCCCCGTGCGGGTGCGCGGTGCACAGTTGCGTCACGGCGGATCCGGGGCGGTAAAGTCCCGCCGGAAGCGGCGCGCCGGGGTTCCGCTAAAGTAGGCGGTGATGAGTACAGACACAGTGACAAGCCCGGCATCACCCCTTGACCGCTTCATTGCGGTGATCCCGGCCGGCGGTGTGGGGACCCGCCTCTGGCCCCTGTCACGCGCCGCAGCTCCCAAATTCCTTCACGACCTCACCGGCTCGGGCAGTACACTCCTGCGCGCCACCTACGACCGGCTGCATCCGCTCGCCGGCAGCAAGATGCTGGTGGTCACCGGAAAAGCCCACCGGGACGCCGTGTGCCGCCAGCTCCCCGAACTCCACGATTCGGACCTCGTCCTCGAGTCCGAGCCGAAGGACTCCGCGGCCGCGATCGGCCTTGCAGCGGCTATCCTGCACGAACGCGATCCGGACACCATCATGGGTTCATTCGCCGCTGACCAGGTGATCAGCCCGGACCACCTCTTCCAGCAGGCCGTCCGCGAGGCAATCCACACAGCTGCGGCCGGCAAGATCGTGACCATCGGCATCAAGCCCACCCACCCCTCCACGGGGTTCGGCTACATCCGCTCCGGCCAGGAACTGCACATCGAAGGTGCCCCCAGTGCACTTGACGTGGTGGAGTTCGTGGAAAAGCCGGACGAGGAAGTAGCCCAGCAGTACGTGGACAGCGGCAACTACGTATGGAACGCCGGAATGTTTGTTGCCCCGGTTGCCCTTCTGCTCAAGCACCTGGAAGCCAACCAGCCCGAACTGTTCAGGGGCCTGCAGGAAATCGCCCAGGCCTGGGACACCCCCGCTCGTGACGAGGTCACCGCCCGGGTATGGCCCACCCTGCCGAAAATTGCCATCGACTACGCGGTGGCCGAGCCCGCCGCCGAAGCCGGGGACGTCGCCGTCGTGCCCGGTTCCTTCCGCTGGGACGACGTGGGGGACTTCGCCTCCGTGGGCCGGCTCAACAGTGCCAAGGAAGTCGACGACGTCACCGTGCTGGGTGAAGGCGCGCGCGTCTTCACGGAGAACTCTTCCGGTGTAGTGGTTACCGACACCAAGCGCGTCATTGCCCTGATCGGGATCCAGGACGTCGTCATCGTTGACACACCCGATGCACTCCTGGTGACCACCATGGCAAACTCGCAGCGGGTGAAGGCCGCCGTCGACGCCCTGAAGGCCAGCGGCGACACCGACGTCCTTTGATGTAACGCTGCGACCGTGATGGCCGGTAATCAGCTGACCCTCGCTAGAGTGAAACAGTGCGCAACTACACTACTGAAGCCGAGCCTACCGACCTGGTGGCTCCCTGGCTCGAGCCCCTCCTGCCGGAACTGATCGACTTCCGGCGGGACCTGCACGCGCATCCGGAACTGTCATTCAAGGAGTTCCGCACCACGGACAAGCTGGCCGAGCGGCTTGAGGCTGCGGGGCTCGCGCCCCGCCGCCTTGAGGGAACCGGCCTCACGGTGGACGTGGGGGAGGGGCCCATCGCCACAGCGCTGCGCGGTGATATCGACGCCCTGCCCATCATTGAGGAAACAGGCCTTCCCTTCGCCTCGAGGAACCACGGTGTCACCCACGCCTGCGGCCACGACGTCCACACCACCACAATGCTGGGCATCGCCCTGGTATTGCACCGGATGCACCAGGAAGAGCCGCTGGGGGCCACGGTCCGCATCATCTTCCAGCCTGCCGAGGAAACCATGCCCGGCGGCGCCCACGCCTGCATCGAGCAGGGCGTGCTGGAGGGAGTTCCGCGGATCCTGGCACTGCACTGCGATCCGCGGATCGAGGTGGGCAAGATCGGTACCCGCATCGGTGCCATCACCTCAGCCTCGGACACCATCCGCATAGAGCTTTCCGGGCGCGGCGGGCACACCTCCCGCCCGCACCTGACCGAGGAACTGGTGTTCGCACTGGCGCAGATCGCGGTCAACGTGCCCGCCGTCCTGTCACGCCGGGTGGATGTCCGCAGCGGAGTTTCCGTGGTCTGGGGGCAGATCTCCGCAGGATCCGCACCCAACGCCATTCCCGGCACGGGCTACATGGCGGGAACCATGCGCTGCCTGGACCGCGACGCCTGGCACGAGGCCGGCGAGCTCCTGGACGAGGTGGTCCACCAGGTAGCGGCACCCTACGGCGTGGATGTCCGGCTCGAGCACACCAGGGGAGTCCCCCCGGTGGTCAACTCCGAACACGAAACCGCCATCATCGAGGCGGCCGCCCGCGCCGAAATCGGCGAAGATGCCGTGGTCCTCACGCCGCAGTCCATGGGCGGGGAGGACTTCGCCTGGTTCCTCGCCGAACTTCCCGGTGCCATGATGCGGCTGGGCACCAAGACTCCCGGCGGCGAAGAGTATGACCTGCACCGCGGGGACTACATCGTGGACGAGCAGGCCCTCGGCCTGGGGATCCGGGTCCTGACCGCAGCGGCCCTGCGCACCATCCGCCACCGGTAGGCCCGCGCCGCCCGCCGTCGTCGGGCTTTCTCCTCCCAATCAACGTCTTGCACCCCGCACTTAAGTTGTGCACAACTTACTTGTGTACTATCGTTTTTTCCATGACCGATGCACCCAGGCTGGACCACCAGGTCTGCTTTGCGCTCTATTCCGCCTCCCGGGCCGCCACCGCGGTGTACCGCCCGGTCCTCGAGGAGCTGGGCCTGACCTATCCCCAGTACCTCGTGATGCTGGTGCTGTGGGAAAACGAGCCCCGCGGCGTGAAGGAGATCGGCGAAGAGCTCGGGCTGGACTCCGGCACCCTGTCGCCGCTGCTGAAGCGGCTGGAGGCCCTGGGACTCTGTGAGCGGCGCCGGTCCGGCGAGGATGAGCGCCGCGTGGCCATCCATCTCACCCCCGCCGGCCGGGAGCTGAGCGCCAGGGCCGGTGCCATACCGCAGCGGCTCGCGCAGGCTGCGGGGCTCACGGCAGAGGAACTCGACCAGCTGCGCGACACGCTGGGCCGGCTGACGGCCGCCCTGCACGATGCGCACTGACAGCACCGGTCCGAAACTTTCAACCCACCAACAGGACGGATAACCCGTGAAACCTCTTTACACTGCCGAGGCCCTCGCTTCGGGCGAAGGACGCGACGGCACTGCACGGACCAACGACGGAAAGCTGGAGGTCACCCTGTCCAGCCCTGTCGAACTGGGCGGAAGCGGCCAGGGGACCAACCCTGAGCAGCTGTTCGCCGCCGGCTATGCGGCCTGCTTCCACTCTGCCCTCCGGCTGGTTGGCCGCAAGGAACAGGCCGACCTGACGGACTCCGCCGTAGCCGCGAAGGTGCACCTGGGCCAGCTCGGGGACGCCGGCTTTGGACTTGCCGCGGAGCTGGAGATTGCGCTGCCCGCGCTTGACCTTGCCACCGCCGAGGCGCTGGTGGCCAAGGCGCACCAGATCTGCCCCTACTCCAACGCAACCCGCGGCAATATCTCCGTAGACATCAAGATCCTGGAGTTCGCCGCATGAGCCTTCCTTCCGTTACCCGCGAAATCCAACTGGCCTCACGGCCGGTGGGCCGCCCGGTCCCGGAGAATTTCCGGCTGGCCGAATCTGCGCTGCCCGAACTTGGTGACGGCCAGATCCTGGTCCGGAACCTGTTCATCTCGGTTGATCCCTACATGCGGGGCCGCATGAATGACGTCAAGTCCTATTCCGCTCCGTTTGCCCTGGACAAAGCGCTCGACGGCGGCGCGGTGGGCGAGGTGCTGGCCTCCCGTTCCAGCCGGCACAAGGAAGGGGACGTCGTCGTGCATTCCCTTGGCTGGCGGGAGTATGCGGTGGTTGAGGAAGATGCGGCCACCACCGCCGACACCGGGCTGGCGCCGGCGTCCGCGTTCCTGGGCGCCCTGGGCATGACCGGACTCACGGCCTATGCAGGGCTGCTGAAAGTTGCGGCGTTCGCTCCGGGAGATGCGGTGTTCGTCTCCGGTGCGGCCGGAGCCGTGGGCTCGCTGGTGGGCCAGATTGCCAAGGCAATGGGCGCTTCGCGCGTCATCGGCTCGGCGGGCTCGCCCGCAAAGGTGGCCCGGCTGCTGGAGCTCGGCTTTGACGCCGCCTTCGATTACCACGACGGCCCGGTGCGGGAGCAGCTGGAAAACGCTGCCGGCCCCAACGGCATCGATGTCTACTTCGACAACGTGGGCGGGGAGCATCTTGAAGCGGCGCTGTCCGTCCTCAACGTGGGCGGACGGGTAGCCATGTGCGGCGCCATAGCCCAGTACAACTCGACCGAACCTACCCCCGCGCCCCGCAACCTGATGCTCGCCATCGGAAAGCAGCTGACCCTCAGGGGATTCCTGGTAGGCGGCCAGCGGCAGCACGCCGCCGAATTCGCCGGGAAGATGGCGGGATGGCTGGCTGACGGTACTGTCCGGTACGACGAGACGATCGTTGATGGCCTGGAGAACGCTCCCCAGGCCTTCATGGACCTCCTGGACGGTGCCAACACCGGAAAAATGCTGGTCCGGCTCCAGGGCTGACCGGCCTCGTTCATCCAGTAGGGGTGCCGCTTTTCTGCGGCACCCCTACTGGTTGGTAACAACTTGTAAACAATCTTCGGGATACCCCGCCGGCGTGCTACGGGCACGTGGCGCAGGCCACTAAAGTTGGTGCCATCAGTGCGCTCCGGCGCAGTGCTGCGTGCCCTCAGTGAAAACAGAATTTCAGTGCAGAAACGGACACTCATTGAATTCGAGCCGTAGCGCCTCTCTCTTCATCCTGGAGGAAAATTGAAGAACTCACTGCGTGCAAGCTTCAAACGGGGTTCAATGGCCGGCGTGGCTACCCTCGGTGCTTCGGCGCTCCTGTTGACCGCCTGCGGCGCAGCACCCGAAGCCGGGAGCACCTCAACGGCCGAAGCCACCGACTACACCGGCTGCATCGTCTCCGACTCCGGCGGGTTCGATGACCAGTCCTTCAACCAGTCCTCCTACGAGGGTCTGAAGAAGGCCGAGACCGACCTGGGCATCAAGGTCAACCAGGTTGAGTCCAAGACCAACAACGACTTCGAGCCGAACCTGCGCGCCATGGTCAGCGCCGGCTGCGACCTCACCGTCACGGTGGGGTTCCTGCTGGGCGACGCCACCAAGGCACAGGCTGAGGCCAACCCGGACAGCCACTTCGCGATTGTCGACTTCGGTTACGAGACGCCGATCGCCAACGTCAAGCCGATCATCTACGACACCGCCCAGGCCGCGTTCCTCGCCGGGTACCTCGCAGCCGGCACCACCAAGACCGGCACGGTTGCCACTTTCGGCGGCATCAAGCTTCCCACTGTCACCATCTTCATGGACGGCTACGCGGACGGCGTCAAGTACTACAACGAGCAGAAGGGCAAGGACGTCAAACTCCTTGGCTGGAACAAGGAAGCCCAGGACGGCAGCTTCACCGGCGACTTCGAGAAGCAGGACGTCGGCAAGCAGCTCACCCAGAACTTCCTGGACCAGGGCGCGGATATCGTCATGCCCGTAGCCGGTCCGGTGGGCAAGGGTGCCGGCTCCGCGCTCAAGGAAGCCAAGGCTGCCGGCAAGGACGTCAAGCTGATCTGGGTTGACTCCGACGGCTACCTCACGGCTCCCGATTACAAGGACATCATGCTGTCCTCCGTCATGAAGACGATGGGCGACGCCGTGGAGAACGTGGTCAAGGAGGACAAGGAAGGCAACTTCGACAACACCCCGTACGTGGGCACGCTGGCCAACGAGGGCGTCCAGCTGGCACCGTTCCACGACCTCGACTCCCAGGTCCCCGCAGAACTGAAGTCCGAGCTTGAGCAGATCAAGAAGGACATCATCGACGGGAAACTGAAGGTCGAATCCGCGGCAAGCCCGAAGGCCTGATCCCTGCCTGAGCGCCACCCCCGGCCGGTTACCGACTGGCCGGGCGGTGGCGCTTTTTGCTGGCTGCCCCGCACCGGACGGCAGCCCGCGTATCCCAGGACTGCACCCACTAGGCTGGTGCTGCAGCCACATATCCCGTCCGGTCGATCACTGGACGCATCGAGATTGGTCAGAGTTTTGAAACTTGAACTCAGAGGGATCACTAAACGCTTTGGCGCCCTGCTTGCCAACGACCACATCGACGTGGTGGTTGAGCCCGGACAGATCCACTGTCTCCTGGGTGAAAACGGGGCCGGCAAGTCCACCCTCATGAACGTGCTGTACGGCCTTTATGAACCGTCCGAGGGCGAAATCCTGGTTGACGGCAAGCCTGTTTCCTTCCGCGGGCCCGGTGACGCCATGGAGGCGGGCATCGGCATGGTCCACCAGCACTTCATGCTGGTTCCCGTCTTCACCGTCGCGGAGAACGTGGCACTCGGGGCCGAGCCCACCAAGGCCGCCGGCTTCCTCAACCTGGACGAGACGCGCCGCCGGATCAAGGAAATCTCGGACCAGTACGGGTTCGACGTTGACCCCGACGCCCTCGTCGAGGACCTGCCCGTTGGCGTCCAGCAGCGCGTTGAAATCATCAAGGCGCTGGTCCGCAACGCCAAAGTCCTCATCCTGGACGAACCCACCGCCGTCCTGACACCCCAGGAAACCGACGAACTCCTGGACATCATGCGGCAGCTCAAGTCGGGCGGGACGTCCATCGTCTTCATTTCGCACAAGCTGCGGGAAGTCAAGGCGGTCTCGGACACCATCACGGTGATCCGGCGGGGCAAGGTGGTAGGAACGGCCGACCCGGCCGCCTCCACCACCGAACTGGCGTCCATGATGGTGGGCCGCGCCGTCAGCCTCACCTTGGACAAAGCCCCGGCACAGCCCAAGGAAAAGACGTTCGAGGTCCGGAACCTTACCGTCATCGCCCCCAACGGCCAGCACATTGTGGACGGCCTCAGCCTCGAGATCGCCCGCGGAGAAATCCTTGCGGTAGCCGGCGTGCAGGGCAACGGCCAGACGGAACTGACCGAGGCCATCCTCGGCCTCCAGGACCGTGTCCACGGTTCCATCCTGCTGGACGGTCAGGAACTCCTGGGCCGCAGCGTCAAAGAGGTGCTGAATGCAGGCGTCGGCTTCGTCCCCGAGGACCGCTCCGTGGACGGCCTGATCGGGACCTTTTCGATTGCGGAGAACCTGATCCTGGACCGGTACGACCAACCCCCCTTTGCCAAGGGCATCAGCATGAGCCCTGCCAGGGTGCTCGAGAATGCCAGGACCCGGATCGAAGAGTTCGATGTCCGGACCCCGTCGGGTGCACTTGCCGCTGGAACATTGTCCGGCGGAAACCAGCAGAAGGTGGTGATGGCCCGCGAGCTGTCCCGCCCGCTTCGCCTGTTCATTGCCTCCCAGCCCACCCGCGGCGTGGACGTGGGAAGCATCGAATTCCTGCACAAGCGGATTGTGGCAGAACGGGACCAGGGCACGCCGGTGATGATCATCTCCACCGAACTGGACGAGGTCATGGAACTGGCCGACCGGATTGCCGTGCTCTACAAGGGCAAGCTCGTGGGTGTGGTCCCGGCCGGCACCAGCCGGGATGTCCTGGGCCTCATGATGGCCGGCATCCCGCCAGAGGAACATGCCCAGGCCATCCCCGCCCGAAAGGCCGCGGACACCGCGAGCACCTCCGACGCCGAAGGAGGCGACCATGCCTGACCAGCAATCACCCAAACACGCCGGAGGCGAGCCCGCTGACCGGCGGCCGCAGGCCACACCCGCTGCCGAGGAAACCGCAGCGATCGCATCCGTTGATACCGCCGGCGGCGCCATGGAACCGTCGGCAGTCCCCGCGACGGCCCAAAGCGGCCAGCTCCCGGGTGGTCCCGATACCCTGCTCCGGAAGATTTTCACCGGCAGCGGCATGGTTTCGGTCCTGGCGGTGCTGCTGGCCCTCGTCATCGGCGGGCTGCTCATCGCCAGCACGGACAGGCAGGTTGCCACCACGGCCACGTACTTCTTCGCCCGGCCTACCGATTTCCTGGCTGCCGTCTGGAACGCGGCCACACGGTCCTACATTGCCCTGTTCCAAGGGTCGGTCTTCAACCCGCGGGGCAACGGGGTGGCGGCCCAGTTCGCGCCCTTCATGGAAACCCTCACCATCGCCACCCCGCTCATCACGGCCGGCCTGGGTGTGGCACTGGCCTTCCGCGCGGGTCTGTTCAACATCGGTGCGCAGGGCCAGATCATCGTGGCCGGTATCCTCGCCGCCTGGGTGGGGTTCGCGCTCGACCTGCCGATGGGCCTGCACTTGCTCCTGGTCCTGGTGGCCGGCATCATCGGCGGTGCCTTTTGGGGCGGACTCGTGGGCGTCCTCAAGGCCCGCACCGGTGCCCATGAGGTCATCCTGACCATCATGTTCAACTACATCGCGCTGTATTTCCTGCGGTACCTCCTCAACACTCCTGCCTTCCAGCGGCCAGGGGAGTCGAACCCGATCTCGCCCATCCTGGACCCCACCGCCGTGTACCCGCAGATTTTCGGCAGCCAGTACCGGCTCCACCTGGGCTTCCTCCTGGCCATAGCCGCCACCGTCCTGGTGTGGTGGCTCCTGAACCGCTCCACTGTGGGCTTCGAGTTCCGTGCGGTGGGGGCAAACCCCAAGGCAGCGCAGACTGCGGGCATTAACGTGTCCCGCTCCACCATCCTGGTCATGGCCATCGCCGGCGGGCTGGCCGGCATGTCCGGCGTGGCACAGGTTGCGGGTACGGAGAAGGTCCTCACCGACGGTGTTGCGGCCACCTATGGTTTTGACGCCATCACAGTTGCCCTCCTGGGACGTTCGACGCCGTGGGGCACCTTCGCGGCGGGCCTCCTGTTCGGCGCCTTCCGTGCCGGAGCAGTCCAGATGCAGATCCAGACCGGAACCCCCATCGACATCGTCCTGGTGGTCCAGTCCCTCATTGTCCTGTTCATCGCGGCTCCGCCGCTGGTCCGGGCCATCTTCGGCCTCAACCCCAGGCGCCGGAAGCCCGCGCGCCCGGCCAAGTCCCGCGAGGCAGCAACCACCGGAGGTGCAGCAGCATGAGCACGACAGTATCCTCATCCAGGCCCGGTAACCCGCAGCCCGGAAACGCAGGCAAAGATGCTGCCGCCGCCACTGTCTCGGCCAAGCCGGTGGGCTGGAAGACACCCGTGTTCCTGGCCGCCTTCGCGGTCATCGCACTGGTGTTCTTCGGTCTGCTCGCACCCAACCAGACCGCCAGCTTCGGAATCTCCACGGGCAGCGACTTTTTCCAGCTGCCGGCCCTCCAGGTGAACGCCTTCGTTGGCGGCCTGGTGCTGTCCATCCTCCTGCTGGCACTGGCGGCCTACGCCATCTACCTCAAAACCAGGGACAAGCCCGTCCCGGGCTGGCTGACCGTGGCGTTCATCGTCCTGTTCGTGGCCGCGTTCCTCATCTGGGTGGTGGGCGGCGCCCGGACCCCCAGCATCTCGCTGGCCGGGCTCATCGCCGGTTCAGTCACCCTGGCCGTTCCGCTGGTCTTCGGATCATTGTCCGGCGTCCTGTGCGAGCGGGTGGGCGTGGTGAACATCGCCATTGAGGGCCAGCTGCTGGGCGGGGCTTTCACCGCTGCGATCGTCGCCAGCATGACGCAGAACCCCTTCATCGGGCTGCTGGCCGCCGCCGTGGCAGGTGCCGTGGTTTCCATGGTGCTGGCACTGTTCAGCATCAAATACCTGGTCAACCAGATCATCGTCGGCGTGGTCCTGAACGTGCTGGTCTCCGGCGTGACCGGCTTCCTGTTCAGCACCGTGATGCAGGCCAACAAGGCGCAGTTCAACTCACCTCCCGGCCTGGACATCATCGAAATTCCCGTCCTGTCCAGCATCCCGGTGATCGGCCCCATCCTGTTCCGCCAGTCCCTGGTGGGCTACCTGATGTACATCGCGGTCCTGGTGGTCTGGGTGGGCCTCTTCAAAACCCGGTGGGGACTGCGCGTGCGGGCGGTGGGCGAGCACCCGCAGGCGGCGGACACCCTGGGCATCAACGTGAACGCCACCCGGTTCTGGAACGTCACCCTTGGCGGGGCAGTGGCCGGCATTGGCGGGTCCTTCTTTACCCTGGTGGCCATCGACAGCTTCACCAAGGAGATCTCCGGCGGCCGTGGCTTTATTGCCCTGGCGGCCCTGATCTTTGGCCGGTGGAACCCGATCGGGGCTTTCTTCGCCGCGCTGCTGTTCGGATTCGCGGACAACCTGCAGAGCATCGTCACCATTATCGGCACTCCGGTTCCCAGCCAGTTCATGGCCATGCTCCCGTACCTGGTGACGGTCCTGGCGGTGGCAGGGCTGGTGGGTAAATCCAGGGGACCAGCTGCCAGCGGCATTCCGTATGTCAAAGGCTGACGGCGTGGACGGACTTGCAGAAGTGCGCGGCGATACAGGCACTGACGGCGATACGGGCACCGACAAGGTGCAGCCGGTTGACTGGGAGGCTTTGAAGGTTGCCGCGGTCGCGGCCATGGAGCATGCCTACGTTCCCTATTCGAAGTTCCCGGTGGGGGCTGCGGCCCTCACCGGCGACGGCCGGCTGGTCAGCGGCTGCAACGTGGAGAACGCCAGTTACGGCCTCACCCTCTGCGCCGAATGCGCGCTGGTGGGCAACCTGCACATGACCGGCGGCGGCCTGCTTCGCGCGTTCTACTGTGTGGACGGGAGCGGAAACGTCCTGATGCCCTGCGGGCGCTGCCGCCAGCTGCTGTACGAGTTCCGCGCCCCGGACATGGAGCTCATGACAACCCAAGGCATCAAAACGATGGACCAGGTGTTGCCTGACGCCTTTGGTCCCCAACACCTGGAGGAAACACCGTGACTGACAAGGTGGCACAGACCCCCGCCGTGGACAACATTGCCGAACCGTTCGACGCCGTCGACATCATCCGCGTGAAGCGGGACAAAGGTGTCCTGAGCCCGGAACAGATCGACTGGACCATTGACGCCTACACCCGCGGTGCCATCGCCGACGAGCAAATGGCGGCCCTGAACATGGCTATCCTGCTCAACGGCATGAACCGCACGGAGATTGCCCGCTGGACGGCGGCGATGATCGCCTCGGGCGAGCGGATGGACTTCTCCAGCCTGCGCCGGCCCGACGGCGGCCTGAAGTACACGTCGGACAAGCACTCAACGGGCGGCGTGGGGGACAAGATCACACTGCCGCTCGCGCCGCTGGTTGCGGTCTTCGGGGTGGCTGTTCCGCAGCTCTCGGGCCGGGGGCTTGGCCACACCGGGGGCACCCTGGACAAACTCGAATCCATCCCGGGGTGGCGTGCTTCCCTGAGTAACGAGGAGATGCTCGCGCAGCTCCAGGACGTGGGCGCGGTGATCTGTGCAGCCGGCGCAGGCCTGGCCCCCGCTGACAGGAAGCTCTACGCGCTGCGTGACGTCACGGGAACGGTGGAGGCCATCCCCCTGATTGCCTCGTCCATCATGAGCAAGAAAATCGCCGAAGGGACAGGCTCCCTGGTCCTGGACGTCAAGGTGGGCAGCGGCGCGTTCATGAAGGACGAAGCCCGGGCGCGCGAGCTTGCCGAGACCATGGTGGCGCTGGGCAAGGACGCGGGCGTGAACACCGTGGCGTTGCTCACCAACATGGATACCCCGCTGGGACTGACGGCGGGCAACGCCATCGAGGTTGAGGAATCCCTGGAGGTGCTGGCGGGCGGCGGACCGGACGACGTCGTGGAGCTGACGGTCCGGCTCGCTGAGGAAATGCTTGCCTGCGCCGGAGTGTCGGACGCCGATCCCGCCGCCGCGCTCATGGACGGCCGGGCCATGGACGTCTGGAACCGCATGATTGAAGCGCAGGGCGGGGACCCGCGGGCCAAGCTGCCCGTCGCCCGCGAGTCCGAGGTGGTCTACGCCCCGGCGGACGGGGTGCTCGTGGAGCTGGACGCCCTCGCCGTCGGCGTTGCGGCATGGCGCCTCGGTGCGGGGCGCGCCCGCAAGGAGGACGCCGTCCAGGCAGGCGCCGGAGTCCGGATGCATGCCAAACCCGGCGCCACGGTCCGGGCGGGGGAGCCGCTGATGACCCTGCTTACGGACACTCCGGAGCGGTTTGCGCGGGCCAAGGAAGCGCTGGAACATGCAGTGGTCATTGCACCGGAGGGATCGCGGCCGGCACAGCGGTTGATCATCGACCGAATAGCATAGGGATCCATGCAGGCCATCAATGACTTCATCCTTGCCGCCGCAGGACAGCCCTGGGTGCTGTTCGTCGTTCTTGCATGCTGCATCATTGACGGCTTCTTCCCGCCCATTCCCAGCGAATCGGTGGTGGTGGGACTGTCCGCAGTCGCCGCCACCGCTGACGTCCCCAATCCCTGGCTGCTGATGCTGGTGGCCGCCCTGGGTGCTTTTTCGGGTGACAACATCGCGTACCTGATTGGCCGCAGGGTGGGCACCCGGCGCTGGTCCTGGATGCGGGGGCCGCGGATGCAGAGCGCCTTCAGGTGGGCCGGCAGGGAACTGCGCAAGCGGCCTGCGTCGCTGATCCTGGTGGCCAGGTTCGTCCCGATCGGCCGGGTGGCGGTCAACCTCACCGCCGGGGTAACGCACTATCCGCACCTGCGTTTTGTGGGGCTGACCATCCTGTCCGCCACGCTCTGGGCCGGCTACTCGGTGGGAATCGGACTGTTTTTTGGCCAGTGGTTCGAGGACAACCACCTGCTGGGGGCGGTCATCGCCATTGTGTGCGCGGTGGCCCTGGGAATCGTCGTGGACCTTGCCATCAACCGGCTCCGGCGGCAGCCGCCAATGGTGGAGCGCATGAAGGAACCCGAAGCGTAGGCGAAGCGTTGTTCCAGCAGGCAGGGGCGTAGCGAAGGTGCCCTGCCCATGGGAGACTTAGAGACGATTTCCGCTTGGCCGGGTCACTGACGGCTACGCCAATGTGCATAGGAGCAACACCCGCGTGGAGTTTATTAATGAGGCCGTGCTCCATGCAGCGGGTCAGTGGTGGATCTACCCGCTCCTGCTGGTGTTCTTCTTCGTTGACGGCTTCGCCATGGTGGTCCCCAGCGAAACGCTGATCGTGGCCCTGGCGGCCTTTTCCCGGCACAGCGGCGAACCGAACCTCTGGATCCTGGGCTTCACCGCCCTGGTTGGAGCCATCGCAGGGGACAACATGGCGTTTATGCTCGGCAGGCGCATCGGGCTCAAGCGGTGGAAGTGGATGCGCCGCACCAAAGTCCAGAAGGCCTTCAGCTGGGCCCGCTACGAGCTGGACAAGCGCGGCGCCGTACTGATCTTCACCGCCCGCTACATCCCCTGGGGCCGGGTGGCCGTCAACTACGTCGCAGGCAGCACGGGATTCCCGCACCGCCGCTTCTTCCTGCTCGATGCTTTCGCCTGCTTCACGTGGGTGGGCTACTCCATCGGCATCGGCCTGCTGGCCAGCTCTTTCCCGTGGCTGCACCACAATCCGCTCCTCAGCGCCGGTATCGCGGTGGTCTTCGCCATCATTCTGGGCGTCCTGCTGGACCACGTGCTCCGGCTGTGGCACAAGCACCTCGCCCGGAACGACGCGCAGGAGGTTGACGGGTGGCTCGACGGCGGCCCGTCCGGCGCCCGCAGCCCACGGAAGGGCAGCGCGCAGCACTATGCTTCCGCAGCCGGGGACGGCGAACCGGCAGCAAAGTAGCGGCTGGCTTTGGGCTCCTGCCCACCCTAAGGTGGGAACGTGACTGAGCCCATTGTTGACGCTGCCCCTGCCATCGATTTCGACCTGAAGAACCTGCCCAAGGTCTCCCTCCACGACCACCTGGACGGAGGACTGCGCCCGGCCACCATCATCGAGCTGGCGGAAGCCGTTGAGCACACACTGCCTTCCACCGATCCTGTCGCCCTGGGCGAGTGGTTCCGCGAGTCTGCCAACTCGGGTTCACTGGTCCGGTACCTCGAGACCTTTGACCACACCGTGGCCGTCATGCAGACCCACGAGGGCCTGTTCCGCGTGGCCAAGGAGTTCGTTGAGGACCTCGCTGACGACGGCGTGGTGTACGGCGAGGTGCGGTGGGCCCCTGAGCAGCATCTCCAGAAGGGCCTCTCGCTGGATGAAGCCGTCGAGGCCGTGCAGGAAGGCCTCGAGGCCGGCGTCGAGGCCGTGGGGGAGAGCGGGCGCGAGATCCAGGTGGGACAGCTCATCACCGCCATGCGCCACGCTGACCGCGGCCAGGAGATCGCCGAGCTCGCCGTCCGCCACCGCAACAAGGGTGCCGTCGGTTTCGACATCGCCGGAGCCGAGGATGGTTTCCTTCCCGCCCGCTTCCGGGATGCCTTCACGTACCTTGCGCAGCACAACTTCCCCGCCACCGTCCACGCCGGCGAGGCAGCCGGGCTCGAGAGCATCCAGTCCGCCCTGGTGGACGGCCGCGCCCTCCGCCTGGGCCATGGCGTCCGGATCGCCGAGGACATCATGGTGGAGTTCGAGGACGACGCCGAAGACACCGTTGGCCTGGTCACCCTGGGCGACCTCTCCAGCTGGATCCGGGACCGCGGGATCGCCCTGGAGATCTGCCCCTCCTCTAACCTGCAGACGGGTGCAATTGCCGGTTTCGGCGAGGGCATCGAAAGCCACCCCCTGGACATGCTGTACCAGCTCGGCTTCAACGTCACCATCAACACCGACAACCGGCTGATGAGCGGCGTTACGCTGACGGACGAGTTCGACCTCCTGGTGGAAACCTTCGACTACGACCTCGACGACCTGCTGGAACTGACCCTCAACGCAGCCGAGGCATCCTTCCTGCCCCTGGAAGAGAAGGAAGCCCTGGTGGAGTACATCAACGACTCCTACGCCAACCTTGGCTAACCAGCCGGACACCCGCGGTTTCCCGGCGGGGGAGGTGGAGAAGCTTCAATACGTCATCGCTTCCCTGCGGGAGCACTGCCCCTGGATGGGGGCGCTCACCCACGCTTCCCTGGTGGAGTACCTCCTCGAAGAGGCCTTTGAAGTGGCAGAAACGGTCGAGGCTGCCGCGCCCGGCCAAGACCGGGGCGCGGGTGGGGCAGCGAATCCGCAGGGAATAGACGACGCCGAGCTGCTGGGTGAGCTGGGCGACGTCCTCCTGCAGGTGGTGCTGCACGCCCGGCTCGCCGAGGAACGCGGCGCCTTCACGTTCGACGACGTCGCACGCGGCCTGAGTGCCAAGATGGTCCGCCGGAACCCCCATGTCTTCCGTCCCGACGGTTCCCTGCAGGACACGTTCCCCGCAACCGTGGAGGAAATCGTGCAGAAGTGGGACGCCGTGAAGCGCGCCGAGCGGCCGGAACGGCAGGATCCGTTCGCGGGGATTCCCCAGGCGCTTCCGGCGCTTGCCCGGGCACAGAAATCCATCGACCGGGCCGCGCGGGCCGGGGCCGCCCTGCCGCCTGCCGTTCCCATCCCCGGAACGGAAGAAGAGCTCGGGGAGCTGCTGCTCGCCGTCGTGCATTCCGCCCGGACCAGCGGATTCGATGCCGAGCGTGCCCTGCGCGGCGCCGTCCGGCGCTACCAGCAGGGCTAGCCGCACCATCATGACGTCCGGGCGCTGGATAGGTTTCCGTAACCCGGACCACTCTCGACTACGCTGGTCTGTGACGAGTACGTCGAGTCTTTCTGTTAGATCCCCCCGTTAATCGCCCATAAGGAGCAAATTCATGGCGCTTATCGATGCCATCCACGCCCGCGAGATCCTCGATTCCCGTGGCAACCCGACTGTAGAAGTTGAGGTCCTGCTCTCCGACGGCCAGATTGGCCGTGCAGCAGTTCCCTCCGGTGCTTCCACCGGTGAGCACGAAGCCGTTGAGCTGCGCGACGGCGACAAGGGCCGTTACCTCGGCAAGGGTGTCCAGAAGGCCGTTGACGCGATCATCGACCAGATCGCTCCGGCCCTGACCGGCTTCGACGCCACCGACCAGCGCAGCATCGACCAGGCCATGCTGGACCTGGACGGTACCCCGAACAAGGGCAAGCTGGGCGCCAACGCCATCCTGGGCGTGTCCCTGGCCGTTGCCAACGCAGCCGCCGCCTCCGCGGACCTGCCGCTGTACAAGTACCTCGGCGGCCCCAACGCCCACGTCCTGCCCGTCCCGCTGATGAACATCCTCAACGGTGGCAGCCACGCCGATTCCGACGTCGACATCCAGGAATTCATGGTTGTTCCGCTGGGTGCCGAGACCTTCTCCGAAGGCCTGCGCTGGGGTGTTGAGGTCTACCACGCCCTCAAGTCCGTCCTCAAGGAAAAGGGCCTCGCCACGGGCCTGGGCGACGAAGGCGGCTTCGCGCCGAACCTGCCGTCCAACCGTGCCGCACTGGACCTGATCCAGGAAGCCATCAAGAACGCCGGCTACACCCCGGGCAAGGACATTGCGCTGGCCCTGGACGTCGCCTCCTCCGAGTTCTTCACCGACGGCGCCTACCAGTTCGAAGGCAAGTCGCTGACCTCGGCCGAGATGAGCGCCTACTACGCCGAGCTCGTGGCCGACTACCCGCTGGTGTCCATCGAGGACCCGCTGGACGAGAACGACTGGGACGGCTGGAAGACCCTCACCGATTCCATCGGGGACAAGGTCCAGCTGGTGGGTGATGACCTGTTCGTCACCAACCCCGCCATCCTGCAGCGCGGCATCGACACCAAGACCGCCAACTCGCTGCTGGTCAAGGTCAACCAGATCGGTTCGCTGACCGAGACCCTGGACGCCGTCAGCCTGGCCCAGCGTGCCGGCTACACCACCATCACCTCGCACCGCTCCGGCGAAACCGAGGACACCACCATCGCCGACATCTCGGTGGCCACCAACGCCGGCCAGATCAAGACCGGCGCCCCGGCCCGCTCCGAGCGCGTCGCCAAGTACAACCAGCTGCTGCGCATCGAAGAGGAACTCGACGACGCCGCACGCTACGCCGGCCGCGCTGCCTTCCCGCGTTTCAAGGGCTAGTAGCCGCGTAAAACTATCAACGGTGGCTATGGTTGAAAGACCATAGCCACCGTTGCTGTTTCAGCAGCACGTGTTTCAGCAGTACGTGTTCCAGCCCAGATAGTGGCGGCCAGGCAGGCTGCGCGTTTCAGGAGTGTCATGGCTACCCGCCGTCCCAAAGTCCCCAAGGTTGCCCCGGCCCGTTCCGCAAAGGACGCTTCCGGCGACGCGGACGTCATCCGCGCAGACTTCGGCCCGGGCAAGGACACCACCTCCGCCAAGGCACCCCCGGAATCCGCCGGTGCACCGTCAGCCGCATCACCGGCGGGACGCCGGGAACCGCACGGCCGCAAGGACAGCGGGCAGGCCGGCCGCCGCAAGGGGAGCAGCGCCACCCCGGGCACGACACAACGTGCCGGCACCTCGACCGCAGGCGATGAAGCAGCAGAAGACCAGCAGCCCGTACCGGCCAAGGCGTTCTCCGGACGGATGCTTGCCCTGGCCGTGGTGATGGTGGCCATCACCATCATGCTGGCGCCCACGGTCAAGATCTTCTTCGACAAGAAGGCTGAGATCGATGCGCTGAACGCCGACATCGCAGCCCGCCAGGCGGAGGGTGACGCCCTCCGGCAGCAGGTCTCGCGCTGGCAGGACCCCAACTACGTGAAACAGCAGGCACGCGACCGCATTAACATGGTTATGCCGGGAGAAACCGGCTACTGGGTTTTCGGCAGCGACCTGCCGGCCGGAGAAACCAGCAGCCAGCCCGGCGCAGCAGCACAAGACCCCGCCGATCTGCCGTGGGTGGATTCCCTGTGGGAGTCCATCACGCGCGCGGCTACAGACTGAACCGCAACAGGAAGGACGGCCCGCCACAGTGGAACACAACACGGCAGCCGCCCGGGATGAATCCCGCCAGCCATCAGCACACGACCTTGAAGTACTGAGCCGCCAGCTGGGACGGCCGGTCCGTGACGTGGTGGAGATTCCTGCACGCTGCATCTGCGGCAATCCGCTGGTGGCCGCCACCGCTCCCCGCCTCAGCAACGGAACACCGTTCCCCACCACTTTCTACCTGACGCATCCGGTCATCACCTCGGCGGTCTCCAGGCTTGAGGCAGCGGGCGTCATGAACGAGATGAACGACCAGCTGGCCGCCGATGAGGATTTGTCCGCCGCCTACCGCTCGGCACACGACGCCTACCTGGCAGCGCGCAACGCCATCGGCGAACGCTCGGGAATCGGGGCCGTCCCCGAAATCGACGGTATCTCCGCCGGGGGCATGCCCACCCGCGTCAAATGCCTGCATGTCCTGGTAGGCCATTCACTGGCCGCCGGGCCCGGCGTCAACCCCCTCGGGGACGAAAGCCTGGACCGCATCAAGGAATGGTGGACCGCTGACAGGTGCTACTGCGACGGAGCCTGGGACACCTCCGGCGAAGCCCCCTCGCTCGACCTCAGCCGCCACGGACCCCAGGGCCTGCCGGACATCGTGGGCCGGCCCGCGCCCGTCCGGAAATCCGCCGCCACCACGGAGGCTCCGGAATGACGAGGGTGGCAGCCATCGACTGCGGCACCAACTCCATCCGCCTCCTGATCGCGGACATCGAGCGCAGCAACGGAACCATCGCGCTTACCGACGTGGTGCGTGAGATGCGCGTGGTCCGGCTGGGCCAGGGTGTGGACGCCACGGGGGAACTCGCGCCCGAGGCCCTTGAACGCACCTTCGCCGCCACTGCTGACTACGCGCGGCTGATCCGGGACCACGGGGCAACGAAGGTCCGCTTCGTGGCAACCTCCGCCAGCCGCGATGCACGGAACCGGCAGGTCTTCGTGGACGGAATCCGGAACCTGCTCGGCGTGGAACCGGAAGTGATCTCCGGCGACGAGGAAGCAGCCCTGTCCTTCGCCGGAGCAAGCAGTGTCCTGCCCATCCTTGACGGCCAGGAAGTGCTGGTGGTGGACCTCGGCGGCGGCAGCACCGAGTTCGTGCTGGGTACCGCCAGCGGGGTCACAGCCGCAAAGTCCGTGGACATCGGCTGCGTCCGCCTTACCGAACGGCACCTCCGGGACGATCCCCCCACTGCGCGGCAGATAGCAGCCGCGGAAGCTGACGTCGACGCCGCCATCACCCGCGCACGCCAGGACGTTCCGCTGGAACGTGCCACCGCCGTCGTCGGTGTTGCCGGCTCCATCACCACCATTACCGCGCATGCGCTCGGGCTGGCCGAGTATTCGCCTGACGCGATCCACGGCGCCGAACTGCCCCTGGACACCGTGCGGGACGCCTCGACGGGCCTGCTGGAAATGCCCCGTTCCCAGCGTGCCGCCCTGCCTTATATGCACCCCGGCCGAGTGGATGTGATCGGAGCCGGCGGGCTCGTCTGGCGGCGCGTCCTGGAACAGCTGGGCGAGCTTACCGGCGGCCGCATCACCACGGCCACCGCCAGCGAGCACGACATCCTCGACGGCATCGCCCTAAGCATCGGCTGAGCGATGCACCTCTCCATTCCCCGGACTGCCCGCCTGCCCCGCGCCGCAGCCTCCGTGCTGCTGGTCCTTGCCCTTGCAGCCTCCTGCCTTGGCTTCGGCCTCTACTCCGCCCGCGCCGCGCACGCGGACGAGTGGCGGGACAAGCAGTACTGGCTAGCTGAGTCCGGCATCACCAAGGCCTGGGAAGTATCCAAGGGTGCGGGTGTCAAAGTGGCCATCATTGACAGCGGTGTGGACGCGGAGCATCCGGACCTGAAAGGCGCAGTGACCGGGGGTTATGACGCCTCCGGTTCAGGCCGGCCGGACGGACAACAGGGCGTCGGCGTGAAACCGGAGCACGGCACCCTGGTGGCCACCATGCTGGCGGGGCGCGGCCACCAGCCGGCCACCCCCAGCCCCAGTCCCAGCGCCAGCGCCAGTCCGGCACCCGCCCCCTCCGGCGCGGCGCCCGATGGCATCGTCGGGGTTGCCCCGGAATCCGAGATCCTCTCCGTTTCCACCTGGCTGGGTTCGGCGAATCCCTCGGGCAAGAGCGACCAGGACCAGATCCCCGAAGCAGTCCGCTGGGCAGTGGACAACGGCGCGAAGGTCATCAACATTTCCCTGGGCAGCACCACCCCGCAGTGGCCGCAGAGCTGGGACGCCGCATTCCTGTATGCAGAGCAGAAGGACGTGGTCATTGTTGCCGCTGCCGGAAACCGGGTGGGCGGCAATATCCAGGTGGGGGCTCCGGCCACCATCCCCGGAGTCCTCACCGTTGCGGGGCTGGACCGGAAGGGCGCAGCGAGCATTGACGCGTCCTCGCAGGGCATCAGCATCGGGGTGGCCGCGCCGGCAGAGAACCTGCTCGGCGGCCTTCCGGGCGGCGGCTATGCCGAATGGGCCGGAACCTCCGGCAGCGCCCCGATTGTTGCCGGTGTAGCTGCGTTGATCCGCTCCAAGTGGCCGTCCATGAGCGCGGAGCAGGTCATCAACCGCATTGTCTCAACTGCCAGGGATGCCGGTGCGCCCGGCAAGGATCCGCTCTACGGCTTTGGCGTGCTGAACGCCGAGGCAGCACTGAAGGACAGCGTCCCGGAGGCTGCCGGTAACCCGCTGGGCTCCATTGCGGAATGGATCCGGGTTCACCGCAGGGGAAACCTCGCCACGCCCGTTCCGCTCCCCACCACGGACGTACCCAGCGCCGCTCCAACGCTGCCTGAAGCCACGGTGCCGGCAGCGGAGCCGCCCTCGCAGCGTGACAGCGCCATTGGCGCGTCCGTCGTCATCGGCTTTGGCGTGCTGTTTGTGGCCATTGTGGGGGCGGCCGCGGTCCAGTTGCGGAGGGCCGCGAGGAACCCGGCGCTGCTCCGGGAAGACGCCGAGACCGGCGCCACGGAGACAGTGGAAACAGGGCCGAAAAACTAGGGTGCAGCCGCCCGAACCAGTTAGTGAAGATTTTCACAAACTGCTGTATCCTTAAACCCATGGCAACCACCCAAGAGCTCCAGGACCGTCCCAGGGTACTCGTCGTCGGCGGCGGGTACGTCGGCCTGTACGTAGCACTCAAACTGCAGAAGAAGATCGCGAATGCCGGTGGCATCGTCACCCTCGTGGATCCACTGCCCTACATGACCTACCAGCCGTTCCTCCCCGAGGTGGCAGGCGGCAACATCGAGGCGCGCCATGCTGTGGTTTCCCACCGCCAGCACCTCAAGCAGACCGAACTGATCCAAGGCCGCGTCACCTCGATCGACCACGCCAACCGGACGGCCGTCGTGGCCCCCGCTGACGGCGGCGCGCACTTCGAGGTTCCCTACTTCGACGTCGTCATGGCCGCAGGAGCCATCACCCGTACGTTCCCCATCAAGGGACTCGCGGACAAGGGCATCGGCCTGAAGACCATCGAGGAAGCCGTTGCGCTGCGCAACAAGGTCCTCGAGCGCATCGAGGTCGCCTCCACCATGACCGATCCTGCCGCCCGTGCACGCGCCCTTACCTTCGTGGTGGTCGGCGGCGGCTTCGCCGGCATCGAGTGCATCACCGAGATGGAAGACCTGGCCCGGGCCGCCGTCCGGAACAACCCGCGCATCAAGCAGGAGGAAGTCCGCTTCGTCCTGGTCGAGGCCATGGGCCGGATCATGCCGGAAGTTACCGCAAAGCAGGCGGAATGGGTTGTGGAGCACCTCCGCAGCCGCGGCATCGAGGTACTCCTCAACACGTCCCTGGACAACGCCGAGGGCAGCCTCAAGCTCATCAACCTCCCGGACAAGACCCCTGCCCAGGAGTTTGAAACGGACACCCTCGTGTGGACCGCCGGCGTGCAGGCCAACCCCCTGGTCCGCTCCACCGATTTCCCGCTGGAGCCGCGCGGCCGCGTCCGCGTCCTGCCGGACCTCCGCGTTGCCGGTGACGAAGGCATCATCGACAACGCCTGGGCGGCCGGTGACGTCGCCGCGGTTCCCGACCTGACCGGCAAGGGCCTCCCGGACGGCACCTGCGTCCCCAACGCCCAGCACGCGCTGCGCCAGGCCAAGCGCCTCGCCAAGAACCTGTGGGCCTCCCGCTGGGACAAGCCGCTGAAGGACTACAAGCACAAGAACCTCGGTGCCGTGGCAGGCTTCGGCCAGTGGAAGGGCGTTGCCAACATTAACCTGGTGGGCAGCATTGGCCTCAAGGGCGCACTTGCCTGGCTGGCACACCGCGGCTACCACGGCATGGCAATGCCTACCTTCGAGCGCAAGTTCCGCGTGATCCTCAACTGGATCATCAGCTTCTTCACAGGCCGCGACACCACGCAGCTGATGGACCTGGACAACCCGCGCGGCGCGTTCGTCGCAGCAGCCACTCCGGCCCCCAAGCCCGCAGCGGCTCCGGCGCCGGCCCCGGTGGGCGGCGGTTCCGGTTCCTCGGCGGCGTCCCCGGCCGCTGCTGAGGCCAAGGAAACGGTCTCCGCGAAGGCCAAGTAAGGCCCCACGGTCCCTGCGCCCGATGTACGACGGCGGCTGTCCCCTGTGCGGGGGCGGCCGCCGTTTGCGTCCCGGCAGGAACGTCTTCAGGGGGTGCGTCCGGGCAACGCTCCTCCCGGCCAGGCTCCTCCCGAGGAGGGGTGCGTCCCGCCGTTGCTGGTCAATGACTCCTAGACTGGCACCATGACTGGCGGGAAGAACCTCGGTGCCCTGCTTGCCGCGCTGCATCCGGTGCAACGCAGCGGCGAATACGTCTATGTCCTGTGGCCGGAGGGAAGGCCGCTGGTGCAGGGCATTGAGGCGGCAATCCGCGAAGCCGAAGGCCTGGCGGTGGTGCTGCCCCGGGAGATGGCTGACAGGGAGGGCCTCGCCTACGGCTTCGTGGGCGCCTGGATCACGCTGGAGGTCCCTTCTGCGCTGGACGCCGCGGGCCTGACTGCTGCCGTCAGCAAGGCGCTTGCCGACGCCAGCATCAGCTGCAGCGTGCTCGCCGGGTTCCACCACGACCACCTCCTTGTTCCGGTCGCCGATGCGCCCCGCGCCCTGGAAGTCCTGGCCGGCCTATCCCCGGACAGCAGGCAGATGCCGCGGCCAGAGCTTCTGGTGCGCAACGAGGCGCATGAGGACCGCGAGGCCATCCTGGCCCTGACAGCCGGCGCCTTCGCGGTCTCCCCGGCCACCGGCCTAAAAGTGGAGGGCGAACCTGTGGAGGTGAGGGTGCTCCGGGGCCTCTTCGAGTCCAGGGAGTACCTGCCCGAGCTCAGCGTGGTGGCCGTCCTGGACGGCCAGGTGGTGGGCCACGTCATCAGTACCCGGGCCTGGGTGGGTGACCACGGGCTGCTGGGCCTGGGGCCGCTCGGCGTCACGCCCAAGCACCAGCGGCACGGCATAGGGTCAGCGTTGATGAAGGAGACCATCCAGCGGGCGAACGCGGCAGGGGAGAGCGGCATCGCCCTCCTGGGCAGCCCGGAGTACTACTCGCGCTTCGGTTTTGTCCCTGCAACCGCGCTGGGCGTACTTCCGCCTGAGGCGGCGTGGGGCGACTACTTCCAACTGTTGCCCCTGGCGCGCTGGCCCGGCGGCATCCACGGGACATTCCGGTATGCGGAACCCTTCGCACTCGTCTGACGGGATACCATTGACCGGGCGCCCCAGTAGCCCAATTGGCAGAGGCAGCGGACTTAAAATCCGCGTGTTGTGGGTTCGAGTCCCACCTGGGGTACACAGCAGCTTAAGCAAGGCCAGGAACAGAAGCCGTCCGCACCGCGGGCGGCTTCTTCCGTTTAATTCCACATATGCAACTACTGTTATAAGGATGTGACCTCAGTCACTTATCTTCGGCTCCGATTTGCATTAGCTTGAAGCTAAATCAGGAACACCTGATTTTTCGTGTCAAAGGCCGTTCGCACCTTTAGATCGAGGAGCTCGTAAATGACTTTATTCCCCCAGGCGGGAACCCGTGTTGCCAAGCTGACAGCGCTTGGCATCGGCGTCGCCTTCATGGCAACGGCTTGCGGCGGTTCGTCCACACCCACGGCAACCGAATCCTCTGCCACCGGATCAGCGGCAGGGATTGCTTGCCCCGCAGCCGAGGGCGGCGGAGGCGCGGCCGCCAGCCAGCCTGCGGAGACCCCCTCGGTGCCGCCCTCAACCGGCAATACTGAAACCCCGTTGCGGATTGGTTCGCTCCTTCCCACCACCGGATCGCTGGCGTTCCTCGGCCCGCCTGAAATCGCCGGCGTCAACCTTGGCATCGACGAAGTCAACAAGGCCGGCGGCGTCCTGGGCAAGCCCGTCGAAGTGATCCACCGCGACTCCGGTGACACCAAGACGGACATCGCCACCCAGTCGACGTCCGCGTTGCTGGGCCAGGGGGTCAGTGCCATCATCGGTGCCGCGTCCTCAGGCGTGTCCAAGACGGTCATCAACCAGATCACCGGCGCCGGCGTCATCCAGTTCTCGCCCGCCAACACCTCACCGGACTTCACCACCTGGGATGACAAGGGCCTGTACTGGCGTACGGCACCCTCCGACGTCCTGCAGGGCAAGGTGCTCGGCAACTACATGGCCACCTGCGGCGCGCAGACCGTGGGCATGATCGTCCTGAACGATGCCTATGGCACCGGCCTGGCATCCAACATCAAGTCCGCCTTCGAGGCAGCGGGCGGCCAGGTTGTGGCGGAGGAACTCTTCAACGAGGGCGACACCCAATTCAGCAGCCAGGTGGACAAGATCATTGCGGCCAAGCCGGACGCCATTGCCCTGATCACCTTTGACCAGGCCAAGAGCATTGTCCCGCTGATGACCGGCAAGGGCGTCAAAGCCACCCAGATGTTCCTGGTGGACGGCAACACCTCCGATTACAGCAAGGACTTCCAGCCGGGCACCCTGAAGGGCGCGCGGGGCACCATCCCGGGCACGTTTGCCCAGGAGGAGTTCAAGAAGAAGCTGCTGGCCATCGACCCGGCGCTCAAGGACTACAGCTACGCCGGCGAGTCCTACGACGCCGTGAACCTCATCTCGCTGGCCGCAGAGGCGGCACAGAGCACCAAGGGCGTGGACATTGCGGCCAAGCTCAAGGAAGTCTCTGAAGGCGGCGAGAAGTGCACGTCCTATGCTGCCTGCGTCACGTTGATCAGGGAAGGCAAGGATGCGGACTACGACGGCCAGTCCGGCCCCGTAACCTTCTCCGAAGCCGGGGACCCGACAGAGGCCTACATCGGCATCTACGAGTACCAGGATGACAACAAGTACACCGCGGTCAAGGAAGAGTTCGGCAAGCTGTAAACGCCGTACCTGACACACAAGGAAGCCCCCGTCCAGCTGAACCGGACGGGGGCTTCCTTGTGTTTGGCCTGGGCCTTATTCCACGGTGTCCGCCAGGGTGCCGAGGTAAAGCTGGATGACCTTGGGGTCCTTCATCAGCTCACGGCCGGTGCCGGTGTAGGCGTCCCGGCCCTGGTCCAGGACGTAGGCGCGGTCGCAGATCTGCAGGCAGCGCCGTGCATTTTGCTCCACCATGATCACGGAGACGCCTGCGCGGTTGATCTCGTGGACCCGGAGGAACGTCTCATCCTGCTTGACGGGGGAGAGGCCTGCGGAGGGCTCATCGAGGAGCAGCACGGCCGGATCCATCATCAGCGCCCGGCCCATGGCCACCATCTGCCGTTCTCCGCCGGAGAGGGAACCTGCACGCTGCGCGCGCCGCTTGCCCAGTTCGGGGAACAGGCCGGCCACGAAGTCGAACCGTTCCGCGAAATCCTTGGGCCGCTGGAACATGCCCATCTGCAGGTTTTCCTCGATGGTCAGCGTGGCGAACACGTTGTTCGTCTGGGGGACGAAACCCACGCCCCGGGACACCAGCTTGTTGGCTTTCAGCCCGGTGATATCCTGCCCGCGGACCACCACCGTCCCGGAATGGACTTTGACCAAACCGAACATGGCCTTCAGGAGGGTCGATTTACCGGCGCCGTTGGGGCCGATGATGCCGATCAGCTCGCCTTTGCGGGCTTCGATGCTGCAGCCGTTGAGGATGTTCACTCCCGGCAGGTAGCCCGCAACGAGGTCGGTGACCTTGACCACCGAGTCCCCGTCGCTGACTGGCTGTGCGGCCGGTGCCGCGCTGGTGCTGCTCATTGGCTGTCCTTCTCTGTGGTGCCTGTGTCCGTGCTTCCATGGCGGCCATGGGGGCTGCCGCCCTGATGCCGGCCGCCGCCCCGGCGTTCCGGTTCAGCCTCTGCCGCCACAACGTCCAGCGAGATGATTCCGGCGTTCTCGGTTCCCACAATCGATTCCTCGTCGGCTACGAGTTCGGCCGCAAGCTCCTTCAGGCCCTCGGAGTCCCCAAGGTCCACGTCATGGTGGGCACCCAGGTAGGCGTCGATGACCGCAGGGTTCTTCATGACCTCGCCCGGCGGGCCTTCCGCCACCACCTTGCCCTCAGCCATGACCACCACCCAGTCCGCGATATGCCGGACCATGTGCATGTCGTGCTCGACGAACAGTACCGTCATGCCTTCGGCCTTAAGGTTCTTGATGTGGTCCAGCAGGGACTGCGTCAACGCGGGGTTGACCCCTGCCATCGGTTCGTCCAGCATGACCAGCTTGGGCCGCACCATGAGCGACCGGGCCATCTCCAGGAGCTTGCGCTGGCCTCCGGAGAGGGACGCCGCATAGTCGTCCTTCTTGGCGTCGAGCTTGAACTTTTCAAGCAGGACGTTGGCCTCGTTGGTGATCTGTTTCTCCCGGCCGCCCCACATGCCCTTGAAGAGGGCTTTGGACAGCCGCTCGCCGGGCTGGTTGGCGGCGCCGAGCCGCATGTTTTCCATGACGGTCAGCTTGCCCATGACCTTGGTGAGCTGGAAGGTGCGGACCATCCCCATCCGGGCCACCTTGTAGGGGGACACCCCGGCAAGGCTCTTGCCTTCGAACTGCCACTTGCCCGTGTTCGGGGTGTCAAAACCGGTCAACAGGTTGAACAGGGTGGTCTTTCCTGCGCCGTTGGGGCCGATCAGTGCCGTGATTTTGTGCCGGGGGATCTCGAGGTACTCGACGTCGACGGCGTTGATGCCGCCGAAACTGCGTGTCACGTTCTCCGCAACGACGATGGGGTCGCGCTTCTTGCAGCCGGGTGCTGCCTCGCCTGCCGCGATGGGCCGGGTGTCGGTCATGTAGTCCACGCCAGCTTCGCCGGCGGCTGCGGGTTCTTCGCTGTGCATGCTCATGCGAACGCCAGCTCCTTCTTGTTTCCAAAGACGCCCTGGGGCCTGAAGATCATCAGCAGCATCAGGGCGACGCCAACCAGGATGTAGCGCAGCTGCCCGGCCTGGACCGTATTCAGCCACGTGATGGCCCCTGACTCGATCAGGCCATAGAGGATGCCCTGCGTAAGTGACAGGACCACCCAGAAGATCATGGCGCCGATGACCGGCCCAAGCACGGTGCCCAGGCCGCCGAGCAGGAGGCACGTATAGAGGAAGAAGGTCAGTTCCGTACCGTAGTTGGCCGGCTGGACCGCTCCACGCGGGAGCGTGAAGATCATGCCGGCGAGGGCTCCGAGAACGCCGCCGATGATGAGGGCCTGCATTTTGTAGGCGTAGACGTTCTTGCCCAGGGACCGGACGGCGTTCTCGTCCTCGCGGATGCCTTTGAGGACGCGTCCCCACGGGCTGCGCATCAGCAGCCAGACCAGGGTGCAGCAGAGCGCCACCAGCGCCCACCCCACCACGCGGATGAAGAAGTCGCGGTTGTTCATGCCGAAGTAGGAGCCTTCAGGGAAGGGGTTCATGCTGTAGAACCCGCCTTCGAAGGCCGCAAGGCCGTTGGCCGACCCCGTCACGGACGTGAGCTGGTTGGTGGTCACAATGTAGCGGACAATTTCCGCTGCCGCGATGGTCACGATGGCCAGGTAGTCCGCCCGGAGCCGCAGGGTGGGTATGCCCAGCAGCAGGGCGAAGACGGCAGAGGCAAGGATGGCTATGAGCAGCCCCACGAAGAAGGGGACCCCAAAGCTGAGGGTGGAGATGGCAAAGCCATAGGCCCCCACCGCCATGAAGCCTGCCTGCCCGAAGTTCAGCAGGCCGGAGTAGCCGAAGTGCACGGCGAGGCCGAGCGCGGCCATGGCGTATGCCGCCGTGGTCGGGCTGAAAATTTCACTGGCAGCGCTGGCAAGAATGAATCCAAAGTCCATGGCTGTCTCCTAACCCACGCGCTCGCGCCGGCCCAGGATTCCCTGGGGCCGAAACAGAAGGACAACGATCATGATGAACAGGGCGCCCACGTATTTCAGGTCCGCGGCGAGTCCGAACACGGTGGTCAGCTCCACAAAGATGCCCACGATGATCGAACCGATCAGGGCGCCGAAGACTGTGCCGAGGCCGCCGAGGGTGACGCCGGCGAAGATGAGCAGGAGGATGGCTGACCCCATGTCGAACGTCACGCCGGGACGGTAGTAGGCCCACAGGATGCCGCCGAGGGAGGCCAGCATGCCGCCCGTGATCCACACGATCCGGATGACGGAGTCCACATCAATGCCCGAGGCCGCTGCCAGGGCGGGGTTGTCAGCCACCGCACGGGTGGCCTTGCCCAGCCTGGTCTTCAGCAGCACGATGCCAATCAGGGCGATCACCACGGCGCTGATACCCAGGGACCATAGGTTGTTCGGCGAGATGGAGACCGGTCCAAGCTGGATCTCGGGGCTTTGGGCGTATGGCAGCTGCTGGGTGGCACCACCGAAGTAGAACTGGATGACGTAGCGGACGGCCAGTGCCAGGCCGATGCTGACGATCATCATGGGCACAAGTCCGGTTCCGCGGCGGCGCAGCGGCCGCCATAGGCCTCTGTCCTGGGCGTATCCGAAGAGACCCCCGCCCAGCAGTGCCAGCAGGATGGCCAGCCAGAAGGGAAGGCCCAAAGCGTTGAAGGCGAACACCAGGACAGCGCCCAGTGTCACCATCTCTCCGTGGGCGAAGTTGGTGAGCCCGGTGGTGCCGAAGATCAGGGACAGCCCCACAGAGGCCAGGGCCAGGAGGAGGCCGAAGCTCAGTCCTGCGACGAGCCGGTTGAGCAGGTTCTGCCCGAAGTCCTGCTGCTGCACCACGATGCCCTTGCCGAACGCGAAGATCACGGAGAGGTTTGAGGTCTGGCTGAAGGTGACGTCGCGGGGGTTCTCCTGGCCTTCAGCCAGGGCGATGCCCTCAGGCAGTGTGGACTCGTCCAGTTCCACCGTGTAGGTGCCCTGTTCGGGCACCCCAATGTTCCAGGATCCGTTCGCGGTTGACTTCGCGGTGCCGGTGAAGTCGCCCTTCTTGGCCGTGATGGTCACGTCCGCCAGGGGTGCACGGGTGTCATCGCGGAGGAATCCGCTGATGTTGTTTTGGAAGGTTTGGTTCGACGGGGATGGTGTCGGTGATGGGGAAGTGGCCTGGGAAGCCGGTGCTGCCACGAGAAGGATTGCCAGGATGGAAGCGCTGATGGCTCCCAGTATTCTCAGCAACCCTCGCCGTGCGCCGGCCGGCGCACCTTGGGGTGTACTTCTCAATTGGTAAACCTCCACTTGGGGGCGGTCTCGGCTGCGCCATTGCAGCCGCTGCGAACGGATGCAGGGGTACGATGGTGCCATCAGGCCGGCACCGTCACATGTGTGAGTTCCGTCACCCTGCTTGGCTTATGCTACAGCGCGGAAGTACCGGTAAATGCCGAGGTCCAGGCGCCGATGGTAGCGATCGGATAACAACTCCAGGGTCCTGTTTCCGCAGGGGAACTATTGCGGGTGCATTTACGTGAGAATTGGTAGCGTAAACCTTAAGGTTCACAACACATCCCATATGGAGGAATCCCGCAATGGCACTTGGCGGCAACCCGATCTTCAACGGAAAGAGCTTCCGTGGAGCCACCCAGGCACCGCCTGTTCCGCAGGCTCCCTACGGACAGCAGCCCTACGGCCAGGCCCCTTACGGCCAGCAGCCGTATGGCCAGGCACCCTACGGCCAGGCCCCTTACGGCCAGCAGGCGTATGGCCAGCCGCAGAACATGACGGACGAACAATTGCGGCAGATGTACAACCAGCCCGCCGCAGGTCCCGCCGACACCGGCCGGATGACCTACGACGACGTCATCGTCAAGACTGCCGCCTGCCTGGCGGTGCTGCTCGTCGGCGCCGGCGTGACAATGTTCGTCGGCCTGGGCCTGGCCTCCATGCTGATGATCGTCGGTGCGCTGGGCGGCTTTGTGCTGGCGCTCGTGAACACCTTCAAGAAGCAGCCGTCACCGGCGTTGATCCTGGCTTATGCAGGCCTTGAGGGTCTCTTCCTCGGTGGCCTCACCCGGGTCCTGGACACCATGTACCCGGGCGTTGGGCTCCAGGCCGTCATCGGCACGCTGTCCGTCTTCACCGTGACACTGCTCCTGTTTAAGAGCGGCAAGGTGCGCGCCACCCCCAAGGCCATGAAGTTCTTCATGATCGCTTTGGCTGGCTACGCCCTCTTCTCCATCGTGAACCTCGTCATGATGCTCACCGGGCTGACGACGGAACCCTTCGGGCTGCGCAGCGGCATCATCGGCGTTGTGATCGGAATCCTCGCAATCGGCCTGGCCGCATTCTCACTGGTCATGGACTTCACCAGCATTGAGGCAGGCGTGCAGAGCGGTGCCCCGCAGCGCTTCTCCTGGACTGCAGCGTTCGGCCTGACGGTGACACTGGTATGGCTCTACGTGGAAATCATCCGCCTGCTGGCCATCCTGCGCGGGGACGAGTAACACCCACGCCGGCTCCCGACGTCGGACATCCTTAAAAGGTAAGGGCCCTACCTCACGGTGGGGCCCTTACCTTTTAAGCGCAACACGGGAGCGTCTAAGCCACCCGCCGGGCTCCTGCTGCCGGGGACACCGTGAAGATGTCCGGCGCCCTGTAGCCAGCTTCGGCGAATGCCTTGACGACGGCGTCACGCACGTTCTGTTCCAGCGCCGCCGGCGTGAGCGCGATGGCCGCACCGCCAAAACCGCCGCCGGTCATGCGGGCCCCGATGGCTCCGCTGGCGCGCGCGGTGTCTACCGCCAGGTCAAGCTCCGGGCAGGAGATCTCGAAGTCGTCCCGCATGGAAGCATGGCTGGCGTCCAGCAGGGGCCCGATGGCGCCAGGCCCCTCAGTTGCCAGGAGCTCCACGGTCTGGAGCACGCGGTCGTTTTCGGTCACCACATGCCGGACGCGCCGGAAGGTGACTTCATCCAGGAGGCCGCTGGCTTCCTCCAGATCGCCCACCTGTACGTCCCGAAGCGCCTTGACCCCAAGCACCTTTGCGCCCAGTTCGCACGATGCCCGGCGTGACGCGTAGCCGCCGTCGGCATGGGAATGCGAGACCTTGGTATCAATGACCAGCAGCACCAGATCCGCAGGCTGGGTATCAAACGGGACCAGGCGGGCGTCCTGGTCCCGGCAGTCCAGGAAGACGGCGTGGCCTTCCGAGCCGCGGAGCGACGCCGACTGGTCCATGATGCCCGTAGGGGCGCCGACGAAATCGTTCTCCGCCCGCTGCGTGGCAAGCACCATTTCCTGCGCGTCGAGGCCGGCACCCGCCAGTTCGTTCAGTGCAGAGATGACGGCGCATTCGATGGCATGGGATGAAGAAAGTCCGGCCCCGAGGGGAACGTTCGAATCGAGCAGGAGGTCCACACCCGGAACCTTGATGCCGCGCTCCTGCAGCGCCCACATCACACCGAGAGGGTATTTGGTCCAGCCTTTGGCGGAGCCCGGCCGCAGGGAATCCATTGCGGTGGACACAACGCCCTGGTCGCCGTAGGTGGAAAGCAGGCGCACGGCGGAGTCGGGGCGGACCCGGACGGCCACGCGTGCTGTCCGGTCAATGGCGAAAGGCAGCACGAAACCCTCGTTGTAGTCCGTGTGCTCGCCGATCAGGTTTACCCGTCCCGGCGCCTGCCAGATGCCGTCCGGTGCGCCGCCAAACTCCTTCGCGAACCGGGCGGACAGGTCCTCTGTCCCTGGCTGTCCGCGGGTGGCCAGGGGGTCCGGTGCGGCGTTCAAGCGGGGGCTCCTTCGGGGGTGGCCGCCAGGACGGCGGGAATTGTGGCAGGCGAGGGCAGAGTGACTTCCCGGAGACGCTCCGCCACGCTCTCGGGGGTGGTGTCGTTGATGAAAGCGCCCATTGCGGCCTCCGATCCTGCCAGGTACTTCAGCTTATCGGCAGCGCGCCGGGGGGAAGTCAACTGGAGGTGGAGGTACCCGGCGGGCCGCAGGACCGAATCCAAGGGAGCCTGGTGCCAGGCCGAGATGTAGGGGGTGGGCGTGGGGTAGAGGGCATCAATCCGCTGGAGGAGGTTGAGGTAGACGGACGCGAGCTCATCCTTTTCCTCGCCGTTCAGCGCCGCCAGGTCCGGGACCTGGCGGTGGGGCACCAGGTGGATCTCCAGCGGCCAGCGGGCAGCAAAGGGAACGTAGGCACTGAAGTTTTCGCTTTCCAGGACCATCCTGCTGCCGTCTTCCCGTTCGGAGCGCAACAGGGATCCGGTGAGTGTGTCCCGGCCGTCGTGGGCGTCGTGGAACTTGCGGGCGGCGGCCCCGAGGATTCCTGCGCGGGGCGTGACGTAGGGGTAGGCGTAAATCTGCCCGTGGGGGTGGTGGAGCGTCACCCCGATGTCAGCGCCGCGGTTCTCGAATGGAAAGACCTGCTTGATTCCGGGGAGGGCACTCAACGCCTCCGTGCGGTGCGCCCATGCCTCGATGACCGTGCGCGCACGGGTTTCTCCCAGTTCACTGAACGAACCGGTGTGGGACGGGGTGAATGCCACTACCTCGCAGCGGCCGTACGCGGGTCCCTTGGTGCCCCATGAAGGTGCCTCCGGAACCGGGCCCAGTGCCGGCCCCAGCGAGGGGAACCGGTTCTCGAACACCACCACGTCGTAGTCAGACGCGGGAATCTCGGAAGGGTTGGCGGCAGTGGTAGGGCAAATAGGGCACTGGTCCGCCGGGGGGAGGTGGGTGCGGGCCTGGCGGTGCGCGGCCACTGCGACCCACTCGTCGGCCAGGGCATCGTAGCGGACCTCGCCCGGTTCGCCCCTCGGAGGCAGGCCCCGATGGTCGGTGGTGAGTTCGGCGGCGCGCGACTTGGGCGCTGCAGCGTCGTCGAAGTAGATCAGCTCCCTGCCGTCGGAGAGGCTGGTGCTCGTGATACTTGTCATGAAAAAAGTGTGGCACATTCGATCAAAAAAGAATAGTTAACAACAAAATCTCACAATAGAGGTGCTGCGCTCGGGGACTGCTACGCGATACGGTATTGCTCATGACTTCCAGTTCACCCGAGGAATCCGCGCCAACACTGCAGGGCTATGCCACCGGCAGGCAGTATGAACTCCGCCGCGGCGACGCTTCGGCCGTAGTGACCGAGCTGGCCGCAGGGCTCCGCTCCTTCAGCAGGGGAGGAACCCTCCTGACCGAGACGTACGGGGACGACGACATTCCGCCCGGTGCCACGGGCATCACCTTGGCGCCCTGGGCAAACCGCGTGGAGGACGGCGTCTGGTTCCTGAACGGCAAAAAGCAGCAGCTGGACATCACCGAGGTTGCCAGGAACAACGCCAGCCACGGCCTCCTCCGCAACTCCGCCTACGCCCTCGTGGATGAGTCCGAACACTCCGTCACCCTCGAAGCCACCATCTTCCCGCAGCATGGGTATCCCTTCCTGGCGCGGCACCGGGTGCAGTATACGATCGACGGGGACCTGGGGCTCGTGGTCCGCCAGACCCTGGTCAACGATGCCAAGGAGCCTGCGCCCTTCGTCCTGGGGGCCCACCCCTACCTGAGGCTGGGTGATGTGCCCATTGACGAACTGGTCCTGACGGTAGCGGCCGAGACGCGCCTGGTGGCCGATGACCGCCTCATTCCACGCAGTGCCGCTCCCGTGCAGGGCGATTCGGACTTCAGGGCAGGGCTGAACATTGCGGCCCTCGACGTGGATGTGGCCCTGACGGACCTGCGCTTCGAAGCAGGAAAGGCCTGCCACACGCTGTCGGCGCCGGACGGCAGCCAGGTAAGCCTGTGGCAGGACGAAGCCTGCCGTTACGTCCACGTCTTTGTCAGCACCCAGTACCCGGGCCGCAGTCGTGCCGTGGCCGTTGAACCGATGACCGGGCCCGCCAACGCCTTCAACTCCGGGGACGGCCTGCGCTGGCTTAGCCCCGGCGGATCGTTCACGATCGAGTGGGGGATTGACTACACCCCGGGGGCCGGCGGGTAGCGGTTTTCCGAATAAGCTTCCGCTGGGGAAGTATTAGGCTATGACGCCAGCAGAGGATGCCGTTACCTCCCCCAGCCCCGCTCCACGCCAGCAACAGCCTGCTTCCAGCGAGCCTGTCCGGGTCCTCGCGGACCGCGAACTGGACCGAGACATACCTTACGGCGTACGCATCGCAGCCTCCTGGGCCTGGCGCGTAGGGTTGATCCTCCTGGTGGGGGGTGCACTCGTCTGGCTGCTGAGCCGGATCAGCTTCCTCATCATCCCAGTCATGGTGGCTGCCCTCCTCGCCGGGCTCCTCAGTCCGGTGGTGCGGTGGCTCAAGCGCTACAGGCTGCCGTCCGGCGCGGCCGTTGCCGTCACCGTTGTGGGCTTCATCGGCCTGATCGGCGGGTCGCTGGCGCTGGTGGGAAGGCAGCTGGTTTCAGGCTTCGGCGAACTCTGGTCGGAGGCGCTCGCCGGGGTCAAGCAGATCCAGGACTGGCTGTCCGACGGACCGCTGCACCTGACCGCAGCCCAGATGGACCAATACCTGCAGGAAGCAACCACGGCCCTGCAGGACAACACCAGCAGCATCGTCAGCGGGGCGCTCTCCTTCGGCAGCACGGCCGGGCACTTTGCCGCCGGGCTCATCCTGGCGCTGTTCATCCTCATCTTCTTCCTGCTGGAAGGAGAGCGGATCTGGACCTTCCTGGTCCGGCTGCTTCCCAGGAAAGCCAGGGCGGCAGCTTTCGGTGCCGGCCGCAAGGGCTGGACCTCCATGGTCAGCTACGCGCGCATTCAGATGTTCGTGGCATTCGTCGACGCAGTGGGAATCGGCGCGGGTGCCGCCATCATCGGGGTGCCACTGGCGCTGCCCCTCAGCGTGCTCGTTTTCATCGGTTCGTTTATCCCGATTGTCGGCGCCCTTGTCACCGGCGCTATCGCAGTCCTCCTGGCACTGGTGGCGAACGGCCCCATCAACGCCCTGATCATGCTGGGCATCGTGCTCCTCGTCCAGCAGCTGGAAAGCCACATCCTGCAGCCGCTGATCATGGGCAAGGCAGTCGCACTGCACCCGGTGGCGGTAATCCTCTCGGTAGCCGCAGGATCCTATCTGGCAGGCATCCCTGGCGCCCTGTTCTCGGTGCCCATCCTCGCCGTCGCAAATTCCTCCATTCGCTACATCGCCGCCAGAACGTGGGAACATGAACAAGTGCCGGCTTTCGCCGGAGGACCCATGACGGCAGGCGCAGGACCGGACAACACCATCCGGGACGTCCGGCCGCCGGCCGGACTCAAACGCGGCAAGGGCGCCGCCGCCGGCACCAAATCAGAACTACCTGATGCCCCTCCCACTGCGGAACCGGGCGCAGGGGCCGAATCCAGAGGAGAATAGTCCGTGAACATCCTTGAAACCCTTCCCGTCACGCTGGACGATGTCCTGGAGGCGCAGAAGCTGCTCGACGGGATTATTGCGCGTACACCGGTGGAATCGTCCCGCGCCCTCGGGAAGCTGGCCGGCGGGGATGTGTACTTCAAGTGCGAAAACCTCCAGCGCGCCGGATCGTTCAAAGTTCGCGGCGCCTACGTCCGGATGGCCAAACTTTCCCCCGAGGAGAAAAAGCGCGGTGTAGTGGCAGCCTCTGCAGGCAACCACGCCCAGGGCGTAGCCGTGGCGGCCAAGAGCCTGGGCATCAAAGCCCGCATCTACATGCCACTGGGTGTTGCACTTCCCAAGCTGGCCGCCACCCGCAGCCACGGCGCGGAGGTCATCCTGCACGGCCACAACGTTGACGAGGCGCTCGCGGAAGCCCAGCGGTACAGCAACGAGACGGGGACCGTCTTTGTGCACCCGTTCGACAACGTCGACGTCGTGGCAGGACAGGGAACCCTGGGGCTGGAAATCCTTGAGCAGGTACCCAACGTGGATACCATCCTCATGGGCGTCGGGGGCGGTGGACTCCTGGCGGGGGTCGCCGTCGCCATCAAAGCCCGGGCCAAGGAGCTGGGGCGGGAGATCCGGATCATCGGGGTCCAGGCGGAGAACGCCGCTGCCTACCCCCCGTCACTGGCCGCTGATGCGCTGGTGCCACTGAAGAAGGTGTCCACCATGGCGGACGGCATCGCCGTCGGCCGTCCCGGGCAGCTCCCGTTCAGCATCATCCGCGAACTCGTGGACGACGTCGTGACGGTCAGCGAAGATTCGCTGGCCCGTGCCCTGATCTTCCTGCTGGAGCGGGCCAAGATGGTGGTGGAACCTGCCGGCGCGGTTGGCGTGGCGGCACTGATGGACGGCAAGATCGAAAATCCGGGAACCACGGTGGTGGTCCTCTCGGGCGGCAACATCGACCCCATGCTCATGCTCAAGGTCATCCAGCGGGGCCTCTCTGCTGCAGGGCGCTACATGACGGTCCGCATGATGCTCGATGACCGCCCCGGTTCCCTGGCCACCATCGCCAGGATCATCGCCGAGAACGATGCCAACGTCACAGGCCTGGACCACACCCGGGTGGGCGGCTCCATCAGCATGGGAGACGTGTCCATCACGGTGAACCTGGAAACGAAGGGCCACGAGCACGGGGAACAGGTGCTCAGCGCCCTCCGTGCGGAAGGCTTCCAGCCCATCGTGGTGCATTAGGAAATTCCATGGCCGGACTGACGGGAAACGGAAGCTTCGGGCAGCGCAGGACCGTGGCCGCCCGTGCCAAGGGCGGCCTGCTGGTGCTGGGCACCTTCGTGGTTCTGCTCTTTGTCATCGAGCTGTTCAACATGGTGATGCTCCGCTCGCTCAACGCAACGTTCGGGCTCCGGCCCAGGAGCGCCGACGGGCTGCTGGACATCTTCACTTTCCCGCTCCTGCACGCAAACCTGAACCATCTGCTCTCCAACAGCCTGCCGCTGATCATTTTTGGTTTCCTGGTGTTCCTCTCGGGACTCCGGGTATTCCTGACCGCACTGGCCTTCAGCTGGCTGGGCTCCGGCCTCACGGTCTGGCTGATTGGCGACGGCGGCGTCACAGTGGGCGCCTCGGGCCTGGTTTTCGGGCTGTTTTCGTTCCTGCTGGTGCGCGGGTTCATCAACCGCAGCTGGCGCCAGATCCTCCTGGCGGTAGTCCTCTTTATGGGTTACGGGAGCATCCTGCTGGGTGTCCTGCCCATCGGAGCCGGCTACATTTCCTGGCAGGCCCACCTGGGCGGAGCGGCCGGGGGAGTGGTGGCGGCCCTGCTGCTGCGGCGCCGCAGCCGCGCCCCTGGCCCGGCCCTGTAGGTATCTGGCACATCAACGCAAAACGCTGGCCGCCCCTTTCCGGGGCGGCCAGCGTTTGTATGTCTCTGCCGGCTGGCAGCGGTCAGGCGGCGTACGGCTTGGCGGACAGGATCTCCACCTTGATGTCCTTGCCGTTGGGCGCCACATAGCTTAGGGAGTCCCCTTCCTTGTGCCCCAGGATGGCGGCACCCAGCGGCGACTTCTCGCTGAAGACGTCCAGGTCGGAATCGCCGGCAATTTCACGGGATCCGAGCAGGAACGTTTCTTCGTCGCCGGCGATCTTGGCTACCACGATCATGCCGGGCTCCACGATTCCGTCGTCTGCCGGAGCCTCGCCCACGTGGGCGTCGCGGAGCAACGCGGTGAGCTGGCGGATGCGGGCCTCAATCTTGCCCTGCTCCTCCTTGGCTGCGTGGTAGCCACCGTTTTCCTTGAGGTCCCCCTCTTGCCGGGCTGCTTCAATCTTCTGGACGATCTCTGCCCGGCCTGCGCCGGAAAGGTGGTCCAGCTCTGCCTTCAGGCGGTCAAAAGCTTCCTGGGTGAGCCAGGCTGCAGCTGCGCTGTTGGTGGTAGACACGGACTTCTCCTCTGGTGGTCCTACATGCAAAAGACCCCGCCACGGTGGCCACTTGTGGAACAGTAACCAGCTCAGCGGGGTAAAGGTATTGCTCCATTGTAGTCAATCCCTTGGACTTAACCCAACAGGGAAGCGGCGCACGTCACACGCCCTGCCTTGGCCCCGGCCAAGATTTTTGGTGCCGTGTGCCGGTGCTACGTACCGGCAGCCCAGCAGCTGTCCACCACGCCGGATACCGAGAGTGATTCGGTGCGCACGGCTACGCGCTGGGCAACCGTGCGGCCGCCGTCGGCTGTTCCAGTGGCCTCCGTGGGAGGAACATCCACAACCTTCCATCCCACCACTGCAAACTTGGAATCCAGTGCCTTGACGGCGCACTTGACGGCGGTGCCGGGCTCGCGGGTGACCTGGAAGTCCACCTCCGCCAGGGTGGCATCCGTGGTGCTGTAGCCGATGTCCTTGAACGACACATCGGACAATGACTGGGACGTGGAAACCCAGGCCAGGAATCCGATTCCCGCAGCCAGTGCCGCCCCGCCAATGATGCGTTTGGCTTTCGGCGTAAGCCTGCGCTTTTTAGCCCCATAGCGATTGGCTAGGCTAGTGTCTGCGGGCGCGGGTTGGGCCGGCTGGTCCGGGGAAGTCACCTCACCAGTTTAGTGCCCTTTCCAGGGGCGGCTTGTCAGCAGTCCCCGCCAGGCATCCGCCCATTTAAGCGATCCGATCAGCGGCCACAGGCAGCAGAAGAATAAGGAGCCGTCCTTCGATGACAGCGTCCAGCACCACCCAGGCGCCGCTACGGCTGCTCGCCGTCCATGCCCATCCGGACGACGAGTCCAGCAAGGGCGCTGCGACGATGGCCAAATACGCTGCCTCCGGCGTCGAGGTCCTGGTGGCCACGTGCACCGACGGCTCCAGGGGCGACATCCAGAACCCGGCCGTTGAGGGGGAGCCGCACCCCAAACGGGACATGGCAGGCGCCAGGCGACTGGAGATGGAGCGGGCGGCGGCTATCCTCGGCGTCAGGCAGCGGTGGCTGGGATTCGTGGACTCCGGCCTTCCTGAAGGTGATCCGCTTCCTCCCCTTCCGGCAGGATCATTCGCCACCTTGCCCCTGCAACGCGCTGCCGCGCCCCTGGTGCGGCTGGTCCGGTCCTTCAGGCCGCACGTCATCCTCAGCTATGACGAAAACGGCGGCTACCCCCATCCCGACCACATCATGGCGCACCGCGTTGCCGTGGAGGCCTTCGAGTCCGCTGGTGACGGTTCGCGCTATCCGGAGGCCGGGGAGCCGTGGGAACCCAGCAAGCTCTACTATGACAGGGCGTTCAGCCCGGAACGCTTCAGGGCACTGCACTTCGCCCTGGAGGAAGCTGGACTCCAGTCCCCATACGCCGAGCGGCTTGCGGCCTGGCTGGAGGCGGATGCCGAAGGCCACACGCCACCGCCCGCCACGCATCCCACAACCACACAGGTGGACTGCGGCGACTTCTTCGAGGTGCGCGACGACGCGCTCCGTGCCCACCGCACCCAGGTTGACCCCTTGGGGTTCTTTTTTGCTGTTTCCCCGGAGATGCAGCGCCGGGCCTGGCCGTGGGAAGACTACTCGCTCATCCACTCCCGGGTTCCGTCCGAGCTCCCGGAGCGGGATCTGTTCGCAGGGCTAAGATAGAAGCAGCCGGCAATTTCTATGTCGCGTAGAAGTTAGGGCCTGGCGCTTTCGCCGTCCCATCCGCGGCCCCTGCGACCCGCTCCACAGAAGGTATATAACCGTGCATCATCTGCTCCTCAGCTTGGCCACCACCCCCACGCCCCTGCCCACGCCAACGCTGCGTGAGGGGATTTCCGAGGACCAGGTGACCCCCGGACTGCTGGGCTTCATCATGACGGCGTTCTTCGTAGTTGCCACCGCACTGCTGATCGTTGACATGGTGCGGCGCATCCGCCGCGTGCGGTACCGGGCGCAGGTGGAGGAGGACCGCATGGCCGCCGCTGCCGCGGCGGACGTCGAGGCGGCGGAGGCTGCCGATGCAGGGGCGCCCGGCCAGCCGGCCCGTGGCGCGGGGCAGGGAACGGCCGACGACGGGACGGACCCCGCACAGGGGGACCAGCGGCTCTGACGCACGCATTGACTTTATCCCGGGCGCGTCCGCGCTGACTTCGCCCCCGTCGCGTCCGCGCTGACTCTGGCCGCGGCATGCGGATGGCCTAGCTGAGGACGGCCGTGGCAATGGCCGCGAAATGTGCGGCGAAAGCGACCACGGTCAGGGCATGGAACAATTCGTGGAACCCGAAGTGGTGGTAGCTGAAGTTCGGTTTCTTGAGCGCATAGAAGACTGCCCCGGTGATGTAAAGGATGCCGCCCACGCAGATCAGGACGGCAGCGGACACGCTGGCCTGGAAGAACTGCGGCAGGTAGAAGAGGGCGCCGCAGCCCAGGGCAATGTAGATGGGTACGTAGAGCCAGCGTGGGGCGTCCGTCCACAACAGCCGGAACAGGACCCCGAGGATGGCCCCTGACCAGATGACCCACAGCAGGAGGACTGCCTGCGGCCTTTCCAGGAGGGTCCAGGCAAGCGGTGTGTAGCTGCCGGCGATCACCAGCATGATGTTGGTGTGGTCCAGCCGTTTCAGGACCATCTTGACCCCGGGCGACCAGTTGCCCCGGTGGTAGACGGCGCTGACACCGAAAAGCAGCACGCCCGTGGCCGCGTAGATGGCTGAGGTGATTTTGCGGTCGGCTGTCGGCGCGAGGACCACGAGGACGATCCCTGCCGCCAGGGCGAGAGGGGCTGTGACGGTGTGGATCCAGCCGCGCCACTTCGGCTTGATCATCAGGAGTTCGGCCAGCCGGACTGCGGCGTCGTCCACGGCGTTGTTTGTTGCGCCCTCCGCTGCTCCGTTTCCCGCGCCGGGACTGTCCTGTGGCTGCGGCGTCCGGGGGGCGTCCGGGGTGTCCCTGTTCATGGTCCCAGAATAACTTACGGATCAGTAAGTTACCGCTGGGTAGGTATGTGGGGAGGGCTGCTTTGGGCGGGTGGAACGGGCCCCCGGCGCTTCGGACGGTAGCCTAGGATGTGCAAGTACGTACAGCGAGGAAGTCAGGTGAGTGGACGCGTGGAGTTGCCCGGGTTCCTCTATGGCTTCTACGAGCGCAGGCTGCTGAAGGATCTTGCCCGCGACCGCATTCCCCGCCACATCGGCGTCATGGTGGACGGGAACCGCCGCTGGGCCAAACAGTTCAACGCGCCCACCAGCCAGGGCCACCAGGCCGGTGCCGACAAGATCCACGAGTTCCTTGGCTGGTGCCAGGAGCTTGGAGTCAAAGTGGTCACCCTGTACATGCTTTCCACGGACAACATGAACCGGTCCAGCGAGGAACTGGACCTGCTGATGGGTATCATCGCCAACACACTGGACCGGCTGGACGAGGACGCCAATATCTCCGTCCACGCCATGGGTGCTCCCGAGCTTCTTCCGGACTACCTTGCCGAGCGGCTCAACAAGCTGACGGCACGCACCCCGGTACTGGAGAAGATCCACGTCAATGTGGCCGTGGGATACGGCGGCCGCCGGGAAATCGTGGACGCCGTGCGTGAGCTCCTCCACGACGCCGTGGCCAAGGGCAGGGACATCGGCCAGCTTGCGGACGAGCTCTGTGTTGACGACATCTCACGCTTCCTTTACACCCGCGGCCAGCCGGACCCGGACCTGGTGATCCGGACGTCCGGGGAACAGCGCCTGTCCGGATTCCTGATGTGGCAGAGCGCCTACAGTGAGTTCTACTTCTGCGAGGCATTGTGGCCCGCGTTCCGCAAGGTGGACTTCCTGCGGGCCCTCCGCGATTACGCGGGCAGGCAGCGGCGCTTCGGCGCATGACAGCTCCGGTTCATCACAAGTTCACGCCACCGCAACAGGAATCGCCGCGTAATGGTTGCGGAAATTACTTGGGGTGGATTTACGTTATATCCATCAGCTGGCAAAACCGCCGGCTGATCGGGGAGGCCAGTACATGGAGCGAAACATCGCACCGGTTGTATGGGAGGCCGGACCCGGCCTCGTGGCCGAGCCGCCTCACCAATAACAATTCCGGGCTGGTGCCCGGGGCTGGAGTCGATGTGGCTACTTCTGAACAACTGCCCAAGGTCGTTTTGGACCAGGGAGAGAAAGCTACCTCTCGCGCCACGCGAGCCACCTCACAAACCGGTTCAGCAGCGGATGCTGCGGCCGGTTTTGCTGTCTCCGGAAGGGAATCGGCCATTAACACCTTCGTCATCGACACCTCTGTCCTGCTCTCGGACCCCCGCGCCCTGCTGCGCTTTGCCGAGCACGAGGTCATTGTTCCGGTTGTGGTCATTACCGAGCTGGAATCCAAACGGCACGACCCCGAGCTGGGCTACTTCGCCCGGAAGGCGCTGCGGCTCCTCGACGACCTGCGGGTTAAACATGGCGGACTGAACCAGCCCATTCCCATCGGTGACGACGGCGGCTCCCTCATGGTGGAGCTCAACCACATCTCCTCCGAGGTGCTGCCGCTGGGCTTCCGGAGCGGTGACAACGACAGCCGCATCCTCGCCGTCGCCAAGAACCTCGCCAACGAGGGCAGGAACGTCACGGTGGTCTCCAAGGACCTGCCCATGCGGGTCAAGGCCTCGGCCATGGGGCTCACCGCCGACGAATACCGCAACGAACTGGTGAAGGACTCCGGCTGGACCGGCGTTGCCGAGGTCGAAGCCAACGAGCAGGAGATCTCCACCCTGTACGGCCACGAGCCGGTATTCATCCCGGCGGCGGCGGAAATGCCGGTCAACACCGGCCTGGTCCTGCTGTCCAATCGTGGGTCCGCCCTTGGCCGGGTGGGCCCGGACAAGCAGGTCCGCCTGGTCAAAGGCGACCGCGACGTGTTCGGCCTGCACGGGCGCTCCGCCGAGCAGCGGCTGGCCATCGACATGCTGATGGATCCCGCCGTCGGCATCGTGTCCATCGGCGGCAGGGCCGGCACCGGCAAATCGGCGCTGGCGCTGTGTGCCGGCCTGGAAGCAGTGCTGGAACGGCGCGAGCACCGCAAGGTCATCGTGTTCCGGCCCCTCTACGCCGTGGGTGGCCAGGAGCTCGGCTACCTCCCCGGTTCCGAATCCGAGAAAATGAACCCCTGGGCGCAGGCAGTCTTCGACACGCTCGGCGCCCTGGTGAGCCAGGAAGTGGTGGAGGAGGTCATGGACCGCGGCATGCTCGAGGTCATGCCCCTCACCCACATCCGCGGACGGTCCCTCCACGATGCCTTCGTGATTGTCGACGAGGCCCAGTCGCTCGAGAAGAACGTCCTGCTCACCGTCATGAGCAGGATCGGGCAGAACTCAAAGATCGTCCTCACCCACGACGTCGCCCAGCGCGACAACCTCCGCGTCGGCCGCCACGACGGGATCGCCGCCGTCGTCGAAACCCTGAAAGGACACCCGCTCTTCGGCCACATCACCCTGACCCGCTCCGAACGCTCGCCCATCGCGGCACTGGTAACAGAACTGCTCGAAGGCTAAGCCACCATACGAGGGGGTCGTGGTCAGGTTCGCCGGGCCACGGCCCTTTGCGTGTCCGTGATTGGGTTCGGTGGGCCAGCTTCCGTGAGGAGGACCTTGGCCTTTCGCCGTCGCTTAGACACCTCCCGCCGCGCCGCTCCGGTCGCTGGGCGACCTGCGCAGCGCTCTGGTCGGCGATGCGCTCCTACGCGAAACACCAAGGTCCTCCTCGTGCCTACGCACCAGCCGCATCGCACGCCACGCACTATCGCTTCGTACCTCACGCACAGCAGCGTCACAGTCCTTCTCGTAGGAGCGCATCGCGACGCATCGGGCACCGGAGGTCGCTCAGCGACCGAAGGTGCCCCTATGCGTTGTGTCTAAGCGACGGAGAAGGGCTGTGGCGCGGCGACTCAGCCACGACTGCAAAACTAAGCGGCGGCGAAGCGCTGGGGGCGGACGAACCCAGCCACGGCACGTAGCTCAGGTGACCTTGAGGAACTTCGCTGCTGCTTCGTGGCCTTTGACTTGTAGTTCCCAGTCGGGGCGCTTGAAGGAGTCCGGGGTGAGGCGGACGTGCTGGACGGTCTCGATCCGGGTGCCCCAGGCTTTGCGGGTGATGCCGTTGAGTTCGTAGCCGAGGGAGCGGGAGACACCCAGGGAGGCTTGGTTCCAGTCTGCTGCTTCGGACTCGGCTGCTTCTGCGCTCAGCCAGTCGAATGCGTAGAGCACGACGGCGGCACGCATCTCCTTGCCGAATCCGCGGCCCTGCACCGACTGCTTGAGCCATGATCCAGTGCTTACGGTCTTCAACGTGGCGAAGTCCTTTGCACCGATGTCCTGGCAGCCGATCAACTCGTTCTCGTGCCATATACCCAGGAGGAGCGTCCAGGATTCCGCGGTGCACTCGGCGCGGCAGCGCCAGTGCCACTGCGCCATCCTGGGACCGAGTTCCTCAAGTGGGGCTTCCGTCCACGGGGTGCTGAACGGGTTCCTGCCAGGCTCGTGAATGCCGCTGCTTGCCGCCTGGACCGCCGCGGGGAGTTCATGGTCCTGGATGGGACGGAGTTCCAGCCGGGGCGTGGCCAGGGTGAGGCCGAAGAGTGGCCAAACGGAGCTGAGCGTAGTCATCCGCGAAGCCTAGCCGAGAAACCGGGTCCTGCGCTGTCATGTCAGGCGGGAACATCCCAGCTGATGTGCCGCCTGACGTCGGTGAGGTTCATGGATTCCGCGAGGAAGAGGTCGTCCAGCATGTATTCGTCCACGGCAATGATGCGCAGCCAGTGGCCGTACTGGTCCGTTTCAGGTTCAAGCGAGCGGCTGGAGACACAGACTCCGGTACCCAGGTCCATCCTGATCCTGGAACGGCCGGGCATGCACAGCGGAGCGGCTGGGTCCACCGGGTGGTAGGCGGCGGTCGGGGCCACCACCGCCTCAAGCGCAGGCCGGCCCTCATGCTCAATCCGGCGGACGTCCTGCACCTCCACCGGGTTGCTGCCGGGAAACTCAAGGGGTACCGGGGCGTTGCCTGCGAGTTCCACCGGGTCCAGCGCCGCGGAGAAGCGTCCATTGCCGAAGCCAGGCTCCCCGTACGCCGCCTCGGGGCGCCGCCTCACCAGGCCGCGGTCGTCATAAACAGGCGTCACCAAATGGGGCGGCAGGAGCCAGGACTTCCGCGTGGAGCTTATATAGAGCCCGTCCCTGGAATCGTTGATGCCCGTGGTGCTGTGCAGGACCAGTCCCTCAGGGCTTTCCAGCCGCAGGGCTCCGGGGCGCCGCAGCCAGGCGCGGACCAGGGGAGCGGCAGGGCTCGGGGCTTCCGCGAAGGGCTCATTCCAGTACTCGAAGCGCAGCGACTGCCATTTCCAGGGCGAGGACCGGCACAGGTTCCGGAACATATCTGAAAGGTCCGTGGGGGCAGCTCCACTGTCCGGATCCGGCCGGTGCCGGAAGTCCCACGTCGCCATATCCACAGTTTACGCCCGGGCCGTGCGGGGGCGCGTGGAAATCCAGTAGCATCCGAGGGTGATCCATCGACTGGGCGAACTATGGCAACACACTCCGGCGGCCTTCTGGCTGGTGCTTGCCGCGTGCGCCTATTACGCGGTGATGGCCGTCCGGCTCACCGTGATCGATGTCCGTCACCACCTGCTGCCGAACAGGATCGTTTTCCCGTCCTATGCCGTGGCCGGCGTCCTGCTCCTGGCGGCGGCAGCGTTTGCCGGGGCTGGCGCAGAGCAGGGTCCTGCTGGTCCCTTCGCGGGCCCGGCATTCCAGCCGGTGCTCCGGGTAGTGGCCGGGGCCGCCATCCTGTGGCTCTTCTACTTCATCCTCCGGCTTGTCTACCCGCCGGGTATGGGCTTCGGGGACGTAAAACTCGCCGGAGTCCTGGGCATGTACCTCGGTTACCTCGGGTGGGGGCATCTTTTTGCGGGCACTTTCCTGGCCTTCCTTTTGGGCGGCCTCTGGTCCATCGCACTCCTGGCTGCGCGCAGGGGGACGCTCAAATCGTCCATCCCCTTCGGCCCGTTCATGCTCGCCGGAACCGCCGCGGCGATGCTGCTTCCGGCCTGACCTGCAACCCCAGGGCCAGCGCGAGGGGCAGACAACGCAGAACAGACGGTTCGGTAGGCTGGCCCAATGCCTGCGCCTGACTACGTCCTGAGGCTCCGCAAGAAAATCGGCAACGATCCCCTGTGGGTCCCGGGAGTGCGGGGCGTGGTGGTGGACGCCGGGGGACGCGTGCTGCTGGCCCAGCGGGCAGACAACAGGCAGTGGGCCCTGGTGAGCGGCATGCTCGAGCCCGGCGAGCAGCCTGCACGCGGGCTGGTACGGGAAATCTTTGAGGAAACGGCAGTGGTGGCCGAACCGGAGCGCGTGGTCTCCGTAGGGGCCGTGGGTCCCTTTACGTATCCCAACGGCGATGTGTGCGAGTTCCTGGACGTCGTGTTCCTGTGCCGCTACGTGTCCGGGACTGCGCGGGTGAATGACGACGAGTCCCTGGCCGTAGGGTGGTTCGGACTCGATGAACTGCCCGAACTCATGGCCGGACACCTCACCAGCATCCATCGCGCCCTTGCGCCCGCCGAGGCCGCCCACTTCGAGCCCTGACCGCCACACAGGGGCGCCGCAACCCCCAAGATTGCGGCGCCCCTGTGTGGTTCCTCAGGCACTCCTGTACCGCGGCCGGCGGGAGTGCGACGGCGGTCAGCTGCGCTGGGAGACCAGCTCGCCGTCGTCGTCCTTAACGCTGTCCCCATCCCCGGCGTCCGGTGCCCTGTCCGCACCTGCCGCCCTTGGTGCCCGCCCGGGCAGTCCAGCGGCCAGCCGCTCGGCTTCCTCGCCGCCAACTGCCTCGCCGCGGGCCACCATGCCCGCTGTGTCCGAGAGCGGGATCTGCTTCAGCGTGACGGCCAGGATGAGGGCCGCCGCGATGAAGGGGATCAGGTACCAGAACACCGGGGCCAGGGACTCGGCGTAGGCGGTGACGATGGCGTCGCGCAGCTGCTCCGGAAGCTGGGCCAGTGCCTGCGGATCCAGCGTGCTGGTGGACTGGGCCGCCTGGTCAGCCGACGCTCCGGCGCCGGTAAAGGCGCTGGTGAGTGACTCCGAGAGCCGGTTGGTGAAAATCGCACCGAACACGGCCACGCCCATGGCCGCGCCCACTTCGCGGAAGTAGTTGTTGGTGCTGGTGGCGGTGCCGATCTGGTCGGCCGGGACGGAGTTCTGCACCACCAGGACCACTACCTGCATGATCAGGCCCAGTCCGGCGCCGAAGATGAACAGCTGCACGCAAATGATCCAAATGGGGGTACTGGCGGCGAGGGTGGTCATCCAGAGCATGGCGGCCATGGTCAGAGCCGCGCCGAGGATGGGGAACATCTTGTATTTGCCGGTCCTGGAAATGCGGATGCCGGAGTAGATGGACGTGCCCATCAGTCCGGCCATCATGGGCAGCATCAGCAGGCCGGACTCTGCCGCGGAGGTGCCCGAGGACATCTGCAGGAAGGTGGGGACGAACGCAATCGCGGAGAACATGCCCAGTCCCAGGGTGAAGCCGATGGCCGTGGCGTTGACGAAGATGCGGTTGCGGAACAGGCTCAGGGGAATGATGGGATCCTCGGCGCGTCGCTCCACCATCACGAAGGCGGCCGCGGAAAGGACCATGCCTGCGCCAAAGGCCCACGTGAGCGGGGAGTCCCAGCCTTCGTCCTTCTTGCCGCCGAAGTCCGTGAAGAAGATGAGGCAGGTCGTAGCGGCCGAGAGCAGGATGACGCCCAGGATATCGATCCGCTTTTCTGCCTTCTTGTTCGGCAGGGTCAGGGTGAACCATGCGATGGCAAACGCCGCGATGCCGATGGGAATGTTGATGTAGAAGGCCCACTCCCAGGTCAGGTGGTCCACGAAGAAGCCGCCGAGCAGGGGGCCGGCCACGGCGGAGAGGCCGAAGACGGCACCGAGCGGGCCCATGTACTTCCCGCGGTCCTTTGCGGGCACGATGTCGGCGATGATGGCCTGCGAGAGGATCATAAGCCCGCCGCCGCCCAGGCCCTGGATGGCGCGGAAGATGACGAAGCCCCAGAAATCGGTGGCAAGGGCACAGCCTACCGAAGCCAGGGTGAAGAGGGCGATGGCTGTCAGGAACAGGTTGCGCCGGCCCAGCACGTCACCGAACTTGCCGTAGATGGGCATCACGATGGTGGTGGCCAGCAGATAGGCGGTGGTGATCCAGGCCTGGTGTTCCACACCGCCCAGCTTGCCCACGATCGTTGGCATGGCTGTGGAGACGATGGTCTGGTCCAGGCTGGAGAGCAGCATGCCGGCAATGAGGGCGGAGAAAATGATCCAGATGCGTTTTTGCGTCAGCAACAGCGGTCCGGCTGCTGCCCTGGGGCTGGTGGCGGTGCTCATGAGTGTCCTTCTGCGGGTACCGGGAGTTCGAATGGCTGTGAAAAGAGCCGGCTGGCGGCAGAGATGTTTTCCATCAGCAGCTCGGCGTAAGGGCGGGTATTGCCCTCGGAGAAGTAGGCCATGCTGCTTTTCCGGGCGATGGTCCCCAGCAGGACCACAGCCATCTGCACCACGGGGTGGTCGGGTGCCACGCCTTCCCGCAGGGCGACATCGCGGGCGAACTGGGCTTCGCGCTGCTCGGTCACTCCGATGATCCTGAGGATCAGTTGCGGCTCCTTTTTGACGACGCCGATCAGCTGGCGGGTTTCCTCCTCGGAGGCGGCCATGTGCTCGGAGAGCTTCAGGGAAAGCCGGACGAGGTCCTGGAACAGCGTGGGGGAGATTTCCCCGGCGGGCGATGCGTTCCCGCCCGCGATGAATTCCTCCAGGACCTGCGCGGGAATGTCGTCGTCGATGTGGCCCAGGACGGCGTCTTCCTTGGTGGGGAAGTAGTTGAAGAATGTCCGGCGGGAAATCTCCGCCTGCTCACAGACCTCTTCCACGGTGTAGCCGCTGAGGCCGCGTTCGGCGGTCATCTTCCGGGTGATCGAGGTGATCGCGGCGCGGGTTGCTGCCCGTTTGCGCTCGCGCAGGCCGCCCTCAAATTCTGCACTATCATTCACAAGGTGAAGTTTTGCACTTCACCTGGATCGGTGCAACTTTAAGGGGGTGTGATGGAGTTTTTGTCCACGTATGGAGGGTTGAGCTGCGGCGGAGCCTGCATATCTGGACAAAAACTCCAAGGAACGACGACGGCCGGTACCTTTCGTGGGAAAGGTACCGGCCGTCGTCGTACTTGAACGGTAAGTGCGGAAGCTACGCCTTGTGGGCGGGGGCGGTCATAGTGGTGACATCCAGTGCCTTGTCCAGGTCGGCTTCGGAGACCTGGCCCTCGCCGTCACCGACGAAGCCCAGCGTCTCGGTGGCCTGGCGGACGGTCAGGCCCTCTGCCACAGCTGTCTTGGCGATCTTGGCGGCGTTTTCGTAACCGATGTACTTGTTCAGCGGGGTCACGATGGACGGCGATGCCTCGGCCAGGAAGCGGGCGCGCTCCACGTTGGCGGTGATGCCGTCGATCATCTTGTCTGCCATGACCCGGCTGGTGTTGGCGAGCAGGCGGATGGATTCCAGCAGGTTGGACGCCATGACCGGGATGCCGACGTTCAGCTCAAAGGCGCCGTTGGTGCCGGACCAGGCGATCGCGGTGTCGTTGCCGATGACCTGGGCGGCGACCATGATGGAGGCTTCGCAGATGACCGGGTTGACCTTGCCGGGCATGATGGATGAGCCGGGCTGCAGGTCCGGAATGGCAATCTCGCCAAGGCCGGTGTTGGGGCCGGAGCCCATCCAGCGGAGGTCGTTGTTGATCTTCATGAAGGAGATGGCGATGTTGCGCAGCTGGCTGGACGCCTCGATCAGGCCGTCGCGGTTGGCCTGTGCCTCGAAGTGGTCGCGTGCTTCGGTCAGGGGCAGACCCGTGTCCGTGGCCAGCAGTTCGATCACGCGCTCCGGGAACCCGGCCGGGGTGTTGATGCCGGTGCCAACTGCCGTGCCGCCGAGCGGAACTTCGGCAACGCGGGGGAGGGATGCGTTGATGCGCTCGATGCCGTAGCGGACCTGGGCCGCGTATCCGCCGAACTCCTGGCCAAGGGTCACGGGGGTGGCATCCATCAGGTGGGTGCGGCCGGACTTGACGACGTCCTTGAATTCAGCGGCCTTGCGCTCCAGGGACTCGGCGAGGTAGCCGAGGGCGGGGATGAGGTCGTTGATCAGGGCGGAGGTGGCCGCAACGTGCACCGACGTGGGGAAGACGTCATTGGAGGACTGCGAGGCGTTGACGTGGTCGTTCGGGTGGACAACCTTGTCGCTGCCGGCCGCCTTGAGGGCGCGGGTGGCCAGCTCGGCGATCACCTCGTTGGTGTTCATGTTGGAGGACGTGCCGGAGCCGGTCTGGAAGACGTCGATGGGGAAGTCGCCGTCATATTTGCCGGTGGCTACCTCATCCGCGGCCGCCGCGATGGCCTTGGCCAGCTCGCCGTCGAGCACACCCAGTTCAGCGTTGGCCTGGGCGGCAGCCTTCTTGACCCGGGCCAGCGCTTCAATGTGCGCAGGTTCCAGGGTCTTGCCGGAAATCGGGAAGTTCTCCACTGCACGCTGCGTCTGCGCGCGGTACAGTGCGTTCACGGGGACGCGGACTTCGCCCATCGTGTCATGTTCAATGCGGAACTCTTCAGTGGAAGTCATGGGGCTAGCTTAGGACGCCCGGGCGCCGCACCGAAAACCGTGAACTGCTTGCTACACGCTGCCCGCCGGAGCCCCCTCAGGGAGCCGTCAGAGGTCGCCGATTCCGGAAACAAGGTTCGCGCGGCCCTCGGCCAGGCTGTACGAAAGTCCGATCACGGCAGCCTTGCCCGAGCCAATTGCGTCGGAAATCACACGGGAGCTGTCCACCAGGCGTTCAGAGGTCTGCTTGACGTGCTCCACCACCATGTCGTTGACGTCGGTTTGGTCGTTGCGCAGGGACGTCAGGACGGAGGGCGTGATGCGCTCCACGAGGTCCCGGATGAAACCTGCGGGCATCTGTCCGGTCTCCACGGCTGACTTCGTGGCGCTCACGGCACCGCAGCTGTCGTGCCCGAGGATTACGATCAGCGGCACCCCCAGCACGCCGATGCTGTATTCGAGGGACCCCAGGACGGCGTCGTCGATCACCTGGCCGGCGGTCCGGACCACGAAGACGTCGCCCAGGCCGACGTCGAAAATGATCTCAGCGGCGAGCCGGGAATCGGAGCACCCGAAGATCACGGCGAAAGGGTGCTGGTTTTCCACCAGGGAGGACCGGCGTGAGGCATCCTGGTTGGGGTGCGAGGTCTCACCGTTGACAAAACGTTCGTTGCCTTCACGAAGCCGGCGCCAGGCAAGTGCAGGGGTCAGGTAGGTAGTCACGCGCCTACCTTACGGGGCCGCGGCGGGGGAGGGTGAAACTGTGACAGCCGGGTTCCCCTCCAGGGATTTGACGACGGCGTCAGCGAGGGCTGCGAACTCGTCCAGCTGGGCTTCCCCGGACAAAACGACGGTGGTCCCGCGGTAGTCCAGCACCATGGACTTCTCGCCTTTGCCGGTATCCCGAAGCTCCCATTCCTGCCCGCCGGCGTTCCGGGAACCGGTGACCGGCGCGTTGCGCGTCTGCTGGAGCAGCCAGGTGGGGTTCGCGTTTTTGGTCTGGACCAGGCCGATGAAGGATTCCTTGGGGGTCAGGTAGCCCACTTCCCAGGCGGGGACGCCGTTGCCGGTTCCGGCTTCCCAGCGGGCGTAGTTGGGGCGGAAGCTGTTGCCGGTATCCGGCGCGACGGGTGTGAATCCTGCCACATCCGTGGCATTGCGCGAGACGGCTGCGACGTCGATGTCCGGACGGTAGCCGTCGCTCTTGGGCAGCGGATTCATGAGGATGATCGGCAGGAACGCGGCAATGCTCACCACCAGGGCGATGATCATTCCGATGACCGAGGCGTTGGCGCGTTTGGCTGCAGCAGCCGGAATGACAGGCTTTACCGGCCCATTTCCTGCAGCGCCGCTGGACCCGCCGCTGCCTTCGGATCCGGCCGGCTCGGGGCTGGGACTGGTCTTTTCCTGCATGTCATTCACCCCTCTATAGTCGCCCATCGCGGCAGGCAACTTCCATTTGGGCCCCGCCGGCTCCTGGCCGCCGTCGCCGGGTACATTGCGCGGGCGCGTCATCCGCCGCCCCGTTGAGCGGCTCGCGACTATGATCGGTAGCAGAGGAATCACCGCGCTGCTGCACCGGCGGGGCGGGTTTAATGATCGCCACTCGAAGAAGAGGTTCACGTGTCACCAGCGTCCATGACCCAGAAGTACTCCACGCTTTCCCCGTCGCTTGCCGTAGGCATTGACGAGCCGGACCGCAACCTCGCCCTCGAGCTTGTCCGCGTGACCGAAGCCGCAGCTATCGCCGGAGGCCACTGGGTGGGCTTCGGCGACAAGAACAAGGCCGACGGCGCCGCGGTAGACGCCATGCGCTCCTTCCTCCAGACCGTCCACTTCAACGGCGTCGTGGTCATCGGTGAAGGCGAAAAGGACGAAGCTCCCATGCTCTTCAACGGAGAGCGCGTAGGTGACGGCACCGGCCCCGAGTGCGACGTCGCCGTCGACCCCATTGACGGAACCCGCCTGACTGCCCTGGGCATCAATAACGCCCTGGCCGTCCTCGCCGTGGCCGAACGCGGCTCCATGTTCGATCCTTCCGCCGTGTTTTACATGGAGAAGCTCGTCACCGGCCCCGAAGCCGCGGACATGGTGGACCTCCGCCTCCCCGTCAAGCAGAACCTGCACCTCATCGCCAAGGCAAAGGGCGTCAAGGTCAACCAGCTCAACGTCATGATCCTCGACCGCGACCGCCACAAGCCGCTGGTCGAAGAAATCCGTGAAGCCGGCGCGCGCACCAAGTTCATCATGGACGGCGACGTCGCCGGTGCCATTGCTGCCGCCCGTACCGGGACAGGCGTCGACGCGTTGATGGGTATCGGCGGCACGCCCGAGGGCATCGTTGCAGCCTGCGCCATCAAGTCCCTGGGCGGTGTCATCCAGGGCCGCCTCTGGCCCACGAGCGATGAAGAGAAGCAGAAAGCCATCGACGCCGGCCACGACCTGGAACGGGTCCTCTCCACCAACGACCTCGTCTCCAGCGACAACTGCTACTTCGCGGCCACGGGCATCACCGACGGCGACCTGCTGAAGGGCGTGCGGTACTCCAAGGACAAGGTCCTCACCCAGTCCATCGTCATGCGCTCCAAGTCCGGCACCATCCGCTTCGTTGACGGCGAGCACCGCGCCGACAAGTGGGAAGGCTACGCCCGCAAGAGCTGACGCACGGCGCGCTTTGAACGCCAGGCCCCCGGAATGCACAGCGCGCTCCGGGGGCCTGGCGTTTAAGCCGTTGGTATAGGGTTGAAGCCATGATTCCTGCTGTTGTGCCCTGTACTGACCGCGCCCTCTGGGACGACCACATTGACCGGTTCCAGGGGCATCCGCAACAGTTGTGGGGCTGGGGCGAGACTAAAGCGATGCACGGCTGGTCCGTGGACCGCGTGCTCATCAACGACGCCGGCAACACCATCGGCGCGGCCCAGTTGCTGGTCCGCCGCCTTCCGCTTCCCTTCCGGGCCCTGGTCTACATTCCGCGCGGCCCCCTGTGCTCGGCGGAAAATGCGCAGGCCGTCCTCAACTCCCTTGCCGAACACGCCGCGGTCCGGCACCGGGGAGTCGCCCTGAGCATCGAACCCGACTGGGACCAGGACTCCGTCTTCGCGGGAGCCGTGGCTGCTGCCGGATTCCGTCCGTCCGCCAACACGGTGTTGATCCCGCGCACGCTGATCCTTGACCTGACGAGGTCTGATGACGAGCTCATGGCGGACATGTCCAAGTCCACGCGTGCGAACATCCGCAAGGCGATGCGCAGCGACGTGGAGTTCCGCAAGGTCAAGAACGACGCCGAACTTGAGCAGGTGCTCGCGATCTACCACGAGACGGCTGAACGCGCCGGGTTCGGGATCCACGAGGACCAGTACTACCGCGACATTTTCCGGAACATGGGGGACGGCTCACCCATCATCGGGGCGTTCGACGGCGAGCAGCTGCTGGCATTCGTGTGGCTCGCCAGGAGCGGGTCCACTGCCTTTGAGCTCTACGGCGGCGTGTCCGCGGAAGGACAGAAGCAGCGCGTCAACTACGGCGTGAAGTGGGCGGCGCTGCAGGCGATGCGGGAGGACGGCTGCCGGCGGTATGACTTCAACGGACTCCTGAACGACGGCATCTCCGACTTCAAGAAGCAGTTCGCCAAGCACGAAAACATGCTCCTGGGAACCTGGGAAAAGCCGCTCTCGCCGCTGTACCCGGCCTACGCCCAGGCGATGCCCCTGGCCCGGCGGGGACTGCAGACCGGACGGCGCGTCCTGAAGGCCGCTGCCGGCCGGGTGCGCCCCGTGCTTCAGCGGCTGCGCCCCGGAAGCTAGCTGCATCCACCAGCTGCGCTGTACAAGGGCGACGGCGGTAATGGGCGACGGCGGCACCCGGGCGGGTGCCGCCGTCGCCCTTTGCCGTTGCTGCCTGAAGAGAGCCGGCAGCTAAAGGCCGGTGGTCACGGCGAAAGCCAGTGCAGGCTCCGTGCTTCCGGCCACGGGATGGACGTTGACCGGAGCCTCGGCGGCAGCCAGGAAGGCGCTGCCGCCCCGGGAGAGCTGCAGGTCGCCCTTGGGTGAGTCCAGGTAGATATCTCCGGCCACAACGATGACCACGGCCGCCCCGGACTGTGCCAGCGGAACGGGGGCTGTCCCAGGCGCGAGCTCGATGCGCTGGAGCTGGAATTCCTCGAACGGCGGGCGGAACACTTCCTGGTCCAGGACCGTCCGCTCGGCGGCAAGCATGGGCACCGCAACAGGCTGGAAGTCAACGGTGCGGAGCAGTTCGGGAACATCCACGAACTTGGGGGTAAGGCCGCCGCGCAGGACGTTGTCCGAGGACGCCATGACTTCGACGCCAAGGCCGTGCAGGTACGCATGGACATTTCCGGCCGGCAGGTACACCGCTTCGCCCGGTGCCAGTGAGACGCGGTTCAGCAGCAGGGAAATCAGGACACCGGGATCGCCGGGATACTTCTCGTTGAGGCTGATGACGGTTTTCAGTTCGGACTCATAGGGGGCAAAGCCGGGCGCGGACAGGAGTGCTGCCACCACCAGCGCCGTATCATCGGCCACGGACTGGCCTCCAGTGATCAGGCGCTCGAAGGCCTTCCGGATGCCCTGGCCCTCATCGGCTGCACCAAGGTCCTCCTGCAGCGCTCCGACCAGGGCCGGGACCCCGGCTTCGCTGGAGCCGCATGCCGAGGCCACGTGTGCCAGGATCTGCCGCGTTTCCGGAGCCGGGCGGAACCCGCACAGCGCCTCAAACGGGGTCAGGGCGAGAATCATCTCGGGTTTGTGGTTGTCGTCCCGGTAATTGCGGTTCGGGGCGCCGGCCGGCACACCTTCCGCGTTCTCGCGGGCAAACCCGGCCCGCGCCTGTTCCAGGCTGGGGTGGACCTGCAGGGAGAGGGGCTGGGCTGCGGCGAGGATCTTGGCGAGGAACGGAAGCCGGGGGCCAAAGCGGGCCACTGATTCCGCTCCGAGGAAATGGTCCGGATCGCGGGAGATCAGGGCATCCAGCGCCGTCCCCGCAGTCCCATCGCCGGGGACGCGGGCCGTGGACGGTGAATCGGGGTGGGCGCCGATCCAGAGTTCGGCTTCCGGGCGGCCGGACTCTGGCCGTCCCAGGAGGGCAGCGATGGCCGTCGTCGAACCCCAGGCATAATCGCGCAGGACGTTCTCAATCTCGTACAAAACCGGTTCCGTTCCCTAGGTCTGCTGGATAATGTGTGCGGCTACAGCGGCGCGCACTGGCCGTTGGTTGCCACGAGTTCGGCGATTGCCTGCTCGTTGCCCTCGAGCTTGAGCTGGGTCAGCATTTCTTCGGTGATCAGCTCGCCATCTGGCGTGGTGGTTACCGGAGTGAAGTCCGACGGCGCGGGCGACTGCTGTGCCCGAACGGCGCCGGCAAGGGGGAAGATGCCGGAGGGCCTGGCTGCCGCAGCCTGGAGACGGCCCGGCACGGTGCCCGTTTCCACCATGGTGTCGTCCTGCACGCCTGCCGCCTGGGGCGAGGACGCGGAGGCCAACAGCTGGTCCACGCGCTCGTGGATCTCGTCGAAGTTCGGAATCGTGGAGAATGAGGCGTCAAAGTCCGGCGGGCCGATGGTGAGCCGTCGGACCTCCTTGCCCTTAGCTTTCATGGCAAGGTCCACGAAGCTCCCCAGCTGCGAGGAGGAAATGTTGGAGTCCACCACCTTGGTGCCGGCGTCCGCGATGTCCTCGAACTTGGCCAGCAGCATGGCAGGGTCCAGCTGCTTGAGCATGGCCTGCTGCACGCACTGCTGGCGCTGGATGCGCGAATAGTCGTCCACATACTCCCGCGACCTTCCGTACCAGAGTGCCTGGTTGCCGTCGAGGGTTTGTTCACCAGCCGGAATCCAGCCCAGAGGCATGCCGTGGGTCTGGCTGAAATCGTCGAAGTAGCCGCTCATGGGAACCCAGCCGCCGGCTTTGATCCTGATGCCGCCCATCGCGTCGATGAGCCGGGAGAAACCGTCCATGTCCACCAGGACGTAAGCCTGCACCGTGATTCCAAGCGTCCCGGAAACTGCTTCCAGGGTGGCCTGCGCCCCGGGGTCGGCCACCCCGGGGTAGAGGTCGGCGTACTCGTTCGTCACTTCGGTGTTGATGGCGTTGATCAGGCACTCATCACCGCAGTCGTAGCCGTCCGGGTAGATGGCCCGCATGGGGGAGTCCTCGCTGAACTGGGCGTTCTGGAGGTTCCGGGGCACTGAGATGATGGCGGTCTGCCCCGACTCGGCGTCCACGCTGAGGACCGAAAGGCTGTCCGGACGCCTGCCCGTACGGTCCTCGCCTGCGTCCCCTCCCATCATCAGGAAGTTGTAGCGGCCTTCCACGGGATCGATGCTGGGGCCAGAGGAGAAGATGCTGCCGATCGCGTTGCGCCCCACGTTGAGCAGGTAGGCGGCATAACCAAGGGATCCGCTCCCCAGGACCATGGCCAGTACCAGGGCTATGCCGACTGCCGGCCGCGCCCGAGGTGCCAGGAGTATGGGCCGGATGATCCGGAGGGTGTTGAGGAACAGCAATGCCCAGGCTACGGCCAGGGCGGCCAGCAGGACGACGATGACCAGTGAAGCGAAAGGGCTGGTGATGAGGCTGATCAGCAGGGTCCGGTTGAAGAGCAGCAGGAGCACGGCGGCAGCCGCTGCCGCCCAGACCCCGAGGGTTACGCGCAAAGCGGCGCGCCCCAGTTTGCGGTCGCCGGCCACGATCTGGGCACTGCCCGGAACCAGGAGGGTCAGGAGGATCAGGACAAAGGCCCGTTTGGTGCGTACCGGGGAGGAAGCGCTGGCAGGGTAACGGACCGGGTCCGTCATGGAGGTGCCGGGGGCGGGCTGCTGCAATTTGCTGCTGGACATACGCGCCGCCTAGCGGCTACCCCGCAGGGCGCCGTTGCCGTCCGCAAACACCTCGGTGACCTTCTGGCGCAGGTTGGCACCCTTGCGGGCCGCAACCGCGTTGAGGTCTGCTGCAAAATCAAGGAGGTCCGCACGAAGCGACGCGGCGAGCTCGTCCGTGCCGGCAGCGAGTATCCGCACGGCCAGGAGCCCGGCGTTGCGGGCGCCGGCGATGGACACGGTGGCCACCGGAACGCCGGCAGGCATCTGGACGATGGACAGCAGGGAGTCCATTCCGTCCAGGGTCTTGAGGGGAACGGGAACGCCGATGACCGGGAGCGGCGTGACACTGGCCAGCATGCCCGGCAGGTGGGCTGCGCCGCCGGCCCCGGCGATGATGACCCGCAGCCCGCGCTCATGGGCAGCCTGCCCGTAGCGGATCATTTCGGTGGGCATCCGGTGGGCTGATACGACGTCGGCCTCGAAGGGAATGCCGAACTCCGCAAGCGCGTCCGCTGCGGCTTCCATGACGGGCCAGTCCGAGTCTGATCCCATGACCAGTCCAACCAGCGGGGCGGCCTCCGAAGCGGCGGCAGGAGTGGTTTGGTCGCTCATGGCTTCTCCTCGAAAGTGCTTGGCAGTTCTTCTGCCGGTGCCCGGCCGTCGCGGATGATGCTTGCAACCATCGTGGCACGGCGGCGGACGGAATCAACGTCTGCGGTGGACGAACCCACCAGGTTCACATGGCCGATCTTGCGGCCCGGGCGGACGGACTTGCCGTAGCAGTGCACCTTTGCGGCAGGTTCACTGGCAAGAGCCATCGGGAACGCGGAGAACAGGTCCTGGTTGTCGCCGCCGAGGAAGTTCTTCATCACGACCACGGGGCCCAGGACATCGGTGGCGCCCAGGGGAAGGTTCAGTACCGCCCTCAGGTGCTGCTCGAACTGGCTTGTCACCGAGCCGTCCTGCGTCCAGTGCCCTGTGTTGTGGGGCCGCATGGCAAGCTCGTTGATCAGGAACCCTGCGCCCACGCCCGGGGTCTCGAACAGCTCAACGGCCAGCACTCCAGTAACGCCAAGCTCGCCGGCGATCCGGAGGGCGGCGTCCTCTGCGGCAGCAGCGACCTCCACCGGGATATCCAGGGCAGGAGCAATCACTTCATCACAGACACCATCCACCTGGATGGTGTGCACCACCGGCCAGGCACGGGCTTCGCCGTCGGGGGTCCTGGCAACGAGTGCCGAAAGCTCCCGGGTGAATTCCACTTTGGCCTCGGCGAGAAGGGGGCTCATGGCGTCAAACCACGCGGTTGTGTCAGCGGCTTCTTCCGCCGAGGCGACGATCCTGACGCCCTTGCCGTCGTAGCCGCCGCGCGGCATCTTCAGTACAACAGGCCAGCCTGTCTCATCACCGAAGCTGACCAGGGCAGCGACGTCCGGGACGGAGGCCCATGCAGGGTTGGGAAGCTCCAGCCGGTCGATGGCAGCGCGCATGACCAGTTTGTCCTGGGCGTTCACGAGCGCATCAGGCCCGGGCTGGACGTTGACACCGGCATCCTGCAGGGCGCGGAGGTGGTCTGTCGGAACGTGTTCGTGGTCGAAAGTCATGACGTCCAGGCCTTGGGCAAAGTCCAGGAGCGTCTGCAGGTCCTTGTAGTCTCCCACCGGCGAGGAGGACACAGCCGATACGGCGGAGACGTCCTCCCCTTCGACGAGGACACGGAGTTCGAAGCCGAGTGCAGTTGCGGCCGGGGCCATCATTCGGGCAAGCTGGCCACCGCCAACAACGCCTATTACTGGAAAAGTCACGTAGGCCAGCCTACCGAAGACCGCCCGGTATCCCGCGTTCCGGTCCGGCGGGCCGAGAGTATTTCGGCCCCTCGACCACCGCCGTCCGGCAGTTGGGACGGCCCGCTCACAGGTTTGGGGGCTAAAATGGCCTCCGGCCCAATGGCCCACAGTTCACACAGCCATGGAGGGCCATGTTCACCACACTTGCAGACCGTATCCGGGGGCTCGCCTCGCTGTTTTGGCGCGAAGTGGCCAAGTTCGGAGCCGTGGGCGGTGTGGCCTTCGTGATCGACAACGGACTCACGTACTACCTGATGCACGGCCCGATGACCGACAGTGAGGCCAAGGCGCGGTTTGTCGGCGCCTCCGTGGCCACGGTCTTCTCCTGGATCGCCAACCGGCTTTGGACGTTCCGGCACCGCCGGCAGGCCAACGTCCTCCGGGAATTTTTGATGTTCGTCCTCATCAACGGGATAGGCATCGGCATCTCCACGGGCTTCACCGCCCTCGCGAAATACGGGCTGGGCGTCACGGACAAGAACATGCTGTTCCTGGCCGGCGTGGCGGGCATTCTTGTGGCTACCGTGGTCCGCTTCTTCGCGTACCGGTTCCTGGTGTTTAACCAGGAGTTGGACCAGGAACCGGAGTTCTCGCACGACCACGAGCTCATCGAGCTTCACCACCACCACAAGGAGCAGGGCCCAGGCGTGGAGCGCGAAGCGGAGCGTGCACCTTCGAGGGACGGCCGCGCCAAGCCATAGCTGGACAGCTCACGGCGGACGGGTTGGCCGCAGCGGGCCCCGCTCTTTTTTAGCTGCCGTGGATCCGCTCCGCTGCGAGCAGCTTGTCAGTCAGCTCCACATCCGGATGCGTCATGACCACCGATCCATCGTGCCGCCACGCGCCCAACGCGTTGGACAGCGCCCCTTCCAGCCCGTTTCCGGCCGGTACATGCAGGCGAACGCCTTCGTCGTGGCGCGCGGCGAAGCCATTGAGCAGGTCCTGGTGGGAGTACGCGCGGCCGTTGCCAGCCACCACCGCGCACCCCGACGGTTCCGGCTCGGCGTGCGCCATGAACACGTCCCCGTGGGAGCGGACTTCCGCAGCGTAGTCCAGCAAGCCGGCGGCAAGCGTCCCCGGCCACCGCATCGCCAGTGCGGGCAGGGCGACGGCGATGACGGCGTCGTAGTTCCCCTCAACTGACTCCGGATCGGCGGTGACCAGGTAGTCCGCTGCCCCGCCGTCAAGCACGGTTTGCATCCCCACCTGCCAGGCGGCCAGCGCCCAGACCATGGATTTCCAGTGGGCGGGCAGTTCCATGCGCAGGCGCATGCCGGGGGCAGCGTCCAACTCGTCCTGGAGCAGGTTGCTTGTTTTGGCAACCCAGTTGTCCAGGACCCTTCCGGAGAGCTCCACCCGCTCGGCGTCGGGGCCATACCAGGTGAGCCGGGGAGCCGTTGAATTGCCCGAACGGAGCGTTGACATCAGATCAGATAGCGGGTTGCCCATGGCACCATCCTGCCACCGGCGCCGGGCGCAGTCACCGCTGACTGCAAACCCCCGCCGAGGACGGGGTGAGCACTGCAAGGCGGAGTGAGATATATCACAGGCGATACTCAGCCTGCTTGCTATTTCTTGTCTTTGCAGGTATTTTCCGCGCCGTTGGTGGCAATCCGGACGGTTCCTCGGTGCGATTCCGACGTCCCGGCGAGCCACGCCGTGCTCCCGTAATACATTCCCGGGCGTGGCGTACGCGGCCTTCACCATCCGCAGTGATTATTATCCGGCGGCGGCTTGACTCACCCAAGTTACACACGTGTAATTAGAGATAACTAAAGGCAACTGCGTAAATGCCGGCACACAACCGAGTGCCGCGTATCCAGGCAGTTGCTGCAAATCAGGAGGGTCGCCGATGGGGCAAGCAGAGCGTATCCAGGAAGATGCCGTCGTAGCCGGTCAGGCAACGGCAAAGTACCGTGCCCGGGGGGTGCCGAGCGATTGGTACGTGGACCCCGCCGATCCTGATGCTGCCGACCGGTACAACAAGAATGCGGGCGGGCTCTTGGAAGACCAGGCCACTGCATTCCTCGCCGCCCACGAGGCACTTCTTGACGGTGGCGCGGAGCCGGAGGACGACCTCGACCCACCCATGGAAGTGGCCACCGGCGGCGCCAGCCAGCCTGTGTGGATAGGGCTTCCCTTCCAGCAGGATTTCGACGACGAAGGCGAACTGGGCTGGCAGACAGACGCCCTGTGCGCCCAGACGGACCCCGAGGCTTTCTTCCCTGAAAAGGGCGGCTCCACGCGGGATGCGAAAAAAGTCTGCGGGGCCTGCAACGTGCGCTCCCAGTGCCTTGAATACGCGCTGGCAAACGATGAACGGTTCGGCATTTGGGGAGGCCTTTCCGAGCGTGAGCGCCGGCGGCTGAGGAAGCGAGCAATCTAATTCACCAGGAAGTTCATGTCACTGCCGTTGTGGTCGCCCACAACGGCAGTGCCTATCTGCCCAGAACACTCGCCGCCCTGGCGTCCCAGAGCAGGCCTGCCGACTACGCCATCGGTATTGATGCCGGGTCACTGGATGACTCTAAGGTCCTCCTGGAGCGGGCCCTTGGCGAAGCCAACGTCACCAGCCAGCCGCGCGGCAAGGGCGGTATGGGCGCAGCTGTTTCCGCCGTGCTGGCGGAGCTGGCCCCATGGCGGGGGACCGCGGCCCCGGACAGGGCAGAGTGGATCTGGCTGCTGCACGATGATGCAGCACCGGCTCCGCAAGCACTCGCCGAACTGCTCAGCGCCGTTGAAAGGGCGCCGTCGGTCACTGTCGCAGGGTGCAAACAGCTGGACTGGCACGCGGAACGCAAGCTCATCGACGTCGGCCTGTCCACCAGCCGGTGGGCAGAACGGCTCACCCTGATCGATGCCGACGAGCTCGACCAGGGGCAGTACGACGGCCGCAGTGACACCTTCGCCGTGAACTCCGCCGGCATGCTTGTCCGCCGTGACATCTGGGAGCAACTGGGCGGCTTCGACCCCGCATTGCCGGGCAGCGGCGACGACGTCGACTTCTGCTGGCGCAACCGGCTGGCAGGGCACCGCGTCGTCGTTGTGCCGGCAGCGCGCATGTTCCACGTTGCCCACCGGCCACACGCCCTGGGCAATGCGGCCGCGGCCCGGAAAGCCCAGGTCCATCTGCGCCTGAAGCATTCCACGCCATGGATGGTGCCCGTCCATGGAGCCGGGGCACTCCTGGGCAGCCTCTTCAAACTCGTGCTGAGCATCCTGGTCAAGGATCCTGCGCACGGACTGTCACAGTTGGTTGCCACCTGCGCCGCTCTTGGAAGGCCGCGCGCAGTGGCGAAGGCACGCCGCAGCGCCCGGCGGACCCGCCGCATCCGCCGGTCCGTGATCCGTAAGCTCCAAACCCCCAGGCGTGAGGTTTGGAGCCACAGGCGGTCCCTGATGGAGGCGCTCGGCGCGGACAATTCCCCAACGGACGAGCTTGAACAGGATCCTTTGGCGCACCAGCCCAGTGGCGACGCATCGGACGATTTCGCGGCTTTGGCCACCACAAAACGGGGATGGGTGGGCAACGGAGCCCTTGCCGTGGTCATCGTCGCGTCGGTGGCGTCGCTCCTGGCCCTGACAGGACTCTTCCGAGCCGAAGCCGTTTCCGGCGGTGCACTCATTCCTGTCGCTGCAAGCCTGGGCGATATCTGGCACCACGCTTCCAGCTGGTGGATCACCCTTGGGGCAGGGCTGCCCGGGCGCGGAGATCCCTTCGGATACGTCCTGTGGATCCTGGGAGTCCTGGGCGGAGGGGACGCCAACCCGGCCATGTCCTGGTTGCTCCTGCTCGCCACGCCGCTGTCCGGGCTCACGGCATGGTTCGCCGCCGGCGGGCTGACCGTCCGCCGCCGGCTCCGGCTTGCCGCGGCCCTCCTGTGGGCCGCCGCGCCGGCACTCCAGGTCGCGCTCAACCAGGGCAGGGCCGGAGCGCTGATTGCGCACATCATGCTTCCCCTGGTGGTCCTCGCGCTGCTGCGGGCCACCGGTTCAGCAGTGGGACATGGCCGTTTTACGATGCCTTCCCCTGCCGAAGGCCGTCCCGGTGAGAGGCCCCCCATCAGGCCCGGCATCAACGGCACTCCGTCCTGGACCGCCGCGGCCGCAGCGGGCCTTGCGCTGGCGGTTGTTGTGGCGTCGGCGCCCTCACTCCTCGTACCGGCCGTCGTGGTGGTAGTGCTCTGCGGCTTCCTGCCCGGACGCCGCGGCCGGACGGTCTGGTGGGCCCTGCTTCCTACCGCGGCCCTGTTCATTCCCTTCGGGCTCTCCGTCCTCGACAGACCCAGGTCATTGCTGGCCGATCCAGGCCTGCCGCTTGCCTTTGAAGCGGCTCCGTTGTGGCAGCAGGTGCTGGGACAGCCGCTGCGGTTCGATCCGCAAGGCGGACTCGCAGGGCTGCCCGCTTTTGCCGGCGGAAGTGCACCCTGGGCGTTGCTGCTGGCACTCCTGGTCGCTGCTCCGGTACTGGCACTGGCTGTCGCCGGACTGACGGTGCACGGGCACCGCGCCGCCATGGCGAGGGCTTTCTGGGCGGCCGGCGTGCTTGTCCTTGCAGGCGGTTGGCTCGCCGGTCACGTGGCCACTGGAATGAACGCCCAAAACCTCGTGACTCCGTTTTCCGGGCCGGCAGTTTCTGCTGCGGCCTTCGCCCTCCTGGCGGCAGGCATCCTGGGAGCGGAACATCTCCTGACCATGGCGCACAGGGGATCGGCCACCGGCAGCGCCAGGCGCCGGGCGGCCCTCCGGTCCGCCACTGCCGTGGGAATGGCCATCCTGCTAGCGGGGCCCTTGGCCGGCATGGCTGCCTGGTCAGCCCAAAACCTGCTGCGCCCTGCCACGGCCTCCGCCGCCACGGGTGCCGCCTCGCCGGGCGCCGAGACGGCGGGCACACCCACGCCCGATGATGACGCCGGCTCACTCGGAACGCCTCGGCTGGTGGAGCCCGCCAACCCGCGCACCCTGCCTGCCACGGCCATTGACCGCGGCACCGGGCCTGAGCAGACACGCACGCTGCTGATCAGTACCCGGGACAACGGGACGTTTGACGCCTCACTGATGCGCGGTGCCGGAACCACCCTGGACAGCCTCTCCACGATTGCGTCCGCGCGGAACATCATCGGGAGCCCGGGCGCCGAAACCATCCGCGACGACGACGATGTCACCGCCGCCGTCCGTCGCGTGGTGGCCACGATCGTCGCCGGCCAGGGCGTTGACCCCCGGAACGATCTCGAACAGCTGGGCGTGGGCTTCGTTGTCCTCCGCTCCGCTGACACGGCTGCCCAGCTGACCGCCAGCCGGGTGGACGCGGTACCGGGCCTTGTTGCCGTGGGCCAGACCGACGTGGGGTGGCTCTGGCGGATCACTCCGCTGAACCAGCCGGCGCTGCAGGCTGCAGACATTGCGCACCGCGTGCGGATCGTCGACGGAAGCGGTGCTGCCATCGGGCTGGTTCCCTCCGGCTACAGCGACGTGGATGCCCCTGTTCCGGCCGGTCCTGAGGGCCGCCTTGTGGTGCTGGCCGAACGAGCGGACGCCGGCTGGACCGCCTGGCTTGACGGCCGCAAACTGACTGCGACTACTTCCGGCTGGTCGCAGGCGTTCACGCTTCCCGCATCGGGAGGCCAGCTCACCATCCGCTACGAAAACCCCTGGGCCCTGGGGGCGGCCATTGCGCAGATCACGGTGATCGGCCTGACGGTCCTGCTCGCCATTCCGATGCCGGCCAGGAGGCCACGGACGGGCATCTCCCGGGATGAGGGCTCTCTGCGTAAGGAACACCAGAATGCATGAGCACACCACGCCGTCGCCGGAGACCCAGTCCTCCGGCGGCCCCGGCAAGCCGTTGGACGACATAAACATAGTGAGCCCGGACACCGGGGATTCCGGGCAGCGGCCCCAGCGGCAGGGTCGCAAAACCACGATCGTGGGGCTGGCATCCGCTGCAATGATCCTCGCCTGCGCAGGAGCGGTCGTGGCAGGGGGATCACTGCTGCCACCGCCGGAATCGAGCCGCGCGGTAGCCGCAGCAGCGGCAGCCGTCCCCGCCGGGACGAGCCTGGGCGTTTGTCCGGGACCTGCCCGGTTGCTGGAGGGCACCGAAGCCGGCGTGGACCCCCAGTTCAGCCCGGTATCAGCCACCGCGGCCAGCGCCGTGACGGGCGCGGTCCTCGGCGCGGCAGGAATACTGCCGGCCAGCCGCCTGTCCGGGCTGGACGGGACAACCGCCGTCGAAATCTCCGAAGGGCCCGGCCAGGGCACTTCTGCCGGAGCACCGCAGGAACTCCTGGCAGGCGTGGTGGCGGCCCGTCCCGTGGAGAAGGTGAGCGTGCTGAGCGCCGACGCATTGGCGAACCAAAAAGCCTCCGCTGCTGCGGCTATGAAGTTCACCGCCACCGATGGGGATCTTCAGGGCACTGCAGCATCCAACTGCCACCAGCCCTCGAACGACCAGTGGATCGCGGGGGCAAGCACCACCGTGGGCCGGGCATCAGTGCTGCTGTTGACCAACGCCTCCAGCACGCCCGCCACCGTCAGCCTGGAGCTCTTCGGTGCTGAGGGCCAGATCCAGGCCCCCGGGAGCAGGGGCCTGCTGGTTGCGCCGGGCACTTCGCGGGCCGTGGTCCTCGCCGGGCTGGCGCCGGGGGAGGAGCAGCTGAGCGTCCGCGTCCGGAGTGCGGGCGGGCCGGTTGCCGCGGTCATCCAGCAGAGCGTCCTGCGGGGCCTCACGCCCGGAGGCGTTGACTTCATAGCCCCGGGAGCGGCTCCGGCCGTGCGGCAGGTCATGACAGGAGTAGATATCCAGGATCCCGCCGGGCTGTCCCAGCTCACGGGAAAACCGGGGTACGGGGACGCTGGACCGGCGCTGCACCTGACAGTTCCGGGTCCATCGGATGCAGTGATGGAAGTCCGCCTTTACGGCCGGGACGGTCAGGTTGCCCTGCCCTCGGGCGGGGTCATCACTGCAAAGGCGGGAGCAGTCACCGAAATCTCCCTCGCGGGTGTCCCGGCCGGGCAGTACACGGTGGCGGCATCCTCGGACGTTTCGTTCGTCGCCGCGACCCGGGTCACCCGCGGGCTCCAGGACGGCCAGCCCTCAGATGTTGCCTGGGCCGCGGCCGGAGTGCGGCTGGGCAGCCAGCACGTCGTTCCGGTCCCGCAGGGCGGGATCCGCAGCCTGGTGTTCGGTGCCCTGGACACCAGGGCAACCATCACGTACGCCGCCATTACGTCGGACGGGAAAGTCCGCGCACCGGCCACCGCCGATATCGCCGGCGGAACCACGTCCTCGATCGCCGTTCCGGAGAAGGAGGGCGACACCGACGTGGTGGGATACGTAGTGTCCGCGTCAGGGGATGCCGCCTACGGTGCCGTCCTGATCCAACAGGATGGCAGGAGCGACGTCTCAACCCTGGCGTTCCTGGCAGCGGCGGCGGGCCAGGAGACAGTGCCCGTTACCCTGAGCCACTAGGAGCCTCAGCCGCTGGTTTTACCCTCGGCCAACCCCGGAAGGTCAGTACCTGCGGCGGTAGACCGGGTCGAGGGTTTCGGGTGCCACTCCCAGCATCTCTGCGGTGTGTTCCACCACAACGTCATGGACCAGGTCCTGGAGCTCTTCGGGGCCGGGGCAGCCCTGCTCCACCACACGCCGGTAGACCGTGATCATTGGCCCTTCGCCGTCCGCGGCTGGAGTGTAGGAGCCCATCGGCGCCGACGCGGAGTTGGCCGCCAGCTGTTCGAGGTCGGGAGGGATCTCATCGACGCCGAACCGCACGCCGTCCAGCGTCTTGCCCCAAATGTCGTGCAGCCTCTGTGCGGAGTCCATCACCATGTCATCAAAGCGGTCCGAGCGTGTCCGGTAGCCGGGGTGCGTGGGGAGCATGACTTCCCCGCGGAGTCCGCGTCCGTGGCGGTTCCGGCGGCGCATCATGAAGCTCTTGCCGGAGGAGCCGGTGCCCGGATTACCGGGGGCATCCGGACCAGCCAACCGGACCGTGAAACCTGATTTCTGGTTCGATGACTGCATACATCGACTCTAAACCCGGGGGAACATTTATGCGATACATTCCCCCGGCGGCCGGGACGCGTCGGGCCGGCCCGGCAATGCAGGGTTTTGGTGCGGACACGGAGTAGTCTGTGATGTCGTGGGAGCTATCCGTCAGTGTTCAAGATCTGCCTGCCGCCAGTCAGCGGTGGCTACCCTGACGTACGTCTACGCAGATTCCACCGCTGTCCTTGGTCCCCTGGCCACCTTCGCGGAGCCGCATTGCTACGATCTGTGCGAGCAACACGCCGACTCACTGACCGTTCCCCGCGGCTGGGAAGTCCTGCGGCTGGCCATGCCGTCAACACCGCAGCAGCCGGGCCCCGACGACCTCCTGGCCCTCGCCAATGCGGTGCGGGACGCAGCGGCCCTCCCGGCCCAGGGCCAGCAGCAGCCGGCGCAGCGCGCGCCCCATTCGGCGCTGGAAGCACCGGCCGGCGCCGAAGGCACACGCAGGGGACACCTGCGCGTCCTGCGTGAACCCTCCTGACACCCTCTGGCGGTAGGCTGGTAACTGCACACCAGTCCGCTACCGGCGCGAGCGCGCCCGCCAGGGAGCACCAAAAATGCCACATGTCAGTCCTGAGCTGCTGTCCGTCCTCCGCTGTCCTGTGACGGGTTCAGCCCTGGTGCAGGAAGGCGAGGTACTGGTGGCGGCCGTTGCCGGGGATTCCGGAGTGAAGCCGCGCTACGCCATCGAGGACGGGATACCGCTCCTCCTGCCGCCCGAACTGCTGGCAGCGGCGACCGCGGCAGGATCGGACCAGCACGATTCAACCCCCGCGACGGGCCAGACCGCATAGCAGCGCTGCCCGCCTGGACGCAGGCGCCACGGCCGCCGTCGAACTTTACACAGCAGTACCGGAAGGCACAGCACTTTCGGACAGGACGAAGGACTACCAATGACTTTTGATTACAAGGTTGCCGACATCACCCTGGCGGAAGCCGGGCGGCACCAGATCCGCCTTGCCGAACACGAGATGCCGGGCCTGATGTCGCTCCGTGCCGAGTTCGGCCCCACGCAGCCGCTCAAGGGCGCCCGGATCGCCGGATCCCTGCATATGACCGTACAGACCGCTGTGCTGATCGAGACGCTCACGGCGCTTGGTGCCGAGGTCCGGTGGGCCTCCTGCAACATCTTCTCCACGCAGGACGAGGCCGCCGCGGCCGTAGTGGTCGGAAACGGAACCGTCGAGGACCCCCAGGGCGTTCCCGTGTTTGCCTGGAAGGGTGAGACGCTGGAGGAATACTGGTGGACTGCCGAGCAGATCCTCACGTGGCCCGGCGCGGACACTAACCCGGACCTCGGCCCGAACATGATCCTCGACGACGGCGGAGACGCCACCATGCTGGTCCACAAGGGCGCCGAATTCGAAGCACTTGGTGCCGTCCCGGCAGCCGCCGACGACGAGTCCGAGGAAGGCCGCGTCTTCCTCGAGGTGTTGCGCGCCTCGCTGCAGGCCGACCCGCAGAAGTGGACCCGGATCGGATCCCGCCTGCTGGGCGTCACGGAGGAAACCACCACCGGCGTGCACCGCCTCTACCAGCTCGCGGAGCAGGGCAAGCTGCTGTTCCCGGCCATCAATGTCAACGACTCCGTCACCAAGAGCAAGTTCGACAACAAGTACGGCATCCGGCACTCCCTGCCGGACGGCATCAACCGCGCAACGGACGTCCTGATGGGCGGCAAGATCGCCGTCGTCTGCGGCTACGGCGACGTGGGCAAGGGCGCGGCCGAGGCTTTCCGTGGCCAGGGATCCCGCGTCATCGTCACGGAAATCGATCCCATCTGCGCGCTCCAGGCAGCCATGGACGGCTACCAGGTGGCAAAACTGGAATCCGTCCTCAGCGTCGGCCACATCTTCATCACCACCACCGGCAACAAGGACGTCATCCTGGCCGAGCACATGGCCGGGATGCGGGACAAGGCGATCGTTGGGAACATCGGTCACTTCGACAACGAGATCGACATGGCCGGACTGGCCCGCATCCCCGGCATCAAGAAGGTCGAAATCAAGCCGCAGGTGCACGAGTGGGTACTCGACGAGGGAACAGACCGGGAGCGCTCCATCATCGTGCTGTCCGAAGGACGCCTGCTGAACCTCGGAAACGCCACCGGACACCCGTCATTCGTGATGAGCAACTCCTTCGCCAACCAGACCATCGCGCAGATCGAGCTCTTCACCAAGAGCAACCAGCCGGAAGGGGAACGGGAGTACGGGAACCAGGTATACGTGCTGCCCAAGATCCTCGACGAGAAGGTCGCACGGCTGCACCTCGACGCCCTCGGCGTGGAACTTACCGAGCTGTCAAAGGAGCAGGCTGCGTACCTCGACCTCGACGCCGCCGGCCCCTACAAGCCCGAACACTATCGTTACTAAGAAGTAAAGTGCCCGGGCGCCCAGCGCGCCCGGGCCGTTACTTTCTGCGCCTAGGATCAAAACATGGAGCCTGAAGTCCCGTCCCGCCGTCCCGGTCGAATGAAGAAGGTCTTTGTGGTGGCGGCTGTCTGCCTCCTCGCAGCCGTGGGCGGCGTCTTCGCCGCTGTCGCGCCGGACATCGCCCGCGGTGCCATCGAATCCGAGGCCAGCTCTGCCGTGAGGACGTCCCCGGGCATCGCAGCTCCGGTGGTGGCGCCGGTTACCTTCGACGCCGCGCCGGCAGACGGCGCGAAACAGGTCAATCCTGCAGCGCCGGTCTCCTTGAAGGTCGCTAACGGGACCATCGAACGCGTCACCCTCACCAGCACCGGCGGCGAGGCCGTGGAGGGCTCCATCGACCCCCAGGGAACCGGCTGGACCGCTGCGGGCCCCTTGAAGTTCAACACTGACTACAGCTACACCTACGTGGTCAAGGACGGCGCGGGACGGGAGAGCAGCACCACCCAGTCCTTCAGTACCGTCTCCAGCTCCCATGAGGCCGACGCCGCCATCTACCCCCTGGACGGCATGAAAGTTGGCGTGGGCCAGCCGTTGCAGGTCATCTTCAGCGAGCCCGTGGTCAACCGCGAGGCCGTGGAGAAAGCCATCAGCATTACCAGCAGTGCAGGCCAGACGGGCGCCTTCCACTGGCACAGCGACACCATGGTCAGGTACCGGCCGGAGAACTTCTGGGCCGCCAACTCCACTATTGCCATGGACATGAAGCTGTTCGGGGTTGACCTCGGCAATGGGCAAATCGCCAACTTCAACAAGAAGGTGAACATCTCCATCGGGGACAAGAAGGTGGCGGTGGCGGACTCAGCCGCTCATACGTTCACGCTGAGCGTCAATGACCAGGTAGTCAAGACACTCCCGGTCAGCATGGGGGACAAGCGCTTCCCGTCAGCCCGAGGCTACGGGGTGCTGATGGAAAAGAAGCGCTACGACCACTTCCGGGCCTCAAGCATCGGACTCAAGCCGGACGATCCTGCCTACTACGGGGACGTTGACGTGGAATACACCATCCGCCTCACCCTCAGCGGCGCCTACATCCACCAGGCGCTTGAGTCTGCCTATCCGTTCATTGGCAACGCGAATGTCTCGCATGGCTGCATTGGGTTCGCTCCCGACGGCGCTGCCTGGGTCTTCGACAACATGGGCACCGGCGACGTTGTGCAGATCGTGAACACTGAGGGCGACTACGCGGCCCATGATGACGGGTTCGGCGACTGGAACATCCCGTGGAGCGAGTACGACAACTAGCTCAGCTTCCGAAAGGAAGTCGCTGCAGCCGTTCACCGATATCCGTGTTGCGCCGGCGTGATTCCATCAGCCTGGCCAGGTCCCGGCTCCGGCGTTCAGCAACGACGGCGGCAAGGAAGTCGTCCGCGCTGGTTCCGGCCGGCGGGGGAGGGGCCACATGGGCGGACAGTTCCGTGGCGATGGACGCGGCCATTTCTGACCGGGACGCCGGCGCCATCCGTCCTGCCTGCCGGATGAACTGGGAAGCCCTGCGCGCCGTCGGGTCGGGAATCCGTCCAATGTCCGCGGCGGCAGCCCAGGCGCGGAGCCGCGGCGGTACAAACACTGGAACCGGCTGCTCCACGGGCACGCGGGTGCGGACCGCGTAGGTTCCGGCCATCAGGTCTCCGAGCCGCCGCGACCTGTCATTGAACAGCGCAACGGTCAGCGCCAGCCCGCCGAAGGTCAGGTAGATTTCCAGGAATCCGGTCAGCCCGCGGATGACGGCGTGGCGGAAACGGATGGCACCACCGTCGTCCCTGACCACGCGAAGGCCGGTGGCCAGCTTCCCCAGGGAGCGGCCGCGGCTCAGCGTTTCAACTGCTACAGGGACGATGACCAGGCAGAAGACCACGCTGGCCAGCGTCAGGGCACGGGCAGCAGCCCCATCCAGGTCCTCTCCAGCAGCGGCAAGCCCGATCAGGATCGCAATGAGCAGGATGATGTTGAAGGCGACATCCAGGACCAGCCCAAGGGCGCGGGCCGCGAAAGATGCCGGCCGCAGCTCCAGGACCACGGCCTCGCCCGTGATGATCGAACTCACTGTTCTTCCCCGTTCCGCCGCCCTCCCGGTGCGGTCGCTCAAAGTCTAGTGCGGTGGCGCTAGGCTGGTCGCGTGGATATGGACGCCTTTTCCGCAGCCAACGCGGACAAGTGGGCACGGCTGCACGAGCTCGCCGCCAAGGCCAGGCTCTCCGGCCGCGAGGCCGATGAGCTGCTCGCCCTGTACCAGTCCACGTCCGCCCACCTCTCCCTGATCAGGTCAGTTGCCCCCGAGAGCGGGCTTTCCGCCTCGCTGTCCGCCACCCTGGCGCAGGCCCGGACACGCTTCACCGGGGCCAGGTCCAACGTGCCTGCGGACCTGGCACGGTTTTTTGTGGTGGCCCTTCCGGCGGCGTTTTACCGATTGACCTGGCTCACGCTGGCATGTGGAGCTGCCTTCATCCTCATAGGCGCGGCCTACGCGCTGTGGATCGGCACGTCCCCCGAGGCGCTGCGGGCAGTGGCCACCGAAGCAGCGGCCAGGCAGTACGTCGAGGAAGACTTCATCGACTACTACTCTGAAAACCCCGCGGCGTCTTTTGCCGGTGCCGTGTGGACCAACAACGCCTGGATCAGCGCCCAGGCCGTAGCCCTGGGGATTACGGGCTTCTGGGTACCAATGATCCTGTTCAGCAACGCCCAGGGCGTGGGCATCGCGGCCGGAATCTTCGCCGCCGCGGGCAAAAGCGACGTTTTCTTCAGCTACATCCTGCCGCACGGACTGATGGAACTCACGGCCGTGTTCATCGCCTGCGCGGCCGGCCTTCGGATCTTCTGGGCCATGGTGTCGCCGGGCAGGATGACCCGGGGACGGGCTGTTGCCGAGGAGGGCAGGTCCCTGGTCACTGTTGCCTTGGGCCTTGTCCTTGTGCTGTTTGTTTCGGGCCTGGTTGAAGGATTCGTGACCCCCAGTGCGCTGCCGGTGTGGGCCAAGATCGGGATCGGAGCCGCTGTCCTGGCGGCGTACTGGTTCTATGTGCTGAGGTGGGGCAGGCCGGCCTACCTTGCGGGAGAACGCGGGGATCTTCGGCGCGAGGACGCGGGCTACACCGAAATCGCTGCCTGAATCGTTGTAATTCCGCCGGGGTGGTTCCTCGTCCAGCCCAAGGCCCGGACGGTAGGCTCGACACCAGATAAGTGCGCCGGCTGAGCCCGGCCCGGCGCAGGAACACGACGGAAGTGACGCTGCTGTGAAAGACGAAAAACCGGTCCGCGCCAAGAGCGCCGAGCCGCAGCCGGAACCTCATCTGGACACGTCCGCGGACTCCGACGAGCCCGCGTTTTCCTGGCTGACCCCCGCAGCAAAGGGCTCCAGCACGGCATCGGGGTCCTCCGCTTCGCCCGCTGGTTCCGCCCCGCCTGCTGCTTCCGCCACTGAGGACGGCCCGGCCCCTGCCTCATCCACCGTTGACGGCGAATCCCCACGCCAGGGCGCCGGCGCTCCTTCGGCAGCTGCGCCGAGTTCTGCCGTTGCCATGGGCGCAGGAACTGCCCCGGCCCACCGGGACGGGTCCCTCCAGCCGGAGAGCAGGGCCGACCGAAAGGCCGCTGAAGCTGCCGCTGAGGGCCCGGGGGAGGACAGTTCCCCGGTCTTCAAGGAACCGCTCCCCACCTCCGCGCTGCAGGTCCGCCCGCCGGAGGAAGAGGTGGAACGCCGCAATGCCCAACGGGAGAGCGCCGCCAACGCCAAACCTGTGGCGCCGCGGGTTATGCAGGTCCTGCTCGCCATCTTCTTCCCGCTGGTCTTGCTGATCCTGGCTGTCCGGGCGGTAACCAGCCCGCTGTTCCTGTGGGTGGAGTACAACCGGCCCGGGTTCCCCGGCGACGGGTACGGCTTCAGCACGGATGACCGGATGACGTACGGCTCCTACGCCGTCGATTACCTGAGCAACTGGTCCGGCCCGCGCTACCTGGGGGACCTGGTGCACCGCGGCGGCGACAAGCTGTTCAAGGACGGCGAGGTGAGCCACATGGCGGACGTCAAACTCGTGATCCTGTCCACGTTCGGCGCCGGTCTCCTGCTGGTCCTGTTCAGCATTATCGCCATCCTTTACCTCCGGAAGCGAAGCACCGGCGGAGTCCGGAGGGGCCTGTTCGCGGGTTCCATCATCACCTTGGTGACCATCCTGGGCCTGGGCACGCTGGCCGTCCTGGGCTGGCAGCAGTTCTTTACCGAGTTCCACCGCATTTTCTTCGCAGACGGCTCCTGGACGTTCAGCCTGGACGACACCCTCATCCGGTTGTTCCCCGGCCAGTTCTGGATTGATGCCGGCTTGGTGATTGCGGGCCTGGTGCTGCTGGCCGCACTCGTGACCCTGGTCCTCACCTGGCCCACCCGCCGGCGGCGCGGCCTGGCCAAGGACCGGGCGGCGGCACCCGCCGCAGGCGCGGAATAAGCACAACGCGCCTGGCAGCCGGGGGACTGCACTAGGCGTACAGTTTGGTGATTTCCTCGGCGTAGTCGCGCACGACGGCGGCCCGCTTCAGTTTGAGGGACGGCGTCAAGTGGCCTGACTCCACAGTGAACTGGGCGTCCAGGAGCGAGAAGCTGCGGATGGACTCCGCCTTCGACACGAGCAGGTTGGCGTGGTCCACCGCTTCCTGGACTGCCGCGAGGACGTCCGGATCGCCGACCGCTTCGCCCACTGCCAGGGCCGGCAGGCCCCGTTCGGAGCGCCAGTTGTCCACGCCCTCCGGGTCCAGGGTCACCAGCGCCGAGACGAAGGGCTTGGCGTCGCCCACCACCACGGCATGGCCTACCAGCTGGTGGCCGCGGATCTTTTCCTCGAGCGGGCCCGGCGCCACGTTCTTGCCGCCCGCGGTGACCAGCAGGTCCTTCTTGCGGCCGGTGACGGTGAGGAACCCCTGCGCATCAAGTTCCCCGAGGTCGCCGGTCCGGAAAAATCCGTCTGCGAAGGCCTCTGCATTCGCGGAGGGGTTGTTGTGGTAGCCCTTGAACACACCGATCCCCTTGACCAGGATCTCGCCGTCCTCTGCCACCCGGATGGTGGTGCCCGGGACCGGTATGCCCACTGAGCCCACGCGGGTCCGGGCAGGGGTGTTGGCCGTGCACGGTGCCGTGGTTTCGGTCAGGCCGTAGCCCTCCAGCACGGGTATCCCCGCGCCACGGAAAAAGTGGGCGTCATCGGGGGACAGTGGGCTGGCGCCGGATACGGTGTACCCGACTTGACCGCCCAGGGCCTGCCGCAGCCGGGGATACAGGAGCCGGTCAAAGAGCGCGTGCCGGGCGCGGCAGAGCAGCCCGGGACCATCGCCTTGGCCGCGGTTGCGCCGGTCCTCCTCCCGCGAGTATTCAATGGCAGCGCGTGATGCCGCCCTGAAAAGCCGCGCCTTGCCCGCCAGCGCCGCCTTGTGGGCAGCGGTAGCCCGTACTTTTTCGAAGATCCGCGGCACCACCAGCAGGAACGTGGGCCGGAACGTGCCCAGGTCCTCCAGGAGCTGCGCCGCTCCCGGCGTGTGGCCGAGGGTGGCCCCGGCGGTAAGGCAGACCACCTGCACGGCGCGGGCCAGCACGTGCGCCAGCGGCAGGAACATCAGGGTGCGCGCCTGGTGCTGCAGCAACAGCTCCGGAAGGAACGCCACGATGTTCTTCGCCACCAGGGCGAAATTCCCGTGGGTGATCTCGCAGCCCTTGGGATTGCCCGTGGTGCCTGAGGTGTAAACCAAGGAGGCAATGTCATCCAGCCCGGCCTGGCTGCGGTGCCGCTCAAGCTCCGCGTCCGTGACCCCTGCCCCCGCAGCGGCGAGGCTGGCAAGGTCCGGCGCGTCGCCGTCGTAATCCATCCTCACCACGTTGACGAGCCGGTCCCGAAGCACGTCGGACCCAGCCACCACACCGGACACCAGGGCGGCAAGGCCGCGGTCCCCGGCAAAGACGCGGCGTACCCCCGCGTCCTGGATGATCCACTCCACCTGCCGCGCGGAGGACGTTTCGTAGATGGGAACCGTCACGCCGCCTGCAAACCAGATGGCAAAGTCCACCAGGGTCCACTCATAGGAGGTGGGGGACATGACCGCCACTTTGTCTCCGGGCTCGATGCCGCCGGCTATCAGGCCCTTGGCCAGGGCAGTGACATCATGCAGGAATTTTGCGGCCGTAACGTCCACCCAGCCATTCGGCCCTTTCCGCCGGTAGAGGGCGTGGGCCGGGTTGGCGGCATGCTGCTCCAGCAGCAGGTCAGTGACGTTGCTGGCGGCGTCAAGCTCAACCAGCAGCTCCGTGCTCGCTTCTCTCACAGCAGGTCTCCGTTCCGCTGCCACGCCGCGGCAGCGGCTCCGTTGGGGGTCTGATGCCATCCTGCCCTAGATCCAGGACGGCATCCACATCCGGACTTTCCAGGCGTCGTAGGGAATCGTTTCGGCCGCCCAGACAGGGTAGAAGAAGGCGGACAGCAGGATGACGGCAGCAACGAACAGTGCCGCCAGGTAGAGCCCCGACCTGCGGCGCCAGGGCGGGTCGGAAGCCCTGCCCAGGACGAGGCCCAGGCAATATACGAGCGCCAGGATGAGGAAAGGCTCGAAGGACACCGCGTAGAAGTAGAACATGGTCCGCTCGGGGTACAGGAACCACGGCAGGTAGCCTGCGCCCACGCCGGCCAGAATGGCGCCGGCGCGCCAGTCCCGCCGGCCGGCCCACCAGAACAACAGGACCACCAGGGAAATGACGGCGCCCCACCAGATCAGCGGATTTCCCACGGACAGGATCGCAGATGTGCATTTTTCCACCGCGCAGCCAGGGCTGCCCTGCGGCGGCGTTTCGTAGAAGAACGACGTCGGCCTGCCGAGTACCAGCCAGCTCCAGGCGCTGGCCTCGTACGGGTGGTCCGATCCAAGCCCCTGGTGGAACGTGTAGGCCTCCCGGTGGTAGTGGGCCAGTGAGCGGACAGCGTCCGGCAGCCATGCCCACTCGGCCGAAGGGTTGCTTTCCGCCCACCTGCGGAAGTACGCGTTCCCGGACCGGAACCACCCTGTCCACGAAATCGCGTACACGACTGCTGCCACCGGCACCATGCTGAGGAAAGCCGGGACTCCGTCCTTGATGACGCCGCCGCTGATCCAGCCGCGGACGCCCGCAACCCGCCGGGCGTTAAGGTCCCACAGAACCGTGAGGAGCCCGAAGCCGGCTAGGAAGAAGAGCCCCGACCATTTGGTTCCGACGGCGAGCCCCAGGCACACCCCCGCTGCCACGCGCCACCACCGGATGCCCAGCCAGGGACCGGACAGCAGCTGGACCGCCGTCGGACGCCCTCCGTTGTCCGCGGCGGCCCGTGCCAGCCGCAGCGCCAGCCGCCGCCGGCCGCTGTCCCGGTCCAGCAGCAGGGCCCCGAACGCAGCCAGCACCCAGAACATCAGGAAGATATCCAGCAGCGACGTTCGGGACATGACCAGGTGGTGGCCGTCCACGGCCAGGAGGAGTCCGGCCGCCCCCGCCAGGGGCAGCGACCGGAAAAGCTTCAGGGCGATCAGGGACAGGAGCAGGATGGACAGCGTCCCGGTCAGTGCTGCCGCGAACCGCCAGCCAAAAGGGTTCTCCGGGCCGAAGAGTCCCATGCCGGCGGCAATCATCCACTTGCCCACGGGCGGATGGACCACATACTCGGGGGAGTCCAGCAGCACCCCGGGGTTTCCGGCGTTGAATGCGTCATTGGCTTTGTCCGGCCAGCCGCGTTCATAGCCGCTGACCAGGTAGGAGTAGGCATCCTTGACGTAATACGTTTCGTCGAAGACCAGCTTGGGCGGCGCCTCAAGCCGGACAAACCTGAGGATCCCGCCGGTGACGGCGGTCAGGACGGGGACCAGAAGGAACCACAGCCGCAGCGACGGCGGGTAGTCGCGCCCTCCGCGGGCGTTGCCCAGCAGCCGTGCCAGCAGGGCTTCGAGCGTGAAGGCCTCGGCGGGGCGGCTGACCCAGGGCCGCAGGGGGGAAGTGCCGGTGCCGACTGCTGTCTCCCCGGTTTCATCGCCGGCTGCCGCGGGGGCGGCCTGTCCGGCCCCGCCCGGCCGCGTCGAGGTCTGCGTCACCAGCCCATGCTACCGTTTGCGGCCGGCGGTCCCGGGCAGCAGTAGGCTGGTGGCGTGGACCCTAACCCCAGCACCCTTCCTGACTCCGGCCCGGCACCTGCGGGGCGCATCGTGCTTGCCGCCACCCCGATCGGAAACACCGGTGACGCTTCCGCGCGGCTGGTGGAACTGCTGGGAACCGCAGACATCGTGGCTGCCGAGGACACCCGCCGCCTGCACCGCCTGGTCCAGAGCCTGGGCGTCACCGTGGCCGGGCGGGTTATCAGTTACCACGAGCACAATGAGGCCACCAAGACGGCCGAACTGCTGGCACAGGTGCAGGCAGGAAGCACCCTGGTGATGGTCACCGACGCCGGGATGCCCTCAGTCTCGGATCCTGGTTTCCGCCTGGTTGAAGGGGCGGTCGCGGCCGGCCTCACCGTAACGGCGGTCCCGGGGCCGTCAGCGGTACTCACTGCGCTCGCATTGTCCGGCCTGCCCACGGACCGCTTCTGCTTTGAGGGGTTCCTTCCGCGGAAGGCCGGTGAGCGGGCGTCACGGCTGGCCGAGCTTGCCGGGGAGCGCAGGACCATGGTGTTCTTCGAGGCGCCGCACCGGCTGGAGGTGATGCTCCGGGCACTGCGCGAACGGTTCGGCCCGGACCGTCCCGTTGCAGTATGCCGTGAGCTGACCAAGACGTATGAAGAGGTCATCCGCGGCACCCTCAGCGAACTCCTGGTGTGGGCGGAAAGCACGGACATCAGGGGCGAGATCGCTGTTGTCCTCGGCGGGGCGCCGGAAAAGGCGCCCGGGACGCCGGAGGACCATGTGGCAGCGGTGAACGAACTCGTGGCCCAGGGCATCCGGCTCAAGGAGGCAGTGGCAGCGGTGGCCGAGGACGTCCGGGTGAGTAAGCGGGAGCTCTACTCCGCGGTCCTGGCGGCCCGCTGACGTTCCAGGGCTACGTGCCGGACAGCTGTGCAGCTGCACAGCAACGCCATGATGCGGCAGTGCGCAACGGCGTAGACCTGCCGGAAGCCGCCGCAGTAGTCTGGCAGTAATCCAGCCTGTATGGGCCCGGTCACTCCGGCCGCCGCCAAGGGGCTGCACCAACCCTACTGACGAGGGAGTCATCGTGACTGTCACTGCACAGCCGGCCGTTTCCGCAGACCGCGAAAGCGCCCTTCTGGCCTCTGTCCCCACTGGCCTGCTCATCAACGGCGAATGGCGGGACGCCATCTCCGGGAAGACCTTCGACGTCGAGGATCCCGCCACCGGTAAGGTCCTGCTCAGCATCGCCGACGCCGGTGCCGAGGACGGGAAGGCCGCGCTGGACGCTGCCGCCGCGGCGCAGGAGTCCTGGGCGAAGGTCCCGCCTCGCGAACGGGGCGAGATCCTGCGCAGGGCGTTTGAGCTCGTGACCGAGCGGGCCGAGGACTTCGCGCTGCTGATGACGATGGAGATGGGCAAGCCGCTGGCCGAGGCCCGGGGTGAGGTCACCTATGGTGCCGAGTTCCTGCGCTGGTTCTCAGAGGAAGCCGTCCGCGCGTTCGGCCGCTACTCGGTGTCCCCGGATGGCAAGTCCCGGCTGCTGGTGACCAAGAAGCCGGTGGGCCCGTGCCTGCTGATCACGCCGTGGAACTTCCCGCTGGCCATGGCCACCCGCAAGATCGCCCCGGCCGTCGCCGCAGGCTGCACCATGGTCCTGAAGTCAGCGAACCTGACCCCGCTGACCTCCCAGCTGTTCGCCGCCGTCATGATGGAAGCCGGCCTGCCCGCCGGTGTCCTGAACGTCATCCCCACCTCCACCGCCGGCGCCACCACCGGGCCGCTGATCAAGGACTCCCGGCTGCGGAAGCTCTCCTTCACCGGTTCCACCGAGGTGGGCCGCCGGCTGCTCTCGGACGCCTCGGAGACGGTCCTGCGCACGTCCATGGAGCTCGGCGGGAACGCCCCGTTCCTGGTCTTCGAGGACGCCGACCTGGACGCCGCCGTCGCCGGGGCCATGCTCGCCAAGCTGCGGAACATGGGCGAGGCCTGCACCGCGGCGAACCGGTTCATCGTCCACGAGTCCGTCGCGGCCGAGTTCGCGGAGAAGTTCGCCGCGAAGATGAAGGACATGACCACCGCCCGCGGCACCGAGCCCGAATCCAAGGTGGGCCCGCTGATCGATGCCAAGAGCCGGGACAAGGTCCACGAGCTGGTCTCCGACGCCCTCGCCTCCGGCGCCACGGCGGTCCTGGGCGGCGGGCCGGTGGACGGGCCGGGGTACTTCTACCAGCCCACCATCCTCTCCGGCGTCACCGAAGGCACCCGCATCCTGTCCGAGGAAATCTTCGGCCCCGTGGCCCCGATCATCACCTTCAGCACCGAAGACGACGCCGTGCGCCTGGCCAACAACACCGAATACGGGCTCGTGGCCTACGTCTTCACCAAGGACCTCAACCGTGGGATCCGGATGGGCGAGAAACTCGAGACCGGCATGCTCGGCCTGAACGCCGGGGTCATCTCCAACGCCGCAGCACCCTTCGGCGGCGTCAAGCAGTCCGGCCTCGGACGCGAAGGCGGCCTCGAAGGCATCGAGGAATACCTCTACACCCAGTACATCGGCATCGCCGACCCCTACGCCGGATAACACCGGCAGCGGCAATCAGCTGCCGCTCTGCCGCCGGAGGCCGTCGCGTGCTCCCCGCCTGGAAAGACCAAGGCGGGAGCGCGCGGCGGCTTTCGCCGTCCTGCGCAGGATCCGGCCCGTGGCCAGGAACGGTGCAGCAAGCAGCCTGCCCAGCCGTCCCATGACCGACGGCGGAAGCCAGGCGGCCTGAAGCCGGCGCGCCAACCCCGCGTTGGCATGCAGCGACGATTCCACCGCCGTAACCTGCGCTGCCACGGTCCCTCCGGCGCCGCGCGCGGAACCGGACTGTCCGCCGTCGGCCGCCCCTTCGGTGAGGGCACCGGACGGAGGGCCATAGCTGTGGCGTTCGAAGCCGGCCGTGAGCGCCGCGACGGCCTGGTGCGCCGCCTGGTCCAGGTTGCCGGCATCGCCCAGCAGCCCGCCACGCAGCCTGGCTGAGTAAGCGCGCGGCGTTTCACTCGATCCGGGGGCAAGGCCATAATCGGTGCCGAGGTCCAGCAGCTCACGCCAGCCCAGGGGCAGCGCGCTGCCAGGGTCCCGGGGCCGCAGCCGCTGGGCCCTGATGCCCGCACGGATGAGCCGGGGCGTGGCCAGCAAAAGCGCTATCCCCAGGACTCCTGCCGTCCCCAGCAGCCACGGCAGGAGTTGCACACCCGAATCGGCACTTCCGCCGCCGCCGGGGGCAGGGGCCGCGCTGGCGCTCGGCGCAGGGGTGGGAGCCGGGGTGGCATCGGGCAGCAGGTCTTCATTGTTGTCCAGCACGTCGGGAGCGGCGGAGGTGGATGACTCCGTGGCGTAGTCGGGAACCACGCCACGGGAGGGTGTGGGTTCGAACGGCACCCAGCCCAGGCCCTGGAAGTAGAGTTCCGGCCAAGCGTGGGCATCGCGTGCGTCCACCTCATATTCCGGCAGTGCTCCCTGGCCGGCCACCGACACCGTGGCACCGGTGAGCCTGCCGGGTGCATAGCCCACCGCGATGCGGCTGGGGATCCCTTCGAGCCGCGCCATCACGGCCATCGCGGACGCGTAGTGGATGCAGTATCCGCTCTTTTGTTCCAGGAAGTCGGCCAGGACCGAAAGGCCGTTGCCGTCATAGCCTCCCTGCACCGGAGACTGCAGGGAATAGGTGAACTCCGCCGACCGGAGGTACTTCTGGATGGCCATCGCCTTTGCGTAGGGTGTGCCCGTCCCCGCAATGGTATCGGCGGTGCTGCGGACAATGTCCGGAACGTTGCCGGGAATCCTGGTGAAGTCCTCCGGGATGCCCTGGACGGCGGCCGAAGACTGTGCCAGGAGCCCTGCCGTCAGCCTGGGGGCGGTGGACGTGACCAGGTATTCCTGCCGCCGCGACGTGGTGGTGTCCGAACCTTTGATGCTCAGGGTTGCCGGATCCCAGGTCCACCGCCCGTTGAGTCCGCGGACCGATTCCGGGGCATAGGGAGCAGGAAGGTAGGGGCTGCTGAAACTGCCGGCGTCGATGGCGGTGACCAGCCGTTGCTGTTCGTCCGCCAGGACCGTGTAGCCGGGATCAATGCGGCCGCCCAGGGGCAGCCGGGAAGCGTCACGGTCGTCCGGGCCCCAGGAGTCGCCGTCGAAGTGGTCCACGGTGACCGAGCGCAGGTACAGCGGGGTGGACGCATTCGTGGCGTAGGTGATCCGCCCGCTGCCGTCCGGTGTCCGCAGGCTGTTGCCCAGCGTGATCATCGGGTTCAGGCCAGTGGACGTGCCCCACGGGTTGAGCCGCGAACCTTGCGGAAATGTTCCTTGGTCAAAGCCGGGAATTGCCATGGGCACCACCAGGGTGGCGGCGAGGGCGACAGATCCCGTGAGCACGGCGCGCTTGAGCTGGCCCGGACTCCTGGCGGAATCTGTCTGGAGCCGGACGCCGGGGGCGAAATACTGGCTGCAGGCGAGGATCGCCAGGTATCCCGCCACGCTGAAGGCGAATCCCCAGAATCCCACGCTTTGCGGTTTGATCATGGCCGGCACCACCAGGACGGCCAGCAGCCCCGCCCCGGCCGCAGCGGGTATGCCGAGCGGCACCGCCAGGGCGTCCACCAGGATGACTGCCAGGCCCAGGACAGCGCAGATGACCATGACGATACCCACGTTGGGTGCCACGGGCGCCGTCTCGGAAAGTACGGTTTCGCTGGCCCTTCGGATGAGGCGGTCAAGCTCCACCAGGGTTCCGCCGGTGGGAATGAATCCGGCAACGCTGGAGCCGCGGAAGAATGTCAGGGTCAGGATGGCGGCCAGTGAGATGAATCCCCCGGCCGTCACCAGCAGGGGCTGGGCCCGCACGGAGCGAAGGGCAGCCAGCGTCAGGCTGACCACCAGCACGGTGGTCAGGGCAGGCCAGTACCAGCCCCAGCCGCGGAGCACCCCGTTCAGTGAAAGGGCGGCGCCGGAGACAGCCAGGGCGATGGCGCCGGCCATGGCCCAGGGGTACGCGCCAACCCGGCGCCGGGCGGTGGTTTTCTCTTCCCGGCTGCCGGACTGCCGGCTGGCTCCCGGCATGCGTGTTGGTGCCGCGGTCACCGCGCGGCCCCGGTTCCGCGGCGGACCTCCGCTGAGGGAGCGGGCACTGCCACGTCCTGGTCAAACTGGCTCCAGGCAGACGCCACGGGCACAGCGGGCGCAACGGCCACCGCACGCCAGCCTCCCTGCCGGAGCACTTCCAGGGCCTCCCCAGCCTCGCCGGGTTTTTCCGTCACGATGACGGCGAAAGCATTGGTGGCGTAGCCGGCGGCCGGGGCAAGGGCGAGGGCTTCCATCCGCGAGAGTGTTCCGAGGACCGCGATCACCGGCCCCCTCATCCTGTGTGCGGAAAGTTTGTCCATGAGCAGGTCATCAAACGCCTCAGGTCCCGCGTCGGGGGCACCGGGGTCGCTGGCTGCGCTGACCCTGCCCGCCCACGTGCGAAGCACATTGTCGCGGTGTGCGTGGCGGGGCCCGGTCAGCTGGATGGCGGCAAGGCTTTCGGCGATGGACTGGAGACCGGCTGCGCCGCTGTATTCCTCGGCCTCCGGCTCCGGAGCGGACGGGGAGTGCAGGAAAGCGGGTCCGCCCCCGGTGTCCAGCAGCCGAAGCGCATAGTTCCGTTCCGCCAGGTGTGCGCTGATCGACATGACCGCCACGACCGACCATTCGAAGGTTCCGCTGCTCGCCATGGGGTGCCCGTCCGGGCCCGCCAAGCCGTCCGGCCGGCTGCCGGAACCTCCGGAATATGCAGCGTACCTGTGGTCCATGATGACCGTGGCCTCCGGCGTGGTGACGGATTCCTCCTGGCGCACCATGAGGTTTCCGTGGCGTGCCGTGGCCGCCCAGTGCACCCGCCGCATCGGGTCGCCGTGGCGGTACTCACGGGTCATCACGTCGTCGTCGCTGGGATTGGCGCGGATCCTGGTTGCCGTCACGCCGTCGTTGCCCCGCGCGCCGGCAAGTCCAGTGAGGGGAAGGACGACGGCGGCAGGCGTCACGGTGAGGATGTCGCCGTCGTCTATCGCCTGCCGGTGCAGTGACAAACCGAAAGGATCCGTGAATTCTGCGGTTACCGGGCCAATGAGGAACTGGCCCCGCTGGGCAGAACGGAGATGGTATTCATAGCGGCTGGTACCCCCGGTGGCTGCCCGGGAAGGGAACCGGAAAGCCGGCGACTCGCCAAAGCGGGCAGGCAGCTGCTCCTCCATGGTGGCGCTGCCGCTGCCGCTGCCCGTCCGTGCCACTGCGAGGCGCACGGCGGTGGGGGCGGACGTTTCCACGGGAGACGGAGTGAACTCGCGGTACACCCGGAACCGGGGCTTGACCAGCCGGATCCCGGCGAGGGAAACCAGGGGGAGGACAACCAGCAGTACGGCCAGGGTCAGAAGGTCCCTGCGGCCCATAACGTATGCGGCGCCCAACGCGACACCGCCGGCGGCGATCATGCCCCACCCCCGTTGGGTGAAGAGGTGCCGCGGCACCCTGTCCAGCAGCGCCATGGGCACCGCCTACTGGTTCCTGCTCAGCCCGGTGACCGGAGCGGCCGTCCTGCCCGCAGGTGCCGTATTCCTGGCCCCGGTTCCGGCGGCCTCGGAAGCCACGGGCAGGCGGGACAGGATGCCCCTCAGGACGCTGTGCGGGGTTTCCCCCGACCCTGCAGCCTTGCGGTCCAGGATGATCCGGTGCGCCAGGACGGCTTCGGCAACATGAACGACGTCGTCCGGCAGGACGAAGTCCCGGGCATCAAGGGCTGCGGTGGCTTTCGCGGCCCGCAGCAGCTGCAGCATGGACCGGGGGCTGGCACCGAGCCGGAGCAGCGGACTTTCCCTGGTGGCCCTGCCCAGCGATACGGTGTACTCCTTGACGGCCTGGGACACGTACACCTGCTGGACAGTGGTGATCATGGCAGCCACCTCCGCCGAGGTGACCACGGCGGAGACCTTGGCCAGGGGCGAGGTGGCCTGATGCGTTTCGAGCATCTCGATCTCGGCGTCCTTGTCCGGGTAGCCCATGGAGATCCGGGCCATGAACCGGTCCCGCTGGGCCTCGGGCAGCGGGTACGTCCCTTCCATTTCGATTGGATTCTGGGTGGCGACCACCATGAACGGCTCATCGAGCCGGTATGAGGTGCCGTCAACAGTGACCTGGTGCTCTTCCATGCATTCGAGCAACGCAGACTGGGTCTTGGCGGAGGCCCGGTTGATTTCATCGCCAATGACAATGTTGGCAAAGACCGCCCCGGGCCTGAACTCGAACAGCCGGGAGGACTGGTTGTAGATGGACACGCCAGTCACGTCAGACGGCAGCAGGTCCGGGGTGAACTGGATCCGGTTGACAGTGCAGTCGATGGTGCGGGCCAGGGTCTTTGCCAGCAGTGTTTTTCCCACTCCGGGCACGTCTTCGAGCAGCAGGTGCCCCTGGGCCAGCAGGACGGTCAGCGCCAGCCTGGCGGCGTCGGATTTCCCATCGATGACGGTATTGACAGACGAAAGGATGCGCTGCGTTGCCGCATGGAAGCCGGCTGCGTCCATGGCCGCCGGGCGGTGACCGTTGAGGTGGCTGACGGGATCAGCGAGTCCCGCCAGAGGGCGGTTCGCAGCGCTCACATCGTTGGCAGTGCGTCGGTGGGATTCCATCGGCAACCTTTCAGCCCGGGGTGTCACCTGGACGGGACAACAAGCCTGCCGTCGCCCGTCGGTGGGCGTTCGCATGTGTTCGTACCAGACTACTAACACAACTGCCGCAGCTGACAGAGAGTTCCGACAAAAATAGGGAGGGGCCGCAGCTAGGCTGGATGGATGTGTACGTCGCTTCCTCCTGCTGCTTACCAGGACCCCGCCACCGAAGACGCGCCGGAGCCGCGCAGTTCCCGGCAGAGAGCCTTCCCTCCGGCTCCTGAGCCCCTGCCGGTGCCGGTGATGGACAACCACACCCATCTGGACTTCCCGGATGGCAAGGCTCCCGTCGGAATATCGGCAGCGCTTGATGCCGCCGCAGCCGTGGGCGTCCAGGGTGCGGTCCAGGTGGGCTGCGATCTTGAATCATCGCGGTTCACGGTCCAGGCGGTGGACCTGGACCGGCGGTTACTGGGGGCTGTTGCGCTGCACCCCAATGATGCTCCCCGCTACGCCGCCCGCGGCCAGCTGGAGGAGGCGCTCGCGGAAATTGAACAGCTGGCCGCCCATCCGCGGATCAGGGCCATCGGAGAGACCGGCCTGGACTTCTACCGCACCGAGGGGGACGGCCTGGCGCACCAGCGCCATTCCTTCCGCAGGCACATCGACATCGCCAAAAGGCTGGACCTGACGCTCCAGATCCACGACAGGGACGCACACGACGACGTCGTCCAGGTGCTCCGCGAAGAAGGCGCGCCCGAACGGGTGGTCTTCCACTGCTTCTCCGGTGACGAGGAACTGGCAAAGACCTGCAACCAGGAGGGCTGGTGGATGTCTTTTGCCGGAACCCTGACCTTCCGTAATGCCAGCAACCTGCGCGCTGCGCTCGCGGTGGCGGACCCTGGGCTGGTCCTGGTGGAAACCGATGCGCCGTTCCTTACCCCGCATCCGCACCGGGGCCGGCCCAACGCCAGCTACATGGTCCCTTACACGGTCCGGGCGATGGCCGAATTGACAGGGGCGGACCTGGCCGGGCTCTGTGCAGGAATTGCCGCGAATACCGTGCAGGCATACGGAAGCTGGGACTAGCCAGCCGTTTTGCGGGCGTTATAATTTAGATACCCGGTATGCATATTTCTTGGTCCCTTTATAACGCTACGGTTACAGTGGACATTTATTAGCCGGGGTCGGGGAAGGCCAACGGGTAATTACACTTCTTTCTGCAGCAGGATTGCTGGGCGCTGTCCCGGCTTGCCCGTTGCGCGGAGTGGGCGGCGCAACGGTGCCCGGACTGCCATTGCTGGCGGTGCCGGGCCTTTTACTGCGCGATTCCCCGTGCCCGGACAGACCTAAAGTTACGGGCAAACGTGAGCAAGTTTTTCACATCGGACGGCAAGTTCAGTTTAGTCAAGGTTGGTGCCCAGCTTCTGGTGCTCTGTGCGCTCGTCGTGGGCCTCGTAGCCTTCGTGGGCAATAACAAAACCATCACACTCAACGTTGATGGAAAGGTCTCGTCCGTGCAGACGTTCGGCGGAACCGTGGGGCAGGTGGTCAAGAGCGCCAACCTGGAGCTGAACCCTGCAGACCGTGTGTCTCCGTCGGTTGATGCCTCGGTGCAGGACGGCACCGTTATCAACGTCAACAAGGCCAAGGAAGTCAAGGTCAGCCTTGACGGTTCCGAGAAGACGGTCAACACCACCGCGCAGGACGTTGCCGGCCTGGTCACCGAACTCGGCGTTGCCAGCGCGTCCTCGGTGTCCGTGCCCAAGGATGCCCAGCTTTCCATCGCCGGATCCTACGTCGCCATCTCCACCCCTAAGACCGTCAGCCTCGTTGCGGACGGCAAGGTGGATACCGCCACCACAACGGCCGCCACGGTGGGCAAGGTGCTCGAAGATGCCGGCTTGGTTCTGGGAGCCAACGACCGCTCCTCGCAGCCCGTCAACGCCCACGTGGTAAACAACATGGTCATCAAGGTCTCACGCGTTGACACCGGCCAGACCACAGTCAGCACCGAGGACGTTCCGTTCGAGACCGTGACGAGTGAGAGCAGCGAACTGCTCAAGGGTGAGAAGGAAATTACCCAGAAGGGCGCCGCAGGCAAGCTGGAGAAGACCTTCAAGCTGGTGCTGGTGGACGGCCGTGAAGCCTCGCGCAGCCTTGTGTCGGAGACGGTTACAGTGCAGCCCGTGGCCGAGAAAGTCTCCGTGGGAACCAAGCCGAAGCCCGTTGCCCAGGCTGCCCCCGCAGCAAGTGCCGCAGTCCCCGCAGGTACAGGCACCAACACCGGTGCTGCCGCTCCGGCCATGATGAACGAAGCCATGTGGGACAAGATCGCCCAGTGCGAGTCCACCGGAAACTGGAGCATCAACACCGGCAACGGCTACTACGGCGGCCTCCAGTTCGACATCCGGACCTGGATCGGCGCCGGCGGCGGGGCCTACGCTCCCAACGCCAGCCTTGCCACCAAGGCCCAGCAGATCGACATTGCCAACCGGGTCTACGCACAGCGCGGCCTTCAGCCGTGGGGTTGCGGCTGGGCTGCCACCAGCTGACCATAGCGATTGCGTGCCCGTCAGGGCGCTGCGGCCGGGTACGGACTTCCGTGCCCGGCCGCAGCCTTTAACGGGTCCGTCTGTCCCGGCCTTCCAAATCACCTGGGTCGCTGGCCGTTTACCGACCGATTTTCCCTCCTGCCGCTCCCTGGTCCGTCCCCGGCCTTTCCCGGGTTTTTACTCGTTTCGCACTCGTTTTCGCCTGTGGGGCGCCGTGCGCGGCGCGGGATAGGATACCTAGGTGACTGAACCAATCCCCGCGCCCGCACCGCTGTTTGGTGCATCCGACATTCGCCGGCTCGCGGAGGAGATCGGGATCCGCCCCACCAAGACCCTCGGCCAGAACTTTGTGATTGACGGAAACACCATCCGCCGGATCGTGGCCGCCGCAAGTGTTGGACCGGACGAGACGGTGCTGGAGGTGGGCCCGGGGCTGGGATCCCTGACCCTCGGACTGCTCGATGCCGCCGCGTCCGTGGTGGCAGTGGAAATAGACCCCGTGCTGGCCGCCAAACTCCCGGCAACGGTCAAGGAGTGGAGGCCATCGGCTGCAGCCCGCTTCCACCTGGTACACGCCGATGCCATGAAAGTCACGGAGCTCCCGGTGCAGCCCACCGCCCTGGTGGCCAACCTGCCCTACAACGTGGCGGTCCCGGTGGTGCTGCACCTGCTGCAGCATTTCCCCAGCCTGCAGCACGGGCTGGTGATGGTCCAGGATGAGGTGGCTGACCGGCTGGCCGCAGGCCCCGGATCCAAAACCTACGGCGTACCGTCAGTCAAAGCCGCCTGGTACAGCAAGATGCGCAAGGCCGGAGTCATCGGAATGAATGTTTTCTGGCCTGCGCCGAAAATCCACTCCGGGCTGGTCTCCTTTACGCGCCGCGAGCCTCCCGCAACCACGGCCACCCGGGAACAGGTCTTCGCCGTGGTGGACGCCGCCTTCGCCCAGCGCCGCAAAACCCTCAGGGCGGCCCTCGCCGGGTGGGCGGGAGGGGCGCCGGAAGCGGAACGCTGCCTGGTTGCTGCCGGCGTCGACCCCACGGCCAGGGGCGAGGTCATAGACATCCAGGCCTTCGCCAGGATCGCAGAAGCCAAGCAGGCGCCGGCATGAACGCCCTGCCAGGCCGGTTTGCCGCCAGGACAGTCCGGGTCAAAGCCCCCGGCAAAGTCAACGTCTCCCTCGAGGTAGGACCGCTCCGCCCCGATGGCTACCACTCGGTCGCGAGTGTCTACCTCGCCGTATCCCTCTACGAGGAAGTTGCGGCCACCAGCACCGAATCGCCGGGGATCACCCTCAGCCTCAGCCGGGCGAGCACCGTTGACCTGGACGCCGCCGACATTCCCCTGGACGGGAACAACCTGGCCTACAAGGCCGCAGCCATCATGGCCGACGTCTCAGAACGCCCCACCGGGGTCCACCTGGAGATCACCAAGCGGGTCCCCGTGGCCGGCGGCATGGGCGGCGGATCGGCTGATGCTGCCGCAACCCTCCTGGCATGCGACGCCCTGTGGAACAGCGGGCTTTCCCGCGAGGAACTTGCACACCTGGCCGCGGAACTGGGCGCCGACGTCCCCTTCTCCCTCCTGGGCGGCACGGCCGTGGGCCTGGGCGTGGGCGATGAGCTCTCCCCGGCGCTGGCGAAGGCCCAGACCCACTGGGTTCTCGTCACGGCGGACTACGGCCTTCCCACCCCCGAGGTGTACCGGACCCTGGACCGCATCAGGGACGCCGGCGGCATCCAGGCCGCCGAACCCACCGGAGTCGACCCCAAGATCCTCACCGCCCTCCGTGGCGGAGACGCCGAAGCGCTGGGCCGGGTCCTGGTCAACGACCTCCAGCGGGCATCCATTGAACTGGCACCGGCCCTGCGCGATACGCTGGGTATCGGGGAGTCGCACGGAGCCATTGCGGGCATCGTCTCCGGGTCCGGGCCCACTGTGGCCCTGTTGGCCGACGACCCGGTGGCGGCGGAAGGCCTGGCCGCCGACCTGCGGCATTACGGCCTCACGGCCCTCGCCGTCCACGGCCCGGTACCGGGCGCGCGCATCATCTCCGACACGCACCTCTAAGTCTTCAAATCCTCCCTCAGCGGCAGAAAGCAGTTCCTTGTGGCACACCTTCTTGGCGGCGAGAACCTGACGGTCTCCTACGCAACACGCACCGTCCTGGACGGCATCACCCTGGGGCTGGAGGAAGGTGACAGGATCGGCATGGTGGGCCGCAACGGTGACGGCAAGTCCACGTTGATGCGGCTGCTTGCCCTGCGTTCAACCCCCGATTCGGGCCGGGTCACCAAACGCGGCGACGTCAACGTGGGTTACCTGGACCAAAGCGACGTGCTCGACGGCGACCTGACGGTGGGTGCGGCGATCGTGGGGGACCAGGCGGACTACGAATGGGCCCGCAACCCCCAGATCCGTGAAGTTATGGGCGGGCTTGTTTCCGACGTCGACTGGCACGCCAACGTCCACGCACTGTCCGGCGGACAGAAGCGGCGCGTGGCCCTGGCCAAGCTCCTGATCGAGGACCACGACGTCATCATGCTCGACGAACCGACCAACCACCTCGACGTCGAGGGCGTGGCGTGGCTGTCCCGGCACCTAAAGACCCGGTGGCGCGCCAACCAGGGCGCATTCCTGGTGGTCACCCACGACCGCTGGTTCCTCGATGAAGTCTGCAACAAGACGTGGGAAGTCCACGACGGCATCGTTGATCCTTTCGAAGGCGGATACGCGGCTTACGTGCTCGCCCGCGCCGAGCGTGACCGCTCCGCCTCCGTTATGGAAGGCAAGCGGCAGCAGCTGGTTAAGAAGGAGCTGGCCTGGCTCCGCCGCGGCGCTCCTGCCCGGACCGCAAAGCCGAAGTTCCGCATCGAGGCCGCCAACGCCCTCATCGCCGACGTGCCCGCCCCCCGCGACTCGATGGCCCTCAGCAAGATGGCCACCGCACGCCAGGGCAAGGACGTGCTGGACCTGGAAAATGTCTCCCTGGACTTCCAAGGTGGAGAGGACGGACGGAAGCTCTTCGATAACATCACCCTGCGGTTGGCCCCCGGCGAACGCCTGGGACTGGTAGGCGTCAACGGCGCCGGCAAGACCACCCTGCTGAAACTCCTTAACGGGGAAATCACCCCCGACGCCGGAAAGGTTAAGCGGGGCAAGACAGTGGTCACCGCGGTCCTCAGCCAGGAGGTCAAGGAGCTCGACGACGTCTCGGACCTGCGCGTCATCGAAGTCATTGAACGCGAAAAGCGTTCCTTCAACGTTGGCGGCAAGGAGTTCAGCGCCGGCCAGCTGGTTGAACAGCTTGGCTTCACCAACGAGAAGCAGTGGACCCCGGTCAAGGACCTCTCCGGCGGCGAGCGGCGCCGCCTGCAGCTCCTGCGGCTGCTGGTGGGGGAGCCCAACGTCCTGATGCTCGACGAGCCCACGAACGACCTGGACACGGATACCCTCGCGGCCGTGGAGGATGTGCTGGACGGCTGGCCGGGAACCCTTGTGGTTGTCAGCCACGACCGGTACCTCCTGGAGCGCGTCACCGACCACCAGATGGCGCTCCTCGGCGACGGAAAGCTCCGCGGCCTTCCCGGCGGTGTTGACCAGTACCTCGAGCTGCGCGAGTCCGCACTGGCAGGGTCCACGGTGACCGGCGGCGGCAACCCCGTCACCAGCGCCGGATCCGCGCCGGCATCTGCGGCTGCCTCCGGCGCCTCGGAAGCCGAAAAGCGCGACGCCCGGAAAGCCAAGAACCGCATCGAGCGCCAGCTGGGCAAGCTCGAACAGCAGGAGAAGAAAGTCCACGACCAGATGGTCAAAAGCACCGAGCAGTCGGACTTCGATGCCCTGGCCGAACAGAACAAAAAGCTTAAGGACCTGGCGGGAGAACGCGAAGCCCTCGAGCTCGAATGGTTGGAAGCACTCGAGGTCCTCGGCGAGTAGCCACTTTATGGTCGACGGCGCGGTGCCCCGGGTTGGGTGCCGCAGCCGGCCCTTCGACGTCGGCCCGCCTTGGGTGCCGCAGCTGGCCCTTCCGCGTCGCTTAGACACGTCGCAAAGGGGGCATTCCGGTCGCTGGGCGACCTCCATGCCCCGATGCGCCGCGATGCGCTCCTTTCGGAAGAACCAGCTCCGGCGCACGGAAGTCACCTTCCCGAAGAATCACCTCCCGACAACGAACGCCACCTCATGCCGAGGAGCAGCAGGCAACCCCCTCATCCACCTTCGGCAGGTGGATGAGGGGGTGGGTGCGGGGCGACTCCCCAACGGAACCTTCGCCAGGTGGGGCGGGAGACAGCTCGGGACGAAACTCAAACACTCGTGCCGTGGGGACCCTTCGCCCGACGGAACTTCCGCACGAGCGGTGCGGGGGGCCTTCGTGTAGTCGCGCATCGCGGCGCATCGTGGCGTGAAGGTCGCCCAGCGACCGGTGGGCCCTTTTGGCCCGTGTCTAAGCGACGGCGAAGGTCTCCTGCGCCGCGAACCTGGCCACGGACGCCGGCGAAAGTCTCCTGCACCGCGAAGGTGACCGAAGGCCACGAAAGGTGAGGCTCAGCCCTCGGACATCAGTTCCGGGTCTTTTTTGAGGCCGGTGAGGCCGTTCCAGGCGAGGTTGACCAGGTGCGCGGCGACGGTGTGCTTGTCCGGCTGGCGGCTGTCCTGCCACCATTGGCCGGTCATCGCCACCATGCCCACGAGCATCTGGGCGTACATGGCCCCGTCCTCGCCGCTGAGGCCGCGGCGCGAGAATTCGTCGGAGAGGATGTGTTCCACGCGGGCGGTGACGTGGGAGAGCAGCGTGGAGAAGGCGCCCTCGGGCTGCGACGGCGGTGCGTCCCGCATCAGGATCCGGAACCCTTCCGTGCGGTCCTCGATGTAGGTCAACAGTGCCAGGGCCGCCCGTTCCACGAGGACCCTGGGCTTCGCCTCTTCGGTCAGGGCGGCGCTGATGGCGTCGAGGAGGAGCCGGAACTCGTGGTCCACCACCTGGGTGTACAGGCCTTCCTTGGAACCGAAGTGCTCGTAGATCACCGGCTTGGACACCCCGGCGCACGCCGCAATCTCCTCGATAGTGGTCCCGTCCAGGCCCCTTGCGGCGAAAAGTCCGCGTCCGACGTCGATCAGCTGGCTCCGCCGCTGCAGGCCGGTCATGCGTGTCCGCGGAGGGTTGTTGCTCACATTTCCATCATGCACCACCGGTCACGGGCAGGACTGCAGCGGGACGGCAGGCGTACCGCGGTCCGCGAAACCTGAGTCGCGGAACCGGTGGGACTGTCCCGTGTCGCGCAGCGCCCCGAACCCGTGGCAAAATAACTACTTGTGCCCGGCCGCGCGCCACGGCACGGTCCGCTCTGGTGTAATGGCAGCACCCCGGCCTTTGGAGCCGTGGAGTATAGGTTCGAATCCTATGGGCGGAACTGCTGCGCATGGAGCGTTCAGTAGCATGACATACGGTGCGGCCCGCAATGCGGCCGGACACCGTCAGCGCGAGCATAACCAAGCAAGGAGAGCCCGTACGTGATCCCCGAGAACACCGGCCCGGCCGCAGTCATCGTCCTGGCGGCAGGCGCCGGTACCCGGATGAAGTCGCGTACCCCCAAGATCCTGCATGAGATCGGCGGCAGGTCCATGGTGGCCCATGCTCTGCTGGCCGCCCGCAGCGTCAACCCCCGGCAACTGGCCATCGTGGTCCGCCATGAACGCGACCTGGTGGCGCGCCACCTCGCGGACGTCGACCCGGCGGCAGTGATCGTGGACCAGGATGACATCCCGGGCACCGGCCGTGCCGTGGAAGTCGCCCTCCAGGCCCTCGACGCCAGCGGGCCCCTGGCGGGAACCGTGGTGGTGACGTACGGCGACGTGCCCCTGCTCACCGGCGCCCTGCTTGCTGAACTCGTGGCCACCCACGAGCGCGAGGCCAACGCCGTGACCGTGCTGACGGCCGTCCTGGACGACGCCACAGGCTACGGCAGGATCCTCCGCGGTGAGGATGGAACGGTCACCGGCATCCGTGAGCACAAGGACTCCTCTGAAACGGAGCGGCTCATCCGGGAAGTCAATTCAGGCATTTACGCCTTCGACGCAGCTGTTCTCCGCGATGCCCTGGCCCACGTGACCACTGACAATTCACAGGGCGAAAAGTACCTGACGGATGTGCTGGGCCTGGCCCGTGAGTCAGGCGGCCGCGTGGCCGCCGTCGTCACTGCGGACCGCTGGCAGGTGGAAGGCGCCAATGACCGCGTCCAGCTCTCGGCCCTCGGCGCCGAGCTGAACCGCCGCACGGTGGAGGCCTGGATGCGCGCCGGCGTGACGGTAGTGGACCCCGCAACCACCTGGATCGACTCGTCGGTGACCCTTGACGAGGATGTCCGCATCCTCCCCAACACGCAGCTTCACGGCACCACCACTGTGGCCCGGGACGCCGTCGTCGGCCCCGATACCACCCTGACGGACGTCACCGTCGGCGAGGGCGCCACCGTGACCCGCACCCATGGTTCCGGGGCTGTCATCGGCGCCCGCGCCGCCGTCGGGCCCTTCACCTACCTCCGCCCGGGCACGGTGCTGGGGGAGACCGGCAAGATCGGCGCCTTCTACGAAACCAAGAATGTGACCATCGGGCGCGGCTCCAAGCTCTCGCACCTCGGCTATGCCGGTGACGCCGAAATCGGCGAGGACACCAACATTGGCTGCGGAAACATCACCGCAAATTACGACGGCGAGAAGAAGCACCGCACGGTGATCGGCTCAGGCGTCCGCACGGGTTCCAACACCGTCTTTGTTGCCCCGGTCACCGTGGGGGACGGCGCCTACAGCGGCGCCGGCGCGGTGATCCGCAAGGACGTGCCCGCGGGAGCGCTCGTGCTGACAGTCGCAGCGCAGCGCAACACGGAGGGCTGGGTGGCGGCGAACCGCCCCGGAACCCGCTCCGCTGAACTGGCCCAGGCAGCCACCAAAGATTCCTCAAGTACCCCGGCATCTACAGAAGAGGGCAACCAACCATGAGCGAAATTACGGCGCGCGGCGAAAAGAAGCTGGTGCTCGCCACCGGACGGGCCCACCCCGAGCTGGCCCGGGAAATCGCCAAGGAACTGGGTACCGAACTGCTGCCCGTGGACGCCTACGACTTCGCCAATGGCGAGATCTACGTCCGCGCCGGCGAGAGTGTCCGCGGCACCGATGCGTTCGTCATCCAGGCGCACCCGGCACCGCTGAACAACTGGCTGATGGAACAGCTGATCATGATCGATTCCCTGAAGCGCGCCTCCGCCAAGCGCATCACGGTGGTCTCGCCGTTCTACCCCTACGCCCGCCAGGACAAGAAGGGACGCGGCCGCGAACCCATCTCGGCCCGGCTGGTAGCGGACCTGTATAAGACGGCAGGCGCAGACCGCATCATGAGCGTGGACCTGCACACCTCGCAGATCCAGGGCTTCTTCGACGGTCCGGTGGACCACCTCATGGCCATCCCGCTCCTGGCTGACTACATCCGCACCCGGGTGGACGCCGAGAACGTTACCGTTGTCTCCCCGGACACCGGACGCGTGCGGGTGGCGGAGCAGTGGGCAGAGCGCCTGGGCGGCGCGCCGCTCGCGTTCGTGCACAAGATGCGCGACCTGACGGTGCCCAACCAGGCTGTTTCCAAGACTGTGGTGGGCCAGATCGAGGGGCGCACCTGCGTCCTGATCGACGACATGATCGACACCGGCGGAACCATTTCCGGTGCCGTCCAGGTGCTGAAGAACGCCGGGGCGAAAGACGTCATCATCGCGGCCACCCACGCGGTCTTCTCCGATCCCGCCGCCAAGCGGCTCTCGGAGTCCGGCGCGCGCGAGGTAGTGGTGACCAACACCCTTCCGCTCACCGGATCCCAGCGCTTCCCCCAGCTGACGGTGCTCTCCATCGCACCGCTGATCGCCCGCGCCGTTCGTGAGGTCTTCGACGACGGCTCGGTCACCAGCCTCTTCGACGGCAACGCGTAGGTTCGACGGCAACGCTTAGGCAGGCCCGCGGCGCCGGTCCCGTTTTCAGTAAACAGGACCGGCGCTGGTAAGCTTGTCAGCGATACCTTGGCGAGGGAGAGCGCCGGTCACCGTTCACTCGGTCACCGGAGTGCAGGTCTCCGTTATCGACTGGGTCTGAATCTCCCTTCGAAGATGGGCATGGCTCCGGCCGCCTGGCGTTGAAGGTCGCGACAGACCTCCGCCCTTGCTGAACACCGTTTAGTTTTCAAGGAGATTTCCATGTCTGAGCAGAAGCTCGCAGCAGAAGTACGCACCGAATTCGGCAAGGGCTACGCCCGCCGCGCACGGATGGCCAACCTCATCCCCGCCGTCATCTACGGCCACGGCGCAGACCCCATCCACATCACCCTGCCGGCAAAGGCAACTACCCTGGCCGTCCGCACCGCCAACGCCCTGCTGTCCCTGGACATCAACGGTGAAGGCCACCTGGCCCTGGTGAAGGATGTCCAGCGCGATCCCATCAAGCAGATCATCGAGCACATCGACCTCCTGACCGTCCGCCAGGGCGAAAAGGTGACCGTTGACGTTCCCGTCCACGTTTCGGGCGAAACCGCCCCCGGCACCGTGCACAACCTCGAGCTCACCGTGGTGTCCCTCGAAGCCGAGGCTACCCACCTGCCCGAGTCCGTTGAGGTCAGCATCGAAGGCCGCGCAGCCGGCGAGCACATCCACGCTTCCGACCTGGTGCTGCCGAAGGGCTCTGTCCTGCTCACCGACGCCGAGGCGCTCGTGGTGAACATCTCGGAAGCTGTCGAGATCGCCGAAGAAGAAGAAGCCGGCGAGGGCACCGAAGCCGCTGCCGAAGAGGCTCCCGAAGCCACCGAGGAAGCAGCAGCCGAGTAATCAGCCGCATTTCCCGCCAGTGGCCGGACTCCAGTGGGGGTCCGGCCACTGGCATGTCTACTGCCCTTAACCGGCGCCGGGCGCGGCAAACCCCCACCCTAGGATTGATTCATGACTGATACCTGGCTCATCATTGGCCTCGGAAACCCGGGGGCACAGTACCAAGGCAACAGGCACAACGTAGGCCAGATGGTGCTCGACGAACTCGCCGCCCGGATGGGTGCCGGTTTTAAAAGCCACAAGGCCCGCGCCCAGGTCCTCGAAGGACGCCTGGGCATTGGCGGACCCCGCGTGGTGCTGGCCAAGCCGATGAGCTACATGAATGTTTCAGGCGGTCCCACCGCGGCACTGGCAAATTTCTACGGCATCACCCCTGACCATGTGGTGGCTGTCCACGACGAGATCGACATTCCGTTCAACACAGTGAAGCTCAAGACCGGAGGGGGAGAGGGCGGCCACAACGGGCTGCGGGACATCTCCAAGGCCTTGGCCACCAAGGACTACCTCCGCGTCAGGGTAGGGGTGGGACGGCCGCCCGGCCGCATGGAAACGGCCGACTATGTCCTGCGCGACTTCGGCACTGCCGAACTCAAGGAACTCCCCTTCCTGCTGGACGAAGCAGCGGACGCAGTGGAGGTCCTGCTCCGTGATGGCCTGACCGCAGCGCAACAGAAGTTCCACCCCGCGAAGTCCGAACGTTAGCAACATGAAAACTTAATGGCCCTTGGCCCTGTCTCGTTGTCTGTGCCCCGGGGTAGTCTTCTTCCTATGCGGGGGAGCAATGGGGCTACATCCCGCTATCGCGGGGATGTAGGGGAAAAGTTCATGTCAATCGAGCCACTCAGCTGGGGACGTGGGTCAACGCCCCACGACGTCGGGCTGAACAGGGATACCTCCGGCAAGCGGGAGGGTCAGCCCTGGTCTGCCCCTGCCCGAGGCGCAAACCTCGAATCTGTCCGTACCGCCCTCACCAGCGCCGATTCCCTTGGGGTGGTCATCACCGGGGGACGCGGCGTGGGAAAGTCCTCGCTGGCCCGGGCAGCGGTCACGGAGCTGGGCCCGGACGTGTGGTCACTTCAGCTCCGCAGCGGCCCAGCCGGTTCCAGCACGCCCTACGGCTGCCTCTCTTTCCTCCTGGCCCGGCTCCCGCAGGCCTACATGGGATCCCCCACGGCCATACTCCGCGGCATTACATCCCTGATCCGCAGCGATGCCGCCGGCAGGCCCTGCGTGATCACCCTGGACACCTCCGGCTGCATCGACGAGATGAGCGCGGGGGTACTGCTGAACGTACTCCTGACCGGCACAGCGAAGATCATTGCCGTGGCGCCCAAGATCAGTGATCTCCCGGCGGACTTCCACTGGCTGCTGACGGACCGCCGCCTCGCTGAAGTCCGGCTCAGCAACCTTAACGAGCTGCAGACCCGCCAGGTTCTGCTGTCGCTCCTGGGCCACCGCGTGTCCGCATCGCTGGTGAGTACCTACCACCACATGGTGGGCGGTAATCCGCTGCTGCTGAAGGCTCTCGTTACCGAACAGCAGCTGTCCGGGAACCTCGTCCTGTCCGATTCCGTCTGGACGCTGCGGGACAAAGTGGTGCTCGACGGCGCTGCCAGCCTTGACGACATTGTCCGGTCCCGCTGGTCCAGGGAGAGTCCCCAAACCCGGGAAGTCATCGAGATGCTGTCCTGCGCACGCCGTGTGGAACTTTCCAGGCTTACCGCCATCTACAGCGCCGAAGTGGTAGCGGACATGGAGGACGGCGGGCTGCTGGAGATCGATGCCTCGGACCACCGCTGGGTGTCGCTGCGCGAAAAATACATTGGGGATGTGGTTCGCACCTGGCTGAGCATTGCCCGGCGCCGGGAGCTGCGGAGCGTGCTCCTGGGCGGCACGGAACCCGATCCAGCCGGGATGACGGTTGAGGAACTGATGGCTTTCGCGGCCTGGACCCACGAGTGCGAGGCGGACCTGAGTCCAGCCCTTGCACTCGCGGCCGCCGACGCCGCCGTCCAGCTGTTCGATCCACGGTTTGCCCTGACCTACGCGGAGATGCTTCGCCGGACGGACCGGGAGTGGGTGGCCGGGCAGCGCCAGAAAGCCGCCGCATACCTCCAGCTGGACATGCCCGTCCAGGCCATGGCCGCCCTTGATGACATCTCCCAGCCGGAGCTGGACGGCCTCGACGCAGGGGAGTACGCCCACGTCATAGCGGCCAAGTCGCAGGTCATGATGTGGCTGCCGGAGGCAGCAGCCAGGGTGCCGGACCTGCTGGCTGAAGCCAGGCAACGGCTTGAACAGGCGCCGAACCGCACTGCGTGGCCGGAGCCTGGTGCTGCGGCTGTTCACCGGGTGGAATTGAGCGAGTTCGAGTACCGGGCCTTCGTGGGCGACTACGCCTCCATCATTCCCGCCCTCGAAAAGGCCTCTGATCCAGCGCTGAACCCGGATACCGAGAACCGTATGAATTCAGCCATCCTGCTGATGACCGCGCTGGCCCTGACGGGGCGCGAAATGGATGCGCTCAGCGTCATGCGGCAGCTGGGAGGCCAGATCAGTGACGCCTCCCATATCGTCGGCCTTCGCGAGCGGTACACCAAGGAGGCCTACCTGGTGCTGCTGATCGCGGGCCAGTGGCGGCGGTGCATCGACCTCCTGGGCCCGCAGGCCACTGACGAACCGCACAGCCTTCCCTTCCGGAGCGCTGCTACGGAGCTGGCTGCCGGCATCGCCTACGTCTACTCGGGCCGTGGAGCCGCTGCCCTGGACCCCCTGATCTCCGCGGCAGCACAGCTGGAGCTCCAGCCCGTCCAGGCCGCCCTCCGCTGCGCGTACGCAGCCATCGCACTGGCCCATGCCCAGACCGGCAATGCTGCGCAGGCACGCAAATACCTGGCCAAAGTCCAGAGGACATCCGGGACGTCCAGCTTCATCGCCGAGAGCATTGCTGAGTTCTGCGCGCTCGTGGCGGGCCGGTGGCTGGGCGATCCTGACGCCGTTGCCGGGCTGAAGCAGTCCGCCCGGCAGCACATGGAGGCAGGGCGTTTCACCCTGGCCGGAATCAGCCTGCTCGCCGCCACCGTGAACGGCAGCGACGCGGATTTCCGCCAGCTGGAGGAGATTGCGGGGCACCGCCAAGGGCCGCTGGCCGAGATTTCCCGCCTGGTCGCCATAGGCACCAGGACCAAGGATGCGAAGACCCTCCTCGCGGGCGGCGAACTGGCCGCCACCCTGGAACTCGATGCCGTGGAAGCCCGGTGCATGGCACTTGCAGTGGATTTCGCACGCCAGGACGGCGACTCCCTCACAGCCCGGACGGCACAGGCCCGGCTCGATATCCTGGCAGCCACCGTGGCCAACCTTCCCATCGTACCCAGCAGCGGAAGCCCCCTGCTGACCAGCAGGGAGCGCCAGATTGCCCGGCTGGCAGGACGCGGCGCTTCCAACCGGGACATCGCCCTGGAGATGGGCGTCTCAGTCCGTACCGTTGAAGGCCACCTCTACCAGGTCTTCACCAAACTCGGCGTAACTTCCAGGGGTGATCTGACTGGACTCGTCTAACGGGCACAAGCCCAACACTGCGCAGCGTTTCCTCACCGGGCGGAAAGAACCCCTGGACCGGATCTGCAACATGGTCCGGAACCGCGCCAGCCAGGCGGTCTTCATCATGGCGGGCCCCGGCATCGGAAAGTCCTCCCTCACGGAGGCCATAGCGGAGCGCCTGGCCGCGGACATGAATGTGCTGCAGATGCACGGCAGTTCCGCCCTCGCCGCGGTGCCGTTCGGTGTCCTGACGCCGTATACGGGTGACCTGACTGCCGAGGAATCGGTCTCTCCTGTTGCCGTCCTGCGGTCCATGTGGAGCTATTTCGAGGAAGTGAAGGCCGGCAACGGCGCGCCCGTCCTGCTCATGGTGGACGATGCGCATTACCTGGACGAGGATTCCGCCGGCGTGGTGGCGGAGCTGATTTCGGCCGGCTGGGCAACAGTGGTGGCGGCGGCGAGGCCGCGTCCGGGCCTGCCCCAACCGCTGGACCAGCTCTGGTACGACGGCCTGGCCGAACGCGTGGACCTGCGCCCGCTGAACCGGGAACAGATCGAGGAAGTCCTGGCCCACGTCCTGGACGGCACCGTCCCTGACGCCACTGTGGACGCCGTCTGGAGCGCCTCGGGAGGAAATCCGCGCGTTCTGGATGCGCTGCTGCATGACGCCGCGGAGTCCGGGACCCTGGCCAAACGGAACGGAATCTGGGTCTTGCTGGGCTCTTTGCCGACCGATGGGGTCCGCCTTACTGCCGTGGTCACCAAGGACCATCTCCGGCGTCGGGCCGAGGAACAGGAGGCCATGAAGTTCATTGCGCTCGCCGGACCTGTGGGCCGGAAAGTGATCGAGGAAATTTGCGGGGCGGCGATTGTCCGTTCCCTGCTTGACCAGCAGATGGTTGTTGAAAACTCCGGCGTCCCCTCCGAACTCACCATTTGGAACGGGCTGTTCGCAAAGGCCATCCGGAACACCATCTCGGTTTCCCGGAGCCTGCAGCTGCTGGAAAAAATCCGGGAGCACCAGGACCCAGCCGCCCTTCGCGGGGAAAGCCGGCTGCGGTTCGTGGAGTGGTCGCTTGAGTGCGGCCTCCGTGTGTCCGACGCCGACATGCTGGACGCCGCGCGCGAAGCACTGGCCCGCTTCCGGAACCACAGCGCGCGATCCATCGCTGCCAAGGTGCAGGACGGCGATCTTGTGCACCTTGCGCACGCCGTGCAGGCGCGCGCCCTTTACAACGAGGGCGCCTACGCCGAAGCCGCCGCGCTGCTTGACGACAGCTGGCTGCAGCTGGTGGGAGGCCCCCAGGGCCCTTCGGTCCTGCTGCTGCGGGCGTCGGCCCACCAGGCAACAGGCCGTCCCCTGGCTGCCCTGGCCGAGGACGTGCGGGAGCACAACCAGGGGTTGCCGGAGGCAGTACGTGAAGCGCAGGAAGATCTGCTGCAGCTGCTGCAGTCCGGCGCGGACGTCAACGTGCCGGCCCTTTCCAGCCGGGTGGCGGACCTCAGGAGCCACAGCTCCACGGGAAAAACCGGCGAGCCTTTGAAAGCCATCGGCGAGGCGCTCCTGGCGCATGCCCTTGCCGCGGCCGGCCGGCCCGCGGAAGGGCTCGACGCTGCGCTGCTTGCAGCTTCCGAGCTGCCGACGCTGGAGGACGACCTGTTCTTCTACTCCGAGTTCGTCCTGGGGCGGCTGGTCATTGGCTACCTTGCCATGGGGGAGTGGGAATCCGCGGAGCGTGAACTCGAAAGCTATGCGGCAGGACATGCCGCCGGGACCGGGACGTTCAACGGCAGCCTGCAGGTGCTGCGCGGCTACTCAATGCTGCGGCAGGGCCGGATGGAGCGGGCCTACCAGCTGCTGCTGCCAGCAGTGGAAGCGCTCAGGCTCAGCGATCCACTGCAGTTGTTCCGCTTCGGTTCGGCCCTCGGCTTTTACGTTGCCGCACGGCTCGGTGACACTGCCCAGGCAAAGCGGCTGGAACAGGACTGCAAGGACGCGGTGGCAGGAGGCCCCGCCCATGACCTTCTGGCGGGCGCCTACGGTGCGGCCGCTTCAGAGTACCTGGCCCGCGACGGCAAGGGCCTCGCCGCCCTCCATACCCTGGCGACCACCACGGAGGCCTCGTCAAGGGCCGGCACCCTGCTGGAGCTCCTGTCGCTGCTCTGGGACCTGGGGGATGCATCGGTGATCCCCATGGTGCAAAACGCGGCCCGCGGCGTAGAGGGCCGCTGGGCCGCGGCAATGCTGAAGCTGGCTGCCGATTGGGAGGCAGCGGATGGCGATGCCCTGATGGGAACGGCCGCCGCCCTGGAGGAATCCGGCTTCGTAAACCTTGCCCGCGAGGCCTATGCCCGTGCCAGCACGGTGCTGGAGCAGGCTGGGGAGCGGCGGCGCTCCCGGCAGGCCGTTGCCCAGCGCGAAAAGTGTGACCACGAACTCGGCGAGCGTTTCCGGGAGGGCCGGTTCATCGCCGCGGCCCCCGCAGTCCATCTCACCCGCAGAGAACAGGACATCGTTGAGCTCGCAGTGCAGGGGCTCACGGACCGCGAGATCGCCCAGCGGCTCATGGTTTCCGTCCGGACGGTTGAGGGACACCTTTACCGCACCTACGTAAAGCTCGGCGTGCGCAGCCGGGACGAGCTGGACTCGGCGCTTCCCAAGTAGCAGGACGAGGGCTTCGCTAACTCCAGACTGCTCCAGCGGACTCAGCCACCTTCCTCCTGCCCTTTCCGAGCTGCTGATCACAGCCTGCCCGCGGTTCGTGAGAAAGCCCCACCGGGTATCAGCCCCCGGTCCCGGTAGTACCCCGCCATGGAATTCGAGTACTCCCTACTCGTGTATGTCCGGACCCCGCGGGCTTTACTTAAGGAAGTGAAAAAAGCGGCCGTAAAGAGGCCGCAAACCACGCCTGAGAAGTTCAAGGTCTCGCAAGCTTCCGGTCAAGGTGACCGGGCCAGACGGGGCCGGCGACGTCAGAGTCTTCTGAGACCGAGACTCTCCCCCCAGCCGTCGCCGGCCCTCCAATCCGCGGGGCTGAAGCCCGGAGCGGACGTGGCGGCTGCCCCTCCCGGGCGGCCGCCACAGCCGTGCTGTGGGACAATTGAGTGTCATGGTTGGCATCTCAAGGAGTACGTCTTGGCCGTAGTATCAACGCCGCCCACGCTGGAGCGCGCCCTGCCGGTCATGGATAACGCCGAGGTGCTCCGCATCCGCAACGATTTCCCGGTCCTGGACCAGCTGGTCAATGGCCAGCCGCTGGTCTACCTCGATTCCGGAGCTACCTCCCAGAACCCCCTGAGCGTCATTGAAGCCGAGCAGGAGTTCTATGAGCAGCGCAATGCGGCGGTGCACCGGGGCGCACACCATCTTGCCGTGGAGGCCACCGAGGTGTTCGAGGATGCCCGGCAGACCGTCGCGGACTTTATCGGCGCTGACTACGCGGAAACGATTTGGACCTCAAACGCCACTGAGGGCCTGAACCTGATCAGCTATGCGTTGTCCAACGCCGGCCTGTGGGCTGCCCAGGGCAGGGGGGATGCCCGGCTGAAGGAGCTTGCCCTGAACCCGGGCGATGAAATTGTGGTGACGGAGATGGAGCACCACGCCAACCTGATTCCCTGGCAGGAACTGGCGTTCCGTACCGGTGCCATCCTGCGCTACATCCCTGTGGACGACGCCGGGTCACTCCGCATGGACCAGGCCGGGGACATCATCGGGAGCCGGACGCGTGTGCTGGCGTTCACCCACGCTTCAAACGTGCTGGGGACAATCAACCCCGTAGCGGAGCTCGTGGGACTGGCCCGGAAAGCCGGCGCGCTGGTGGTCCTGGACGCGTGCCAGTCAGCCCCGCACCTTCCCCTGGACGTGAAGGGACTCGGCGTCGACTTTGCTGTGTTTTCCGGCCACAAGATGCTTGCCCCCACGGGCATCGGGGTCTTGTACGGTAAGCAGGAACTGCTGGACATCCTGCCGCCCTTCCTCACCGGCGGCTCCATGATCACCACGGTCACCATGGAACGCGCTGAGTATCTTCCCGCGCCCCAGCGCTTCGAAGCAGGTACGCAGCGGATTTCCCAGGCTGTGGCGCTGGCTGCAGCGGCGAACTACCTGACGGAGACGGGCCTGGACCGTATCCACCAGTGGGAGTCAGGGCTCGGCCAGCGCATGGTTGCGGGGCTGGAGTCGATTCCGGGAATCCGGGTCCTGGGGCCCGCCGCCGGCCAGGAGCGGATCGGGCTTGCCGCCTTCGACGTCGAGGGTGTTCATGCCCACGACGTGGGCCAGTTCCTTGACTCGCGGGGCATCGCCGTGCGCGTGGGCCACCACTGCGCCCAGCCGCTGCACCGCAGGCTGGGGCTGACCGCCACTACCAGAGCTAGCGCCTACCTGTACAACACCACGGACGACATCGACCAGTTCCTGGATGCCGTCGCCGGCGTGCGGGCTTATTTCCGCGCCTAGCAGGGAAGACCGAAGGTAACACTATGAGCCTTGACCAGCTGTACCAGCAGATCATCCTGGACCACTCCAAGGCCCGGCACGGCAGCGGCCTTGCGGGGACAGAGGCGCCTGAGGGCGCGAACACCGGCCAGTCGCACCAGCTCAACCCTGTGTGCGGGGACGAAGTCACGCTGAGGGTCGCGGTTGAGAACGGAAAAGTGGCCCAGGTGGCGTGGGACGGGGCGGGATGCTCCATCTCCATGGCGTCCGCCTCGGTGCTCAGTGAAATGGCCGAGGGGATGACGGTGGCGGAGCTGCACAAGGCCATTGACAGCTTCCGTGAAGTCCTGCGCTCACGCGGGAAGGTCTCCGCGGATCCTGACCTGCTGGGGGATGCGGCGGCATTTGAAGGGGTGGCCCGCTATGCGGCCCGCGTGAAGTGCGCCATGATTTCCTGGGTTGCCGCGGAGGACGCGCTCAACCAGGCTGCCTGACCCCTGAGGGCATTCCTCCCGGGGGTGATAAGAACCAATGAAGGCCCTCCTCCCGGCGGGACGAGGGCCTTCATCTTGCACCTAATTCGTACAGCGCTTTCCTGCTGGCAGTGCAGGCCGCTTAGCCGGCCAGCGCCATAACGCCAATGACGGCCGTGGCGGCGCCCAGCACCATGGAGATGCTGACCAGCACCATATGGACGGTCAGGAACCTGGTGGCCTTTCCCGCGGAGTCCCGGGCACGCGGATCCTTCATGACCCTGCGCAGGAACTGCGGCCAGACCACCAGGGACCAGACTCCCGCGATGATCAGGACCAGTGAAGCGAAAACGGGCAGTTCCACGGGTTAGTGGCTTTCCAGCCAGGCCTGTGCCTGCTTGGCCTGGAGGTTCAGGGCCTTGGCAACCATCGGCTCTGCGGCATCAGCGATCTTCCCGCCAAGGAACGGCACCGAGGACTTTACGGCGCCCTCAAGCTCGACGCGGGTGCCGCCGTCGGCAGCCACGAGCCGCTGCACGGCGGTGACATCAACGGGGGCGCCGGCAATCTTCAGCGAGATGCTGCTCTGGCGGGAGCCGTCCGCAGCCGGAGCGTCCCAGTTTTCCACCTGGGTCACCTTGAGCTGCTCACCCACGAACTTCCGGGCAATCTCGGGAAGGCGGGTGGTGGGCAGGGTCCGCACCGAAGTGGCGCTGAAAGCTCCGGCAACGTCTCCAACCACGGTGAACGATTCCAGCGAGCCGCCCACGAGCTGGCTGACGTGGCGCTGGAAATCCTCGTTCACCAGGACAGCTGCGACGTTGTCGACGGAGTGCGGAAGGGTGGTGGTTGCGCTCAGGGCCATGTGTCCTCCTGGGACGTGCGGAACGGTTTTAACTCCACACATCCTACGGGCTTTGTTCTTCGTGCTCCGCATCCACGATCTTTTGGGCGGCGCTGGTGATGTTCCGGGCCATGGCGGGGAAGATCAGGCTGTGGAAGGGCAGCACGGCGAGCCAGTACAGCCTTCCGCTGAGCCCTTTGGGGAAGAAGATTGCACGCTGGCGGTACCGGCTCCCGGTTCCGTCGGGCTCTACGGAGAGCTCCAGCCAGGCACGCCCCGGAGCGCGCATTTCTGCCCGCAGCCTCAGCAGCTTCCCGCGGTCTATCCGTTCCACACGCCACCAGTCAACAACCTCCCCGGTGGCCAGGGTGTGGGGATGCCGCCGTCCGCGGAGCAGCCCGGCTCCGCCGGTCAGCTTGTCCAGCCAGCCGCGGACCTGCCACGCCAGGGGAAGGGAGTACCACCCGTTCCGCCCGCCGATGCCCTCGATCACCGTCCACACATGGGCCGGGTCCACATCTCCGTGGAAAGTCCGTTCGTCGATGTAGACCTTGTGCCCGGCCCACTCGGGGTCGCTGGGCAGGGGATCCGAAGCCGCCCCGGCATTGGCCCACGTCGTTTGCACCTGGCCGTCGCGTTCCTTGCCGAGGGCCAGGGCCACCGCCGTGCGGTAGGTGGTCAGTCCGCCGTCGGGCTGTGGGATGTACTGGTCGATGTCGTGCTCGTCGGACACGGCATCGTGCTGGAGGGACTGAACCAGCGGTACGGCCATGGATAAGGGGATGGGGGTGGTCAGCGCCACCCACATGCCGGCAAGCTTGGGCGCCGGGACGGGAAGCGCCAGCACCACGCGGTAGGGGAGCCCGGCTTCGGCGGCGTACTCCTTCATCATCCCTGCATAGGTGAGGACCTGCCGGCAGCCGATATCGAACGTGCGGTTGATCGGTCCTTCCAGGGACGCCGCCGAGACCAGGTAGTAGAGGACGTCCCGCACAGCGATGGCTTCGATCCGGTTGCGGACCCAGCTGGGTGCCGGCATGAGCGGCAGCGTCTCGGAAAGGTGGCGGATCATTTCGAAGGACGCAGAGCCTGAGCCGATCACCACGCCGGCCTGGAACACGATGGCATCCACCGGGCTGTCCAGGAAGACTTTCCCCACCGCTTCCCGGGAACGCATATGGGTGGACAGCTCGACGCCCGTGGGGTGCAGCCCCCCGAGGTAGACAATCCTGCCGACCCCCGCAGCAGCAGCGGCTTCCGCCGCCGTCCGGGCCATGGCCTGCTCCTTGGCTTCAAATCCGGACCCGGCCGCCATGGAATGCACCAGGTAGTAAAAAACGTCAACGCCGTCCAGCGCCTCCCGCAGGGCACCGCCGTCGTCAAGGCTGCTTTCCACAACCTCCACATTGTCCCGCCACGGCACCCCGGCGATCTTGTCCGGGGAGCGCACCAGGACTTTGACCGTGTGGCCCGCCTCCAGGAGCTTGGGCACAAGCCTGCCCCCAATGTAGCCGGTGGCTCCGGTGACCAGGACAGTCCTGGATTTCCGCGGGGTGCTGCTGGTTTCAGTCATGGTGGCTCCTTATCGTCCACAGGCCATTCGGAGCGGCCCGCAGTCTGGACGGCTGCTGCTTGCGCAGACTGCCGCCGGCTTCAGCTGCCTGTCTTGTCCGTCACTGCCAGCCTAGCCCCGCGCCATAGTGCCAGCCCTGTGCGAGAGTGCCAGTCTTGAGCCAGCACGCTTTGTCGGAGCCGCGCGGTAGGCTGGGTTTACCCGGGATTCGCAGCGAATTTCGGGTTTTCGCGTTGCCTGCTTTCCGTAACACCACAGGAGCTTCTGCCATGAGCCTTCCCGGCCAGTCCAATCACGGCCCCTCGCTGGACGGTCTGCGCCGCGCACTTGCCGCGGACCAGACCTTCGCGCGCGTCCGCGCCGAGGCTGCCCGCGGGTTCGCGGTCCGCGGCCAGGATTACCAGATCAGCGCGCCCGCCGGGCTGCGGGCGGTGCTTCTTGCTGAGATGGCGGACGGCATTGCCGCCTCCGGCGCCGGGGACGACGCCGGCGGGTCGGGTGTGGTCCTTGCCGTCACCGCCACGGGCCGGGAGGCTGAGGACCTGACGGCCGCGCTGCGGGCGTACCTTCCGGCCGACTGCGTGGCCGAGTTTCCCAGCTGGGAGACGCTGCCCCACGAGCGCCTCTCGCCCCGTTCGGACACCGTAGGCCGGCGCCTGTCGGTGCTCCGCCGCCTGGCGCATCCTGAAACCTCGACGGCGGGCCCGCTCCGGATTGTGGTGGCTCCCGTCCGCGCCGTGGTCCAGCCGGTGGTTGCAGGCCTCGGTGAGCTTGTCCCGGTCACCTTGAAGGTGGGCCAGGAACGGCCCTTCACCGAGGTTGTGCGGAGCCTGTCCGACGCAGCCTACGCCCGGGTGGACATGGTGACGCACCGCGGTGAATTTGCCGTCCGCGGCGGGATCATCGACGTCTTTCCGCCCACCGAGGACCACCCCATCCGGGTGGAGTTCTTTGGTGACGAAGTGGACCAGATGCGCTGGTTCGCCGTGGCAGACCAGCGCTCGCTGTCCTCGCCCGGGCTGCACCACCCCACCGAGCTGCACGCGCCGCCCTGCCGCGAGATCCTCATCACCCCGTCCGTGATGTCCCGGGCAGCCACTCTCAAGGCGCAGCTCCCGGCCGCGGCCGACATGCTGGAAAAGATTGCCGGCGGGATCGCCGTGGAGGGCATGGAATCCCTGGCGCCGGTGCTGGTGGACTCCATGGTCCCGTTCGTGGAGCAGCTGCCGGCAGGCTCCATCTCGGTGGTTGTTGAACCGGAAAAGGTCCGCACCCGTGCCCACGACCTCGCCGCCACCAACGAGGAATTCCTGGAGGCGGCGTGGTCCACGGCGTCCGACGGCGGGACGGCACCTTTGGACCTGAGCTCCCAAGCCAGTGCCGCGCTCCATTCCGCCAGCTTCCGGTCCCTGACGGAAACGCGCAGCTCCTCCCTGGAGCACGGGGTGTCCTGGTGGTCCATCACCTCCCTGGCGCAGGACGAGGAACTGCTGCCGGACATCGACGTCCTCAACCTGCATGCGCGGGAACCGAGGGGCTACCAGGGCGATGTGGCCGAGATGATGGACTTCATCGGCTCCCATGTCCGGGACCAGTGGCGGATCGTCGTCGCCACGGAAGGTCCCGGTCCGGCCCAGCGCCTGGCAGAGCTGTTCCACGAGAACGACATCCCCTGCGCCCGGGTGGACAGCCTGGACCACGAGCCCCAGGCGGGCATCATCGAGGTGACTACTGCCGCCGTCGGACGCGGTTTTGTCCTGGACGGGCTCAAGCTGGGCCTCCTCACCGAAGCCGACCTGCTGGGCCGGACCTCTGCCGGTTCCACGAAGGACATGCGGCGGATGCCGTCCAAGCGGCGCAACGCCGTGGACCCGCTGCAGCTCGTGACCGGAGACCACGTGGTGCATGAGCAGCATGGCATCGGCAAGTTCGTGGAGCTGATCCAGAGGAAGGTCGCCGGTGGCGGCGACGGGGTGCGCGAGTACCTGGTGCTGGAGTATGCACCGTCCAAGCGCGGAGCGCCGGGGGACAGGCTGTTCGTTCCCACGGACCAGCTGGACCAGGTGACCCGCTACGTGGGCGGGGACACGCCCGTCCTGAGCAAAATGGGCGGCGCGGACTGGGCCAGCACCAAGTCCAAGGCACGCAAGGCCGTCAAGGAGATCGCCGGCGAGCTCATCCGGCTATACTCTGCCCGGATGGCGTCCCGCGGCCACGCGTTCGGCCCTGACACCCCCTGGCAGCGCGAACTGGAGGAAGCCTTCCCTTATGTGGAGACGCCTGACCAGCTGACCACCATCAACGAGGTCAAGGCGGACATGGAGCGTGAGATCCCCATGGACCGGCTGGTTTCCGGCGACGTGGGCTATGGCAAGACGGAGATTGCCGTGCGGGCCGCGTTCAAGGCAGTCCAGGACGGCAAGCAGGTGGCCGTGCTGGTGCCCACCACCCTGCTGGCCCAACAGCACTACGAAACGTTCACCGAGCGGTTCTCCGGCTTCCCCCTGCGCGTGAAGCCGCTGTCCCGGTTCCAGGCGTCCAAGGAGGCAAAGGAGACAGCGGAAGGCGTCAAGAACGGCACCGTGGACGTGGTGATCGGAACGCATCGGCTGCTGTCCAAGGATTTCGAGTTCAAGGACCTGGGCCTGGTGATCGTGGACGAGGAACAGCGCTTCGGGGTGGAGCACAAGGAAGCGCTCAAGAAGATGCGCACCAACGTGGACGTGCTTGCCATGAGCGCAACTCCCATCCCGCGCACGCTGGAGATGTCGCTGACGGGCATCCGGGAGACCTCCACCCTGGCCACGCCGCCGGAGGAACGGCACCCGGTCCTTACCTATGTTGGCCCCTACACTGACAAGCAGACCTCCGCCGCGATCCGGCGCGAGCTGATGCGCGAAGGCCAGGTCTTCTTCGTCCACAACAGGGTATCCACCATTGAACGGACGGCTGCGAAAATCCGCGAACTGGTGCCGGAGGCCCGCGTGGAGGTGGCACACGGCAAGATGTCCGAGAGCCGCCTGGAACAGATCATCGTGGACTTCTGGGAGAAGCGCTTTGACGTCCTGGTGTGCACCACCATCATCGAAACCGGGCTGGACATCTCCAACGCCAACACCCTGATCGTGGACGGCGCGGACAAGTACGGCCTGTCACAGCTGCACCAGCTGCGCGGGCGCGTGGGCCGCGGGCGTGAACGCGCCTACGCCTACTTCCTCTACCCCTCGGAGAAGCCGCTGGGTGAGGTGGCACTGGAACGGCTCAAGGCCGTGGCCACGCACAATGAGCTGGGCGCGGGCATGCAGCTGGCCATGAAGGACCTGGAGATCCGTGGTGCCGGCAACCTGCTGGGCGGCGAACAGTCCGGCCACATCCAGGGCGTCGGATTCGATCTGTACATACGGCTGGTGGGCGAGGCCGTGGCGGACTTCCGCGGCGAGGCCGAGGAAAAGGCAGCGGAGATGAAGATCGAACTGCCGGTCAATGCGCACCTTCCGCACGACTACGTGCCGGGGGAGCGGCTGCGCCTGGAGGCCTACCGGAAGCTCGCGGCTGCGCTCACCAACGAGGCCATCGACGAAGTCCTCGCCGAACTGGTGGACCGGTACGGAGAGCCGCCGCTGCCGGCCCAGAACCTTGTGTCCGTTGCCCGCTTCCGTGTGGGCGCCCGTGAGGCCGGCCTGTCCGATGTGGCCCTGCAGGGCAACTTCATCAAGTTCTCGCCGGCCACCCTGCCGGAATCGAAGGTCATGCGGCTTAACAGGATGTACCCGGGGTCCCAGTCCAAGCCGGCGCTCGATGCCGTGCTGATCCCCAAGCCCAAGACGGCAAGGATCGGCGGGCGGGACCTGCAGGACGCGGAAATCCTGGAGTGGGCCAACGGCGTGATCCGGAACATCTTCGCTGATGCTCCGCTCGCTGCTCCCGCAGTCAGCAGCTAGGGGGTGATGGGGGGACACCACGCCGCGTCGGGAGCCGCGGCGTGGGTAGCTATTGCCTCGACGGGCCCGTACACGCTGGGCTGGTACCCGCTGGACGCCACCGGGATCCTGATTGGTGGAATGGCAACGGCGGGAACAGCCCTGGTCTGCGACTGGGACCACCGGTACAGTACGGTTGCAAACTCCCTGCCGCCGCTGTCCAACATGATTGCCGTGGGGATCGAAAATGCCAGCGGCGGGCACCGCCAGGGCACGCACTCCGTCCTCGGGGCGGCGTTCTTTGTCCTGCTGGCCACCCTGGCTGGCCAGGTCCAGCTTGAGACGGAGTGGGGGCTGCTGTCTGTGGGGGCAGGGCTGCTGTGCATGTTCATGATCAACATCGCGGCGAAGGCCCTGAAGCTTTTTCCCAAGGCGGGCTTCATCAGCAACTGGATCTTCGCGCTGACCATGGCGGGGCTGGTCACCTGGTTCGCGCCGGACCAATGGACCTGGCTTCCGGTCTCCATGCTGACCGGTGTGGTGGTCCATATTGTGGGTGACCTGGTCACCACAGGCGGCGTGCCCCTGCTGTGGCCGCTGGTGGTCCGGCCGCCGAAACCCCTGCGGCGGGTGCCGCTGCTGCGCCAGGTGTGGCGGCCCAACGGGGCGCTGTCCCTTCCGCTGCTGGGACGGGCCGGGTCCAAACGCGAGTGGCTTGTCCTGATTCCGGTGAGTGCCTACGCCATGGTGGGCCTGAGCATGGCCGCCTGGTCCGTAGCGCATGCGCACTGGGGCAGCGCCGCCGATGCCGCCGTGGCGTGGGCCCGCGTCTGGTTCTGAAAGCAGAAAAGAACCCTTGGACTGAACAGTCCAAGGGTTCTTTGTGGTTCACCATCCCAACTGGTTACCACCAAGTGTCGTTGTGGCCTTCATAACGACACTTGGCGCTACGTGGTTGGGCCTAGTGTTCGCCGGCGGAGTCCGAGCGGCCCAGGATGCTCTGCGGAATCCAGAAAGCAAGGGCGAACAGGCCGATGCAGACTGCCATGGGCCAGGGGTTGTCCAGCGTCAGGAAGGAGAGGGAGTACACGGCTCCCAGGAACAGCGCGATCATGACCACAAAAAGGAGGATGCTCGTGCCGAGCTTGTTCTCGTTCTGCGGGGTCTGGATGGTGCCTTCCTGGGCAGATGAGCCCTGGCTGGACGCCGCGATCTTGCTGGACATAGTTCCTCCTCGGCCCCGCGGGGCTCAATCTGTGGCGGCTTCCGGTGCCGTCAGTACGACGATGAACCCTGTTCACCTTTGACAATGGCAATTCCGGAGCTGGCACCAATACGTGTTGCACCTGCTGCAATCATAGCCTGCGCGTCAGCCAGGGACCGTACCCCGCCGGAGGCCTTGACGCCCAGGCCCGGGCCCACCGTGGAGCGCATCAGGGCGATGTCCTCCGCCGTTGCACCCCCGCCGTTGAACCCGGTGGAGGTCTTCACGAAGTCCGCTCCGGCCTCCACGGCTGCCTCGCAGGCCATGACCTTCTGGCTGTCTGTGAGCAGCGCGGTTTCAATGATGACCTTCAGGATCGCGCCGCTGGCGTGCACCGCCTCGGCCACGGCGGAGATGTCCTCGACAAGCGCGCCTTTGTCCCCCGCCCGGGCAGCGGCGATGTTGATGACCATGTCCACTTCGTCGGCCCCGTCCAGGACCGCGCCGCGGGCTTCGAAGGTCTTGACGTCCGTGGGGGTGGCACCCAGGGGGAACCCCACTACCGAGCAGGTGAGGACGCCGGTGCCCCTCAGTGCGGTCTTGACGGTTTTGACCCAGATGGGGTTGACGCAGACGGACTTGAAACCGTATTCCGCCGCTTCGGCGCAGACCTTGAGGACGTCCGCTTCCCCGGCCTCAGGCTTCAGCAGCGTGTGGTCGATGTAGGACGCTATGGCGCTGGAACCTGCGGTGCCGGTGGTTGCAGTCTGAACGGAAGGGGTGGCTTCGTTGCTCATGGTGGTCCTCTCCAGGGGACTGTGGGCCGGGCGTTGTAACGCCCATGACTCGTTTCGGAACCATCTTGCCACAGCAGGGCCTTCGACCCCGGCCCGCGACCGGAGCCGCCCCGGGCGGTAAGTGGCCGCCGCGTTGCGGCGGGCTCAGGCGGCAGCCTGCAGGGGGACGGCAGCGGAGGCGGCGGTCAGCAGCTGCGTGGCGCAGGCGCCCGCAGCTGAAGCCGCGGCAACCAGCAGGCCCAGCCGCACGCCGTCGAACGCTGCGGCGTCACCGAGGGCCCAGATGCCGGGGACTGACGTCCGGAAGTCCTGGGTGATGACGATCCCTCCGCTGGGTGCCGTCCGCAGGCCGGCGCTGGCGGCCAGTCCGTCCCGCGAGACCCGCTCCTCGGCCAGGACCACCAAGTCACCGTTCATGCTGCTGCCGTCCTCGAAGATCACAGCGGACGCAGCAAAGCCGGATCCGGACGTGCCGGGAACGACTGCCGCGGGGCGGGCCGTGGTGCGGACCGGGCGGACACCCTGGGCGCGGAGCACGGCCTCGGCCTGGCCTGCCGCCGTGCCGTTGCCCACCAGGATTCCCAGGGGGCGGCGGCCGAGCTCCCTGGCTACCTCGCTGACGGCCTCCCCGATGCGGGCGGCGTCATCGATGGTGGAGTAGCTCAGGCACGCGCCCGCGCCCTCCACCGGACTGGCCACGGGTGCCGATCCGGTGGCAATGACCAGCTGGTCGTAGGCGAATTCCATGCCGTCCGCAGTGGCCACGGTGCGGTTGACGGCGTCGATGTGGCTGGCGGGCTGGCCGAACCGGACCGAGACCTGCGGCAGCAGCGCCAGCTCCAGCAGTTCCTCAGGGGTGTCGTCCCGGTTGCTCAGCACAGTGATGGTGCCGGTGAAACGGGCCCGGTCCAGCTGGCTGACAAGCGCCTGGGCAGCAGGACCCGCCCCTGCAATGACGATGCGGGTGGCGGAGGAGGTGGACGTGGAGGGTGCCGGAGCGGACATGTGCTGGCCCTTTCGCTGGCGGCCGGGAGCGGCCGGAACTTCGTGATGGAACCCAGCGTAGGCCCGCGCTTTTTCCGGCGTGTTTCCCGGCAGTTGCTGTTTCGAGGCCCCGTGTTCGCCAGTGTTTACCGGCCGGTAACAGAACCCGTGACTTGGCTCTCATCCGCCAGCCGGCCGACACATTTGCGCTGTGGTGCCGCCTGTTCCGGGACCGCTAGACGCGGATACGGTATCCGCGCTTCACCACAGTCTCCACCAGGCGGCCATCAGGCAGGGAGGAGCGGAGACGGCTGACGGTCATGTCCAGGGCGTGGACGGACCCCCGCAGTTCCAACAGGTCGGACAGCGATTCGCGGGACAGGACTGCGCCGCCGGCGCCCAGCAGGGCACGAAGCAGCAGCAGCGGTGCAGGGGCCAGTTCCACGGCCTGCCCGTTGATGCGCAGGCTGCGGCCGCGCAGCTCAATGCTGCCGGAACGGGTGTCCAGCCGGCGCACGTGGTTGAGGGCGAGGTGCTCACACACCAGCCGGATCAGCGCACCCATCCGGAAGCGTTCAGGGATCAGCGGCGTCACGCCTGCGTCCAGCAGGGGCTGCGCCGTGACCGGACCCACCACTGCCGTGGTGACGTTGGTCTTCAGGCTCTCGATCAGCTGCTTGTAGACGCCCATTTCGTGGGCGGTGCTCCACATGGCATCCACCGCAGGGGCGCTGGTGAAGGTGAGGACGTCCAGGTTCCCGCTGCAGGCCGCCTCGATCAGCCGGGGGAGCCGGTCCTCGCCGTCGGGCTTTACCCAGCGGTACGGCGTGACGGTCAGGACGGTGGCACCGGACATGCGCAGGCGCTCCAGCTGACGGACGTCGGTGTAGCCGTGCAGCTGGACGGCAACGGTTTTGCCGCGCACGCCCTCGGCCAGCAGCATGTCCACCAGTGTCGCGGTGGTTTCGTCGCTGCTGATTCCGACGTCGGCGAGGCCGGCGGCGCGCACCGCACCGCGTGCCTTGGGCCCGCGGACGAACATCCGGCAGGCGCCCAGGGTCTCGAGGAGCTGCTCCCCGATACCGAATGAATCCGCGGCCTCGCACCAGCGCCGCATCCCGTACGCTGTGGTGGCAATACAGAGGTCCGGCCTGGCCGCGATGATGGCCCTGGTGTCCTCGATGAGCCGCATGTCCTCCTGCACGGGCGCAATCTTCAGGGCGGGCGCGTGCAGCACTTCCGCTCCGCGGCGTTCCAGCGCCTCGATCAGGTCCTGGGAGCGCCGGTGCGAGGTGACACCAATGCGGAAACCCTCCAGTGGAGCCTCTGCGGCCTCAGGTGCTTCCTCAGGCGTTTGTACGACCTGCGGTGGTTCGGCCGGTGCAAGTGCAGTCATGGGGGTCAATCCTTTCACGAACCCAGCAGCGAGGCCGCCAGCCTGTCCAGGTCGGCTGCGGCCTCGGCATGCCCGCGGTTGGCTTCAGCCACCCGGACCACCTCGCCGATTACCAGCACGGCGGGGTTGCTGCACCCGGCAGCGGCGGAGGCGATGGTGCCAAGATCCGCGATGGTGGTGCGCTGGCCGGGACGGTAGCCCCGCTCCACTACGGCCATGGGCATGTCAGCCCGCATTCCGGCCCGGCGGAGACCGGCGGCGAGCTGGTGAAGCGTTCCGATGCCCATCAGCACCACGATGGTTCCGCCCAGGCCGGCAAGGTGCTGGTGCTCCTTTTCGGTCAGCGGGGCGTGGCCGGACACCACGGTGAACATGTGGCTGACTTCCCGGTGGGTGACGGGGATGCCTGCGGCGGCGGGGACGGAAATGGCGCTGGTGACGCCGGAGATGACACGGACCTTGACGCCGGCGGCCACGCAGGCGGCAACTTCCTCTCCGCCGCGGCCGAAGACGTAGGGGTCCCCGCCCTTGAGCCGGACCACGTTGTTGCCGGCCAGGGCGCTTTCGACCATCAGCTTCTCGATGTCGCCCTGGCTTACCTTGTGGTGGCCGGGCTTCTTGCCTACGTCCACCAGTTCACCTGAGGTGAGCGACGGAAGTTCCTGGTACGGGGCGAGCCGGTCATAGAACACCACGTCGGCGTCGCGGAGTGCCTTGACGGCGGCCACGGTCAGGAGCTCGGTGGTGCCGGGGCCGCCGCCTACCAGGGTGACGTGCCCCGGGGCGCCGGCGGCGGGCTCCGCAGCCACCGGAATTCCGGTATCCCTGCACCGGCCAAGGAGGGAATCCCAGCCGGGCTGTCCGTCCTCCACCGCGGCAACCAGGAAGGGGCGTTCGGGCAGGGGACCGTCGTGGGCTGCGCCCTGCGGAGTGCTGAGGCGGTAGACGACGGCGCCCGCGGCTTCGTAGCGGCGGACCGCCTGGCGGGCGGCATGGTCCGAGCCCGTCACCAGTACTTCACGGCCTGTGAGATCAATGCTGAGCTGCATGCCTATACCTCGTTCCTGACGGGTTCCGGCGTGCCGGGGCGGACCGGGATGGAAGCTCCGATGAGGACTTTCCCCTTCTCTTCGGGCGTTGCCGGGCGCATCTGGCCGCGCTCGTCGGGGACGAAGGTGATGGAATCGTCCTTCTGGTCGGGCGCGTTGACGAAGGAACGGAAGCGGCGCAGCCGCTCGGGGTCCTTCAAGGTGTCTGCCCATTCGTCGATGTAGGTATCCACGTGTTTGGCCATGGCAGCCTCAAGGTCCGCGGCGATGCCCAGGGTGTCCTTGACCACCACGTCCTCGACGTGCTTGATGCCGCCGTCGAGCTCTTCCTGCCACCGTGCGGTGCGCTGCAGCCGGTCGGCGGTGCGGATGTAGTACATGAAGTAGCGGTCGATGTACTTGATCAGCGTTTCGTCGTCGAGGTCCTTGGCGAGCAGCTGGGCGTGGGCCGGCGTGGCGCCGCCGTTGCCGCCGACGTACAGGTTCCAGCCGTCCGCGGTGGCAATGACGCCCACGTCCTTGCCGCGGGCTTCCGCGCATTCGCGGGCACAGCCGGAAACGCCCATCTTGAGCTTGTGCGGGCTGCGCAGGCCGCGGTAGCGCAGTTCCAGCTGGATGGCCATGGCCACCGAATCCTGGACGCCGAACCGGCACCAGGTGGAGCCGACGCAGGACTTCACCGTGCGCAGGCTCTTGCCGTAGGCCTGGCCGGATTCGAAACCGGCATCCACCAGCTCCTTCCAGATCTCGGGCAGCTGCTCCAGCCGGGCACCGAACATGTCGATCCGCTGGCCGCCGGTGATCTTGGTGTACAGGTTGTACTTTTCGGCGACGGCGGCGATCACGCCGAGCTTCTTGGGGGTGATTTCGCCGCCGGCGATGCGGGGGACCACCGAGTAGGTGCCGTCCTTCTGCATGTTGGCCAGGGCGCGGTCGTTGGTGTCCTGCAGGGTGCCGCGGCCGGCATCCAGGACGTAGGCGCTGTTCTGGCTGGCCAGGATGTTGGCGATGGTCGGCTTGCAGATGTCGCAGCCGGCGCCGGTGCCGTACTTGGCCATGATCTCTTCGAAGGAGGTCAGTTCCAGGACGCGGATGGCGTCGAAGAGTTCCTGGCGGGACAGTTCGATGTGCTCACAGAGGGCCTTGGAAACCTCGACGCCGGACTTGGTCAGCTCGGTTTCGAGCAGCTTCTTGAGCATGGGCACGCAGGAACCGCACTGGGTCCCGGCGCGGGTGCAGCCCTTCAGTTCGCCCAGTTCCTGGACGGGCGCATTGCCCTCGCAAGCGCCGCAGCCGTTGATGGCGTCGCGGATGCTGCCGGCGGTGACGTTGTTGCAGGAACAGAGCGTTGCGTCGTCCGGCAGTTCGGTTTCGGGGGCTTCGCCGCCGCCGGCCGCACTGAGGAAGGCACCCGGCTCGGCGGGAAGTTCGCGGCCCAGCAGGGGGCGCAGGCTCATGTACGGTGAAGCGTCGCCCACGAAGATGCCGCCCAGGAGGGTCTTGGCGTCGTCGGTGGTGACGATCTTCTGGTACACGCCGCGGGCGGGGTCGGCGTAGACGATTTCGAGGGCATGCTCCGTTTTGGCGAAGGCGTCACCGAAGCTGGCGACGTCCACTCCGGACAGCTTGAGCTTGGTGGCGGTGTCGAAGCCGGGGAAGGTGGCGTCGCCGCCGTGGAGGCGGTCGGCAACGATTTCGGCCATGGTGTTGGCCGGGGCAACCAGGCCCAGGCACATGCCGCCGAAGTTGGCCACTTCACCGATGGCCCAGATACCGTCCACCTCGGTGGCGCAGTAGTCGTTGATGACCACACCGCCGCGCTGGCCCAGCGAGAAGACCTGCTCTTCGCCTTCCGCGGCGCGGAAGAGTTCATCCCGGGGCCGGACGCCGATGGCCACGATGACCATGTCCGCTTCGATGATGCGGCCGTCTGCCATGAGGACGCCGGTGACCTGGCCGTCGTCGTCGGAGAGCACCTCGGACGGGAAGACGCCGCCGTGGACTTCAAAGCCCTTGGCCTTGATGAGCCGGCCCATCGCTTGGCCTGCGCCCTCGTCGAGCTGGGTGGCCATGAGCCACTGCGAACCGTCGATGACGATCGGGTTGGCACCAAGCTGTTCCGTGCCGGCGGCCGATTCAAGGCCGAGCAGGCCGCCGCCGATGGTGACGGCGTTGACCTTGCGGCCCAGCTTCTCTTTCAGCCCTGCGATGGCCTGGTTAATGGCCCAGACGTCTTCGAGTGTGCGGTAGACGTGCGTGTGCTCGGCGCCGGGGATGGGGAGGCGGGCGGCGTTCGACCCGGTGGCCACCACCAGTTCGTCATACTCGAAGGTGTTGCCGGCGGCGGTCTCCACGGTTTTGGCTTCGGCGTTGATCCTGATCACCCGCTCGCCGGTCTTGAGCTCCAGGGAAGGGTGGTCCCACATGGACGCACTGCCCAGCGTAAGGTCCACGTCCTTGTCCGTGAGCGCCTTGGACAGGGCAACACGGTCGTAGGGAAGGTGGACTTCCTCAGTGAGGACCGTGACATGCCAGCCGTCGAGGCCACGGGCATGCATTGCGTCCGCAAAACGGTGGGCCGCGGGGCCGCCGCCGGCGACGACGATGCGGCGCGGAGTCTCTGTGCTTGAAGTCTGTTCGGTCACTGATGGCCTTTCGCATGGGCCGCAGTGAACTGCAGCCTTCTCTGTCGAGCTGTCCATCCAGACTAGGGAGACGCAGTTTCGCTTCAGTTTCCCAATTGTTTCGTCAACTTAACTTCTGCATCACGAACGCATTTCCGGCCGTGTGAGGTGTCTTTTACGCGCCGGACACATTCGCTGCACGCCGCTGAAACACCCGGAGCCTAGCGTGGTTCACGGCTGCAAAGGCGGCCCACTGCGAAGGATTACACGCACAGGGAGAGGAGCCGGACATGACGGCAACACTGGAACTTGGGGCACTCGAAGCCGGCCTTGACGAGGCGGTATCCGGGATCACGGGCGGCTGGCACAGCGTTTGCCCGGTGGAGGACCTGGAAATCGCTTGGGGCGAGGCAGCCCTGGTTGCGGGGCGCCAGATTGCCCTCTTCCGCACCGGTTCCACCGAAGTTTTCGCGGTTGCGCACGAGGACCCTGCCACCGGAGCCCATGTCATGGCGCGCGGAATCCTCGGCTCCCGGGGCGAGCGCCCCACTATCGCGTCGCCGCTGCACAAAGAGGTCTACGACCTTGAAACCGGTGAATGCTTCAGCACCCCGGGCCTGGCCATTGCAACGTTCCGCACCCGCATCAGCGGCGGCGTGGTGGAGATTGAGCTGTAGCGGCGGCTAAAGCCCCAGCGCTTCACTGACGTCGCGGAGCACCTCATCCAGCGCTGCCCGCGCCGCCTGCCGGGCGGCGGGCAGCTCCGCGGCAGAACCCACGTGCTGGATCACCTCGAGGTAGCACTTGAGCTTCGGCTCGGTGCCGCTCGGACGGATGATCACGCGCGTCAGGTCCCGGGTGACGTACAGCAGCCCGTCCGTGGGCGGCAGCTGGCCAGTGCCCTCGGCCAGGTCCGTATAAACCTCGACGGCGGATGATCCGAAGGTTTCCGGCGGGGAGACCCTGAGCCGGTTCATCATCGCGTCCAGGAGCCCCAGGTCCGCAACCCTGATGCTGAGCTGGTCGCTGGCGTGCAGGCCGTGCTGCAGGTAAAGCTCGTCCAAGGTGTCAAAGACAGTCTTGCCATCAGCTTTGGCCGCCGCCGCCAGTTCCGCGATCAGCAGGGCAGCTGAGATGCCGTCCTTGTCCCGCACCACATCCGGCGCCACACAGTAGCCCAGGGCTTCCTCGTAGCCGTACACCAGTCCGGGAACCCGCGAAATCCACTTGAACCCGGTCAGTGTCTCCTGGTGGGTATAGCCGGCTGCCGTGGCGATGCGGGCAAGCAGCCGGGAGGACACGATCGAATTCGCGAACACTCCGTGCGCACCCTCTTCCGTGCCGCCGTCGTCCGTCGCCTTCCCCGCGGCAATCCGGGCGGCGATGTGCGCTCCCAGGAGGGCACCCACCTCGTCGCCGCGGAGCATCCGCCAGGCGCCGGTGTCAGGGTCCTTCGCCGCAACAGCCGCCCTGTCGGCGTCGGGATCATTGGCGATCACGATGTCTGCACCGCGCCGCTCAGCGGACTCCAGGGCCAGGTCCAGGGCGCCGGGTTCTTCCGGGTTGGGGAAGCTGACGGTGGGAAAATCCGGGTCCGGTTCGGCCTGCTCCGCCACCAGGGTGATGTCTTTGAAACCTGCGGCATTCAAAACCGCCAGCGCGGTCCCGCCGCCCACACCGTGCAGGGGAGTCAGGACGATACTCAGGTCACGGGCCGGGAACCCGGCGGGCATGGCCAGCGCAGCCGTGGCACGTTCGTAGCCGGCTGCAATGGACGCGTCCAGGACAGTCCAGCCGGAGGGAGCCAGGGTGATCGATTCCAGCGGCCCCACCGCATTGATCCGGGCGGCGATGGCGGTGTCGTAGGGGGCTACGATCTGTGCGCCGTTGCCGTTCTCCGGCACGGCGTGGCGGCCCAGGTACACCTTGTAGCCGTTGTCCTGCGGCGGGTTGTGGCTGGCTGTCACCATGACCCCGCCGTCGCATTCGAGCGCCCTGACGGCGAAGGCGAGCAGGGGAGTGGGCAGCGCAGCCGGCATCAGGAACGTTTCTATCCCCGCTGCCGTGAAAATCGCTGCGGTTTCCTCGGCAAAGATGTCCGAGTTGTGCCGGGCGTCGTAGCCGACGACGGCGCGCGGCCGGGTTCCCGGCGAGGTCTCGCCTACCGCGGACAGGAGGAAGTCCGCCAGGCCGGCGGCGGCCCGCCGCACCACGATCCTGTTCATCCGGTTCGGGCCCGGCCCCAGCGCCGCGCGAAGCCCCGCTGTGCCGAACTGCAGCGTGCCCCGGAAGCTGTCTTCGAGTTCCTGGCGGGCTGCCGGGACGCCGTTTTCCACCTGCCCGATGAGCTCGAGGAGGGAGGCCGAGGTCACCGGATCCGGATCTTGGGCAGCCCACGCGCGGGCATCATCGAGCAGGCGGATTTCGGCATCGGAAGACGTCATGGGCATAACGCTATCGTCATTGGCCTGCCACTTCTTCCAACCGGGGCTCCTGAATGCTTGCTGGTGGCGCCCCGCAAGCGGCCGGTTGCCCCGTCAGAGCCGGGCGATGATCCCGGCCAGCAGCTTCGAAATCCGCGGGCCGGCAGCCTGCCCGGACTCGATGACTTCCTGGTGGCTCAAGGGCTGCGGGCTGATGCCTGCGGCGAGGTTGGTGACCAGCGAAATGCCGAACACCTCCATGCCGGCGTGGCGTCCGGCGATGGCTTCCAGCGCCGTCGACATGCCCACCAGGTCCGCACCGATGCGCTTGGCGTACTGCACCTCGGCGGGCGTCTCATAGTGCGGGCCGGGGAACTGGGCGTAGACGCCTTCTTCCAGGGTGGAATCGACTTCCCGCGCCAGGCCACGGATCCGGGCAGAGTAGAGATCGGTCAGGTCCACGAACGTGGCCCCCTCCAGCGGCGAGGCGGCGGTGAGGTTGATGTGGTCGCTGATCAGCACGGGGGTGCCCGGGGTCCAGTTTTCGTTCAGCCCTCCGCAGCCGTTCGTCAGCACCAGGGTCTTGCAGCCGGCGGCTGCGGCTGCGCGGATGCCGTGCACCACTGAACGCACGCCTTTGCCTTCGTAGTAATGCGTCCTTGCACCCAGGACCAACGCCCGCTTACCGTCGGTGGTAAGGACCGAGCGGATGGTGCCCACGTGTCCTTCCACCGCCGGGGCGTGGAAGCCGGGGACCTCGTCGGCGGACAGGGTGGCAGTGGTCTCGCCAATCAGGTCGGCTGCTTCGCCCCAGCCGGAGCCAAGCACCAGGGCGACGTCGTGGCTGTCCACGCCGGTTTCCTCGGCGATGTAGTCGGCGGCGGCCCGCGCGGCAGCGAAAGGATCGGTGTTCAGGAAGTCAGTTGTACTCACAGGTACAAGCTATCCTGCCGCCCGTGATGCCGCCCACCCGGGACCGGTTCTCCTGAGAGACCGTTTTCTTTGGCGGTGCGGGGGAGTTGCAGGAGAATGATTGTTTGTGACTACGCATCCAGATTTCAGTTCCCCCCGGATCGCAATCCTGGGAGGTGGTCCCGGCGGGTACGAAGCCGCCATGGTGGCCGCCTCGCTGGGGGCGCAGGTCACCATCATCGAGCGTGCCGGACTGGGCGGATCGGCTGTGCTAACCGACGTCGTCCCCTCCAAAACCCTGATCGCCACCGCGGACCTCATGACGCGCGTAGGGGAGGCGGGCGAGCTGGGTGTGAAGTTCGACGTCGACGGCGGAGACTTTGTGCCCGTGATGCGCGCCGACCTCAAACACATCAACGACCGCCTGCTGAACCTTGCCCGCAGCCAGTCCAAGGATATCCACGATGGGCTGGAAAACCTGGGAGTGCGGATCATCACCGGATCCGGCCGCCTGCTGGATGACCGCACCATCGAGGTCCTCACGGCCGATGGCACGGAAACCGTTGAGGCGGACACGATCCTGCTGGCCGTGGGCGCCCATCCCCGCGAGCTTCCCACAGCCCGGCCGGACGGTGAACGCATCCTCAACTGGACGCAGATTTACGACCTCGACGAGCTGCCCGAAGACCTGATCGTTGTGGGTTCCGGTGTCACCGGGGCCGAGTTCGCCTCCGCGTACAACGGACTGGGATCCAAGGTCACGCTGATCTCCAGCCGTGACAGGGTGCTGCCCGGGTCCGATGTGGATGCGGCAGTAGTCCTGGAGGAAGTGTTCGAGCGCCGCGGCGTCCGGGTCCTGTCCCGTTCCCGCGCCGAGACGGTGGAACGGACGGACGACGGCGTTGTGGTCACGCTCAGCGACGGGTCCAAGGTCACCGGCAGCCACTGCCTGCTGTGCCTGGGCTCCATTCCCAACACCGCCGGGATCGGCCTCGAAGAGGCCGGCGTGGCGGTCAGCGAGAGCGGCCACATCAAGGTGGACGGCGTCTCCCGCACCTCAGCCCCCAACATCTACGCCGCCGGTGACTGCACCGGCGTGCTGCCGCTCGCCTCCGTGGCGGCCATGCAGGGCCGCATCGCGGTGGCGCACTTCATGGGTGACACCGTCACCCCGCTCAAGCTGCACCAGGTGGCATCGAACATCTTCACCTCCCCGGAAATTGCGAACGTGGGCGTCTCCGAAGCCGAGATTGATTCGGGCAAGTACCAGGGCGACATCATCAAGCTCTCGCTGCGCAGCAACGCCCGCGCCAAGATGCGGAACCACAAGGACGGTTTCGTAAAGATCTTCGCCCGCAAGGGTTCCGGCACCGTCATCGGCGGCGTGGTGGTGGGACCGAACGCCTCGGAGCTGATCTTCCCCATCTCCATCGCGGTGAAGCAAAAGCTGCACGTGGACGACGTCGCCAGCACCTTTACCGTCTACCCATCCCTGAGCGGATCGATTTCCGAAGCGGCGCGGCGCCTGCACGTCCACCTGTGAGGCGTTTATAGGGGCTCCTGAGTCTGGACCCCTCCCACGCCACGTGCATAGACTCCTCAAAGGAACGGCCGGGAACTCCGTCAGCGGACTTTCCCGGCCGTCCCTGGCCCAGCCACCAACGCAAGGAGCAGCCCGTGGAACTGAATGACGTCAAGTGGAACGAACAGGCGCGCGAAAAGATCCTCCTGGACGCTGACCGGGCCCTGCAGGAAGCGGTCCGTGAAGCAAGCTCGTCCTTGGCGGACGCTGATAAGGACGAAGTGTACAAGTTCCTGTTTGAGCAGCTGAAGGACCAGTTCGTCGACTTCCAGCCCGGCCCGGACCTCACCCGCTACGCGGAGGCCGTAGCAAACGGTGACTTTGGCTCCAACGGTTCAACCGGCACGGAAAGCTAGGTGGGGGCAGTGACAACAGCTCTCGTCAGGCCCCGCAGCGGCAAGATCATTGGCGGGGTGTGCGCGGCCCTCGCCGCCCGATTTGGGCTCCCGAAGTTCCTGGTCCGGCTGGGCTTCATCATCTTTGGCCTGGTAGGTGTCGGCGAACTGGCCTACATCGTGCTCTGGATCCTCATTCCCAAGGCCCCTGCCTGACCGGGCCGTGTCGAAGGGTTGGCCCCCCAAGGCGGGGGCCAACCCTCTGGCGTTAGTGCTCCTCCATCGGGGGAGTGTTCGGGTTGCAGGCCAGGCCTGGATTCGGGAATTCGGCTTTGACACCCCTCTTAACCAGTTGGCCGTACGACTGGACCAGTCCGTCGAACGGGAAGGCCTCCTCGGGATCATCATTGAGCCCCGAGTAGGCACAAATGGACTTTGCCGTGTCCACGCCCTGTTCCACCTGCCCGGGGACGTCGTGTCCTGCGGCTGACGCCGGGCCCGCGCCCAGGCCCACGAGGGCGAGCGCACAGACAGCAGCGCCGAGTAAAGACTTTTTGTGCATGGCATTCCTCAATCTCTAGGAGTTCTCCACCGAACCGGGACGAGGCCCGTGCCGGGAAGCCTACGGGGGCCCGGCCGCAAGGGGTATGAGGCGTGAGCCGCCCTGTGGAAAGCCGCAGAAAGTGTGCGGCCTGCCGTCCCTGCCAGGCCGTTGGTCCCTGTTGCCCGCAGGCACCCCAAGGGCACAGTTGAGTATGGCCACAATCTATATTGCGTACGGCAGCGTTGAAGGGCAGACAGCCCATATCGCCGAGTACATCGCCGAGGTGATCCGGGCGCACGGGCACCAGGCCGAAACCGCGGACCTCAAGCATTCCGCGGACACCATTCCGGCCGGACAGGACGGCGTCATCGTGGCGGCGTCGGTGCATGTGGGCAAGCACGAGGGCTATGTGGCGGATTTTGTCCGCAAGAACCGCGGCGACCTCGAAACTCTATCTTCCGCCCTGGTGTCCGTCAGTCTTGCCGCCCACGGCGATGAGGCCAGTGCGGAGGGCTACGTGGAAAGTTCGAGGAGGAGACCGGCTGGCATCCCCGCCAGGTCGCGATGTTTTCCGGTGCGCTCCAGTACACCCAGTACAACTTCCTCAAGCGCCAGCTGATGAAAAAGATCGCCAAGGACAAAGGCTCCCAGGACCTGGACACCTCCCGCGACTACATCTACACCGAGTGGGACGGCGTAAAACACTTCACGGAGGAATTCCTGGCCGGAGTGACCGCTCCCGGAGGCCAGGGCCAGGATACCGGGATAACTCCAAAAGAAACCCCAGGGTCCCCGGCAGGTTCCACCCCGTGAGAAGCCCCGCAGCCGTTCCTGTCATGGCCCTTGCTGCGTCCGCTGTTCTGGGCGGGTGTTCAAAGCCAGGGAACCAGAGTGAGCCGGCGCCCGGCCCCTCCACCGGTGCAACCAGCCCTGCCTGCGACCTCATCACTCCCGAAATTGCGGCGAAGGTCGTACCCGGGATTATGCCCGCGGGCCAGAACAGCAGTGACAGTCCGCCCGGAAGCAAGGCCTATCTCTGCACCTATTCGAGTAAGTCCATGGAGGGAGGCCTAACAGCATTGTCGGTGGCCCTCATCTCGCCCGCTTCCCCGCAGGACATCTCTGAAGCCGAGTCGGCGTCCGACTGCTCACCCCTCACCGGAATCGGTGACTTCGCCTGCCTGCAGTGGACCGGCTACTTCCGCGGTGAGGCCGGGGGCGCGTCCGCGAACGTTGTCCTCACGGCTGTCCGGGGCGACGAGACGCTCGAAATGCCCTATGTAACCTCCGCGCCCATGAACGGCGCGCCTGCGCCCGACGGCGACGCGATGGCCCGCGCTCTTGCACAGGCAGCAGTGGACGCGGGTTGGGGCAACGGCACCCCGCTCGGAGTTCCCGCTGCCCCAGCCGCTGCTTCCTAGTCAGGCGGCCTGGACCGCCCGGAAGTGTTTTTCGATGAGCCCCTTGATGTCCTCATGGCAGCCGCCGCAGCCGGTTCCGGCGCGCGTTGCCTTGGAGACCTCGGCCACGGTTGAGCAGCCCTCTTCCACGGCGCCCTGAATGGAGGATCCGCTGACTCCGGCGCACCGGCACACGGTGCCGGCGGGATCAGCGGCACCCGTACCCGGCAGCTGGTCCGGCCCGTCAAGCCGCAACAGCAGGGACCTGTCTGCGGGGAGTTCGGCACCGCGTTCGAACAACCCCACAAGCTCGGCTGCCGTGCGGGGCATGCCCACCGCCACCAGGCCCTCCAGCACCCCGCCACGGGTGGTCATTTTGACGTAGCGTCCGTGCTCCGGGTCTGCCCATTGCGAAACCTGGAGGCGCGGGCGCCCGTTCACCGCGCCTGCAGCGAGGGCGTCCTCGTCCCAGGGCTCCGCCGAATTGTCACCGGCCACGGCCATGTTCATGCCACGTGCCTTCAGGACAATGACACCCGGCTGTTCCGCCGGCAGCGCCGGCAGCAGGGCGGAGTCCCCGCCGTCAGCCAGCAGGGTCAGGTATTCGGCGAGCCACTCGGCCTGGCGCCAGCCCGGCCCCACCAGGCCAGAGGGTCCCTTCGCGTAGCGGCAGGGCGCGCACTCCGGATCCGGGCAGCGCACCTCCGCGCAGTCGCCAATGGCAAAAATGTGCGGCTCGTGGTGGGCGCGGAGCTTGTGGTCCACCAGGATGCCCGCCCCCGTGGAGAGCCCGCAGCCCTCGGCGAGCTCAGTGCGGGGACGGACACCGCAGGAGAGCACCAGGAGGTCGCCGTCAATCGCGGACCCGTCGTCGAGCAGCAGCGCCGAGAAACCGCCGTCGGGCGCGTTGTGCTCCACGCCCGTGGAGCGCGCGTTGCCGGCCATCCGGACGCCGCAGCGGCGCAGGCTCGCCGCCAGCACTGAACCGCCGCCGCGGTCGATGTTGCGGCCCAGCGGATGCGGGCCGTTGTGCACCACCGTGACGGTGGCTCCTTCTTCGGCCGCGGCCAGCGCTGTCTCCAGGCCCAGGACGCCGCCGCCCAGCACCACCACCCGCTTGCCGCCATCCACGGCCTGGCGCAGCACCCCGGCGTCGCGAAGGTCGCGGAGCGCGGTGACGCCGGCGGGGAGGACCGGGTGGGTGGGGTCGGGGTTGATGCCCGTGAGGTTGGGAATGACCGGGCGCGAGCCCGTGGCAAAGACCAGCCGGTCGTAGTGGACGGCGCCGCCGTCGGACAGCAGGACCTGTTGCCGGGCCCGGTCCACGCGCTTCACCCGCACACCCAGGCGGATGTCCACGCCGTCCCCGGCCAACTCCGCGGCGTCGGAGAGCGCCAGCGCCTCGGCGGTGGTGCGGCCCACGCCGAGATCGGCCACGAGCACGCGGTTGTAGGCGGCTTCGGCTTCCTCGCCCACCACTGTCATGCCCACCTTGCCGCTGCGGACGGCAGGCAGGAGTTCGTCGACCAGCCGGGCCGCCACTGGGCCGAATCCCACAATGACAATCTGCTCGCTCATGAGGCCTCCGTCGTTTGAAGCACGTTGGTGGAAAGGGGCGCGGCCACGGGCCGGACCCACACAGTGTTGAATTTGAACTCCGGCATCCCGGAGATGGGGTCCGTGGCCGCTTCCGTGAGGCGGTTCGCGCTCTCGAGCTCGGGGAAATGGAACGGCAGGAAGACAGTCTCGGGGCGGATGGTGGTGCTGAGCTGCGCCCGGCACTCCACCTCGCCGCGCTCGTTGGCCACGGACACGAGCGCCCCTTCGGTGATGCCCATGGACGCCGCGGCTGCCGGATGGATCTGCACCCTTGCTTCCGGCTGCGCCGCCAGCAGTTCCGACACCCGCCGGGTCTGCGCGCCGGACTGGTAGTGCTCCAGGAGGCGGCCGGTGATGAGGGTCATGGTTTTGGCGGCGGCTGTGCCGTCTCCTGCAGGTGGCCCGGCAGGAGTACGACGGCGGCGGGGCGTCACCGGGGTCATCACGGCTTTGCCGTCCGGGTGCGCGAAGTTGTCCTGGAACAGCCGGGGCGTTCCGGTGCTGCCGGTGGGGTAGGGCCAGTAGGCAGCCTCCCCGCGGTCAAGCATGGCGTAGTCGATTCCGGAGTAGTCCGCCAGGCCTCCGGCGGAAGCGAGGCGGAGTTCCTCGAACACGGTCTCGGGGTCCTCGCTGTACGTGGACGGGGCGTTAAGGGCCTCGGCCAGCCGCGCCATGATCCACAGCTCACTGCGGGCGCCGGCCGGCGGCGTCAGGGCCCGGCGGCGGCGCAGCACACGGCCCTCGAGGTTGGTCAGGGTTCCCTCCTCCTCAGCCCACTGGAGAACAGGAAGGATGAGGTCCGCCTCTGCGGCGGTCTCGGAAATGAAGAAGTCACAGACCATCAGGAAGTCCAGGCTCCGGAGTCCTTCGATCACGGCGTTGGCGTCGGGGGAAGCCACCGCGATGTTGGAGGCGTGGACAAAAAGGCAACGGACGCCGTCGGCCTTTCCCAGCGACTGAAGCAGCTGGACGGCAGGCAGTCCGGGGCCGGGAATGAGGTCCTCGGCCACGCCCCAGACCTTCGCCACATGGGCGCGGGCGGCGGGGTCGGTGATTTTGCGGTAGCCGGGGAGCTGGTCGGCCTTCTGGCCGTGCTCACGCCCGCCCTGCCCGTTGCCCTGGCCGGTGAGGGTTCCGTAGCCGCTCCGGGCCGAGCCGGGCAGGCCCAGCAGGAGGCTGAGGTTGATCGCTGCCGTGGCGGTGTCGGTGCCGTCCACGTGCTGTTCCACACCGCGGCCCGTGAGGATGTAGCTGCCGCCTTCACGTGCGCCCCGGGCCAGTCGGCGTGCTGTTTCGCGGATGAGTTCGGCCGGGACGCCGGTGAGGGACTGGACCCGTTCTGGCCAGAAGGAGTTCACGCTGCGGGCTACGGCGCTGTAGCCGGAGGTGCGTTCAGCAAGGTACGCGGCATCCACCAGGTTCTCGTGGATGACCACGTGCGAGATGCCCAGGAGGAGGGTGAGGTCGGTGCCCGGAAGGGGCTGAAGGTGCAGGCCGCCGCCGTCGGCCGTGAAGGCGGCTGTGGCGGAACGGCGCGGATCCACCACGATCAGCCCGCCAGCGTCGCGCGATCCCTTAAGGTGCTGCACGAACGGCGGCATGGTTTCGGCAACGTTGGAGCCGAGCATCAGGATGGTGCTGGCCGTGTCCAGCGCTTCGAGGGGGAAAGGGAGCCCGCGGTCAACGCCGAAGGCCCGCATCCCTGCCGCTGCGGCCGAGGACATGCAGAACCGGCCGTTGTAGTCGATGCGGGAGGTGCCAAGGGCAAGCCGGGCGAACTTGCCCAGCATGTAGGCCTTTTCGTTGGTGAGCCCGCCGCCGCCGAAAACGCCCACCGCGTCAGCACAGTAGCGGGCCCGGGCGTCCTTCACCGCGGACACGGCGAGGTCTAGGGCCTGGTCCCAGCTGATGGGCCGGTGGACGCCGTCGGGGCCCTTCAGGAGCGGCTCGGTGATCCGGCCGGGATGGTTCAGGAGACTGGGGGACGTCCAGCCCTTGCGGCAGAGGCCGCCGCGGTTGGTGGGGAAGTCCCGGCCGCTTACTTCGAGGGGTGCCGCCAGGGGGATTCCGGGGGCGGCAGCTCCCGGCACGGGCACTGACCCCGGCTGTGAAGCCGGGGTCAGTGCCGTGGGAGACGTGAGCGTCATGGCGCACTGCAGGGCGCAGTAAGGGCAGTGCGTGTCGGCGCTTTTGGTCATGTTAGACGTGTCCCATCGCATTTCGGTTGGCGTTGCGGATGTAGCAGGCCCAGCACACCACCAGCATCAGGACGTAGGCCCCGACGAAGCCGTAGAAGGCGGGGGTGTAGGAGCCGCTGGCGGAGTTGGAGGCGTTCAGCACCTGCGGGATCACGAAGCCGCCGTAGGCGCCGATGGCGGAGATGAGGCCCAGGGCGGAGGAGGCGAGGCGCTGGGTGGCCACCGAGCTGGCACCGTTCCGGGCAGCGCGGCTGTTGGTGGCAAAGATGATGGGGATCATCCGGTAGGTGGCGCCGTTTCCGAAGCCGCTGGCGGTAAAGAGCATCAGGAAGAGGACCAGGAAGAGCCAGAAGTTCTTCAGCGGGAGGGTCCAGACCATGGTGAGCGTGATGACGGCCATGGCGGCGAAGGCGGCCACGGTCATGCGGGCGCCGCCCATCCGGTCAGCCATGCGTCCGCCGTACGGGCGGGCCAGGGAGCCTACCAGCGGGCCGAGGAAGGCCAGGGACAGCGCCACGGTGCCCACTCCGATGGAGGAGAACGCCGGGAAGTAGTCCTTGATCAGCTTGGGGAAGACACCGGCGAAGCCGATGAAGGAGCCGAACGTGCCGATGTAGAGCAGTGCCATGATCCACAGGTGCGGTTCTTTCAGCGCTGCGATCGAGCCTGCCACATCGCCCTTGGCACTGGTGAGGTTGTCCATGAACTTCCAGGCACCGAAGGCGGCGACCAGGATGAACGGGACCCACATCCAGCCGGCCAGGGGCAGGTTGACGGTGCCCACGGCGAGGAGGGTGATGGCGATCGGTACGGCCAGCTGTGCCACGGCGGCACCCATGTTTCCGCCGGCGGCATTCAGGCCCAGGGCCCAGCCCTTTTCGCGGGCGGGGTAGAAGAAGGTGATGTTGGCCATGGAGCTGGCGAAGTTGCCGCCGCCGAAGCCTGCCAGGGCGGCCACCAGGAGCATGACGCCGAACGGGGTTTCCGGGTTGGAGACGCACAGGGCCAGGCCGATGGAGGGGATCAGGAGCAGCAGGGCGGAAACGATGGTCCAGTTGCGGCCGCCGAAGCGGGGGACCATGAAGGTGTAGGGGATGCGCAGGGTGGCACCCACCAGGCTGGGCATGGAGATCAGCCAGAAGATCTCGGAAGTGGAGAAGGTAAAGCCTGCTGCGGGGAGCTGGACCACCACGATGGACCAGAGCTGCCATACGACAAAGCCGAGGAACTCGGCGAAGATTGACCAGTTGAGATTGCGGCGTGCAATGGAGCGGCCTGCGGTTTCCCACTGTTCCTTGTTCTCGGCATCCCAGTTGGCGATCCAGCGGCCGGGGCGGAATTCAAGGGCGGGGGCGTCTGTGGTGCGGGTAGGGCCGGGCTGTGCGCTGGCGGATGCGGCGGTTCCGGGCATGGCGGAATCTTCGAGATCAAGGGAACTTCCGGTGCCGGCATCGGCGGTGCGGTCAACAGTCACGGGGTACCTCCTTCTGGGGGATGTTGTTCCTCCAAGGTAGGGAAGCCGCGTTTCATGGACCGACGCCGCGTGTTAACGCGCTGTGACATTTGCCTATCGGCGGGCGTTGGGGGACGTGAGGCGGGCAGGTTGGACCAGTAAGTGAGACGCACCGCACAGGTCCGCATACTGGACCTTTCGTCCATTGACTGGACTGGGGGAACTAATATTGAACTCTGACTATTTCGAGCCGTTCCCTTGCCCGGGTCCGGCCTGTCCTCACGAAAGCGTTTACCTATGTCATCCACCCATACCTCCACGGTGCCCGGGTCCCAGCCGGTGAACTCACGCGGACGCGTGATTGTTGCCAGCCTCATCGGCACCACGGTCGAGTTCTACGACTTCTACGTCTACGCCACCGCTGCGGTGCTTGTTTTCCCGCAGCTGTTCTTCCCCAACCAGAACGAAACAACCCAGCTCCTGAGCTCGTTCGCAGTCTTCGGCGTGGCCTTCGTCGCCCGCCCGCTCGGCTCGATCGTCTTTGGCCACTTCGGCGACAAGTTCGGCCGCAAGGGCACCCTGGTGGCATCCCTCCTGACAATGGGTATTGCGACGTTCCTTATCGGCTGCCTGCCCACCGCCCTTGTGCCCGGTTGGGAGTTCTGGGCTCCGGCCCTGCTGGTGGTCATGCGTTTCGCCCAGGGCCTGGCCCTGGGTGGCGAATGGAGCGGCGCCGCGCTGCTGGCCACGGAGAACGCCCCCGCCAACAAACGCGCCATCTACGGAACCTTCCCGCAGCTGGGCGCCCCCATCGGCTTCATCATCGCCAACGTGATCTTCCTGGTGTTCAGCTACGCGCTCTCTCCGGCAGACTTCCAGGCCTGGGGCTGGCGCGTGCCGTTCCTGCTCAGCGCCGTCATGGTGATCATCGGCCTGTACGTCCGCCTGAAGCTGATCGAAACGCCCGCCTTCACCAAGGTGATCGAGTCCAACGAGGTAGCCAAGCTTCCGCTGGGCCGGGTATTCAAGACCAGCTGGCGCCAGCTCATCCTGGGCACGTTCATCATGCTCGCCACCTACGTGCTCTTCTACCTGATGACCACCTTCACCCTCACCTACGGCACCCGGCCCGCCACGCTGGACGCAGCCCGGGCGGCGGCGGAAAAGGGCGGAAAGCCGATGTCGGAAGCGGCTGCTGCCGCGTTCGTCCCCGGCCTGGGCTACACCCGCAACGACTTCCTGTGGATGCTCATTGCCGGCGTCGTGTTCTTCGGCATCTTCACCCTCGTCTCCGGGCCGCTGGCCGAGAAGTACGGCCGCCGCAAGATGCTCCTGGCCGTCACGGGCGGAATCTTCGTCTTCGGCCTGCTCTTCGTCCCGCTGTTCAGCGGCGGATTCGTGGGCACCATGGCGCTCCTGGTGATCGGCTTCTCCCTGATGGGCCTGACGTTCGGGCCCATGGGTGCGCTCCTGCCGGAACTGTTCCCCACCAACGTCCGGTACACCGGGTCCGCCGTGAGCTACAACTTCTCCAGCATCCTCGGCGCAGCGGTGGCACCGTTCATCGCCGTCGCGCTGTGGGAACTCGCGGACGGCAGCCCCGTCCTGGTGGGCATCTACCTGACCTCGATGGCAGTGCTGACGCTCATTGCCCTGTTCGTGAGCAAGGAAACCCGCGACCTGGACTACGAAAACAACGTGGCCTAGCTTCACAGGCTGTACGTTCCCGCCCGGTTCGTGGCTGAGGTGCCCGGTGCGTTTCCCGTCAAAAGGGGAGTGCGCCGGGCACTTTTGTGTCCGGGAGCGGAGCAAGCGGGCGGAAACGCACGACGGCGGCGCTCGGGGCCGTCCGCGAGGTTACCGGGCGTAGCGGTCCACGAAGTTCCGCAGCACCTTCATGGGTTCGGTAACAGTAAACTGCCGGGCATTCTCCATCAGGTCTTCAGCCGACTCCGGTGGGAAGTAGCCGGCGTTGCGGTAGATGTCGATGCGGGTGACCAGGCCGTCCACGTCCAGCTCGGGGTGGAACTGGGTGGCATAGAGATTCGTCCGGATCCGGAACATGTGCACCGGGCAGGCCTCGGAGCGGGCGAGCAGCACGGCGTGCGGCGGCAGGGCGGTGCAGGCCTCCTTGTGTCCCGTGAAGGCGGTGAAACTGCCCGGCATCCCCTTCAGGACCGGGTCCTCGAGCCCTGCCTCCGTGAGCTCAATTTCCACTCCGCCCAGGGGCTCGCCGTAGGTCCTGTCGATGACGGCGCCCTGGTGCGTTCCCAGGGTGCCCACGCCGTAGCAGGCGCCCAGGAACGGGAAGTCCCGGGCCACCAGCACGTCCAGCAGCCCGGACAGCTCACGCTCCACCCGATGCTGGACGGGGGACTTCTGTTCCGGCGGATCGCTGGAGGTGAAGGGGCTCCCGCCCACAATCACGCCCGAGTACTGCGCAAGGTCCAGGTCCGGCAGCGGGGCAGCCTCCAGCCGGACGCGGCGCATCTCCCGCTCTTCCAGCCCGCCATACCGCAGGTAGGCGGCGTACTCGTCGTCGGCGGCGGCGTCCTCCGCCCGGGAGGCGAGGAGCAGGAAAGGCAGCATCTGCTAAGTGTGCCGGTTCGGGCCGGACCTGTCAGCTAGGCCGGGGGCTGGGTGAGGGAGCGGCGGGACTGTGGCCGCGCGGCAGGACCAGCGTGCCGGTGGACGAGCTTCCAGTAGCCTTCCTCGCGCCGGAAGATGCTGGTGACCCGGAGCGCAAACTCCTCCACGGCACTCCCGTCCAGGCGGGCACGGAAGTGTTCGGTCTCCACCAGGTAGGCGGTATCCCGTGCAGTGTAGGACGTGATGGTGTCGAACCCCAGCATCTCGCCGTCCTGGAACTGCCGGGCAGCCTGGTCCAGCCTTGCCTCCACCTGCGCCCAGCCGCGCGCGATGCCGCCAAAAGGATTGGCCAGCGTGACGTCGTCAAGCCTGGAATAAAGCTCCTTGACGGGCTCGGGATTGCCCCGGGTAATTTCGGGGACGGCCAGGTGGTAGCGGCCCACTTCTTCCTGGAAACTGGGTGCGAGCATGGGTGCCTCCGGCGCTTACTGGTCTTCGATGATGGCGATGATGGCGCCGGCGGACACTGTTTCGCCGGATGACGCCTCAAGCCCGATGACGATTCCGGAGCGGTGCGCCGTCAATGGCTGCTCCATCTTCATCGCCTCGAGGACCACCACCAGGTCGCCCTCGGAGACGACGTCGCCGTTGGATACGGCAACCTTGACGATGGTTCCCTGCATGGGGGACGTCAGGGCATTGCCGGTGGCCGCTGCAGGACCGCCGGAGCGGGAGCGCTTCTTCGACTTTGCCGGCTTCGCAGCCGCCGCCCCTCCCGTTCCCAGGGAACCCAGGGATGCGGGCAGGACCACTTCCAGGCGCTTGCCGCCCACTTCGACCACCACGCGCTGGCGGTCTTCTGCCACAGCGTCGGCATCGGCGGAGCCGTCCGGAGTCCAGGCCGGAAGGTTGTTGACGAATTCTGTTTCAATCCACCGGGTGTGAACCGTGAACGGGCCCTCGGCCGGGGCGAACGCAGGATCGGACACCACCGCGAGGTCGAACGGGATGACGGTGGGGATGCCCTCCACCACCATTTCCTCAAGCGCGCGGCGGGCACGCTGCAGGGCCTGGGGGCGGTTGGCCCCGGTGACGATCAGCTTGGAAAGCATGGAGTCGAAGTTGCCGCTGATCTCGTCACCCTGTTCGACGCCGGAGTCGATGCGGACTCCAGGGCCGGTGGGGTTCTTCAGCACGCGAATGGTACCGGGGGCAGGCATGAAGTTCCGGCCCGGGTCCTCGCCGGTGATGCGGAATTCGAAGGAGTGCCCGCGCACCTCGGGATCGCCGTAACCGAGCTCTTCGCCGCGGGCCAGCCGGAACTGCTCGCGCACCAGGTCGATCCCGGTCACTTCCTCGGAGACGCAGTGCTCCACCTGGAGGCGGGTGTTCACTTCGAGGAAGGAGATGGTGCCGTCCTGGCCCACCAGGAATTCACAGGTGCCGGCGCCCAGGTAGCCTGCCTCCTTGAGGATCGCCTTGGAGGACTCGTAGAGCCGGCGGTTCTGCTCTTCGGTGAGGAACGGCGCCGGGGCTTCCTCGACGAGCTTCTGGTTGCGGCGCTGGAGCGAGCAGTCACGCGTGGAAACAACCACCACGTTGCCATGGGCGTCCGCCAGGCACTGGGTCTCGACGTGCCGGGGAGCGTCAAGGAAGCGCTCGATGAAGCACTCGCCACGGCCGAACGCGGCGATGGCCTCCCGCACGGCGGATTCAAACAGTTCGGGGATTTCCTCGCGGGTGCGCGCCACCTTGATGCCGCGTCCGCCGCCGCCAAAGGCAGCCTTGATGGCCACGGGCAGGCCGTGCCGGTCCACGAATTCCAGGATTTCCTCGGCGGACTCCACGGGGTCAGCGGTGCCGGGAACCTGCGGGGCGCCGACCTTCTCTGCAATGTGGCGGGCCTGGACCTTGTCGCCGAGGGCGGAGATGGCTTCGGGGGAGGGGCCGATCCAGGTGATGCCCGCGGCGATCACCTTCGCGGCGAACTCGGCGTTTTCCGCCAGGAAGCCGTAGCCGGGGTGGATGGCGTCGGCACCGGACTGGCGTGCGGCGTCGATGATCTTGTCCATGACCAGGTAGGACTCCGCGGCGGTGTTGCCGCCCAGGGCGTAGGCCTCGTCAGCGAGGCGGACGTGCAGGGCGTCACGGTCCGGGTCTGCGTAGACGGCCACTGAGGCGATGCCTTCGTCGCGGGCGGCCCGGATGATGCGGACGGCAATTTCACCGCGGTTGGCGATCAGCACCTTTGTGAGGGTCGACTGCGTGGTTCGTGCGGACTGCTCCAAATTTGCTGACAAGGCGTCTCCTTCTTTCCTTCAGGGAGCCTAGCGCGGTTTTGAGGGTTCCGCCGATATTACTTGCGGAATCCGCGTGTAAACCGGCCAAGCTTTGTAGGGAAGCTACAAGAGCCCGCCAATTGCGGCGTTTTTGTTGCAGGCGGTGCAGGAGCGTCAGCCGTGCCACAGGTCCGTGATGCGCACGTTCGCGGCGGCAAGCAGGCCACGGAGCGTGGAGACGGAAAGTCCGACGACGGTGTGCGGGTCGCCGTCGACCTTACGGATGAACGCCCCGCCCAGGCCGTCGATGGTGAAGGAACCCGCACAGTGCAGCGGCTCGCCCGTGGCGATGTAGGCGTCAATTTCGGCCGGATCCATCTCCAGGAAGGTGACCTCGGCTGAGGCCACCGTCCCGAGGGTGGCGCCGGTGCCTGCACCGTCGTCGTCGTCCGTATCCGTGTCCCGGCAGTCCACCAGCCAGTGGCCGGTATGCAGCACCCCGGCATTGCCGCTCATCCGCAGCATCCGCTCGCGGGCGACGGCGGCGGTGTAGGGCTTGCCGTGCGCCTCGCCGTCGAACTCGAACACGGAGTCGCAGCCCAGGACAAGCGCCCCTTCAGCTTCAGGCAGCGCCGCCACGGCCTCGGCCTTGGCCCGGGCCAGCAGCAGCGCGGTGTCGTGCGGATCAGTGACGCCGTAATGGGCCTGGACGGCGTCCTCGTCCACGTCGGACACCAGGATGGAGTGCCGGATGCCGGCCTCGGCCAGGAGCTTGGTGCGGGCGGGGGACTGGGATGCGAGAATCAGGCGGACCACAAATCCAGCCTAATTGACCGGTCCGGCCTGGTGGACACGTTCCCCGGGCATCGGTGCCGCCTCGGTGCGGTTGAGCTTGGCGCCCTCCACATCGACGTCAGGCAGGATCCGGTCCAGCCACCGCGGCAGCCACCAGGACTTTTCAGCCAGCAGGTACATCACGGCCGGGACGATGGTCATGCGCACCACGAAGGCATCCAGGAGCACACCGAACGCCATCGCAAAGCCCAGCGGCCGGACCATGGTGAGGTGGCTGAAGATGAAGCCGGCGAACACGCTGACCATGATGATCGCGGCAGCGGTGACCACAGCGGCCGCGTGGCGGAAGCCCACCCGGACGGCCTCCTTGGCGGTGGAACCGTGCATGTACGCCTCGCGCATGCCGGAGGCGATGAACACCTGGTAGTCCATGGCCAGGCCGAACAGCACGCCGATCAGGATGATCGGCAGGAAACTCAGCACCGCGCCGGGATTGGCGACATCGAACACGCCGCCGAGCCAGCCCCACTGGTACACGGCAACCACGGCGCCGAAGGCTGCGGCGAGCGAAAGCAGGAATCCGCCCGTTGCCAGCAGCGGCACCACGATGGAGCGGAACACCAGCAGCAGCAGGATCAGGGAAAGTCCGACGACGATCGCCAGGTAGGGCGGAAGGGCGTCGCCCAGCTTGGTGGAGACGTCGATGTTGCCGGCCGTCTGCCCCGTCAGGCCCATTGCCACCCCGTGCTCGGACTGGATTTCATCATTGAGGCCGCGGAGTTCGGACACCACGTTGACGGTGCTGGCGCTGGCCGGGCCTTCCTTGGGGATGACCTGGAAGACGGCTGTCCGGCGGTCCTCGCTGAGGGCGACCGGTACGGCAGCAACCACATTGTCCACGGCGCGGAGCTTGTCGGCGACGTCGTACTGCAGGGTCTGTGCCTGGGCCTCATCGAGGCCGGCCGGGAACTCGCCTACCGCGACGATGGGGCCGGTGACGCCTTCGCCGAAGCTCCGGGCCGTCAGGTCGTACGCCTGGTAGGCCTCGGAGTCCACAGGTTCGGATCCGCCGTCGGGCAGTGCGAGCTGCAGCTGGGTGGCCGGCAGCGCAAGGGTGCCCAGGAGGAGCACGCCGGCCAGGAGCGCCAGGATGGGGTGCCGGGTGACCAGGCCGCCCCAGCCGCGGGTGCTGCGCTCGCGGTCCTTGGCTTCATCGGCTGCTTCATGGCCGGGCTCCGCGTTGTGGGCATTGGCCTTGGCCCAGGCACGCCGGGAAATGATGCGGCGGCCGATCAGGGACAGCATGGCGGGCGTCAGAGTGATGGCCACCAGGACGGCCACGGCAACGGTGCCGGCCGCGGCCAGGCCCATGACGGTGAGGAACGGCAGGCCGGGGACCACCAGTGCGGCGAGCGCGATGATGACGGTCAGGCCGGCGAAAACCACGGCGTTGCCTGAGGTGCCGGTGGCCCGCGCCACGGATTCCTCCGGGTCCATTCCGGCAAGGAGCTGGGTCCGGTGGCGGTTGACGATGAAGAGGGAGTAGTCGATGCCCACGGCCAGGCCCAGCATGAGGGCCAGCATGGGGGAGATGGAGCTCATGTCGAAGAGGCCGGACAGCGCGAACGTGATGCCGACACCCACGCCGACGCCCACCACGGCCATCAGCAGCGGCAGCCCGGCGGCAACCAGCGTGCCCAGCATCAGGATCAGGACCAGGGCCGCGACGGCAATGCCGATGACCTCGGCAGCGCCGAAGAGTTCCGAGATGTCCTCAGTGATTTCCTTGCTGGCGTAGGCGGTGACGCCGGCAGCGGACGTCTCGTGGGCGATGTCCTGGACCTGCTGGCGGACCTCGGGGCTGAGGCCGTTGATGGAGGTGTTGAACTGCACCTGGGCCACTGCCGCCTGTCCGTCTTCTGATACGAACCTGATGGCGGAGGACGCTTCGGCCTGGCGCTTGCCGAGTTCGAGCTTTGCCTTGCTGGACTCCAGCTCCTGGACGCCTGCCTCGAGCCTGGCCTGGCCTTCGGCCAGTGCGGCCTTTTGCTGGCCCAGCTGGGCCTCGATCAAGGCGGCCGGGGCGCCCGCCGCAGTGAGCTGCTGTTCTGCCGCGGCCAGCTGTGCCTGGCCGGCTTCAAGCTGGCCGCGGGAGGAGTCCAGCTGGGCCTGGCCCGCGGCAAGCTGCTGCTCGCCGTCGGCAATGGCCTGTCCGGCCTGGTCCACCTGGGCCTGCGTGGCGAAGGGATCCACGGTGCCGCGGACGTCCGGAATGGCCCCAAGATCCTTGAGGGAGTCGGTGACTGCGGCCCGGCTCTCGGCGGTAAAGCCGCCGTCGGGAGCTTCAAAGACGATGGTGGCGGTGCCTCCTGAAGCTGAGGGGAGCTCTTCCTTCAGCTTGTCCGCGATCCGCTGCGTCTCCGTGCCGGGAATCTGGAAATTGTTGGACAGCGTCCCATGGAAGGCTGCGGCGGCACCGCCCACGGCCAGCAGGGCGGCAAGCCAGAGCGAAATGACCAACCAGCGCCGGCGGTAGGAAAACTTGCCCAGGCGGTAAAGGAACAGTGCCATGTGAGGTGACCGATCTGATCAGGAGGGACGGGAAGCTGGGGATGAGGGGGCGGGCGTGGTGCCCGTGGTGAAGCCGGAGCCGAGCAGGGCCATGGCGTCGATCAGGAGGTGCCGGAGCTCGGCGAGGGATGCAGGGGAAAGGTCCGCGCCGCGGCGGGAGAACCAGACCTCCATGGCGGCCTTGCCGCAGGAAATCACGGATCCCGCCAGGGCGCGGAGGTAGAGCTCGTCCACTGCGCCAGGTGTTGCGGCCGCACGCTCGCGGGCTACTTCGGTGATCTGTTCCCGGCAGTGGTCCCAGGCTTCCAGTTCGGAATGGGACATCAGGCTGCTCTGCTGGGTCAAAGTAAACAGTTCAGCCAGCGGGGCCACCGTCATCGGATCCGCAAGCGCCATCAGTGCCTCCTGTGCGGACTGGAGGATGGGTTCGTCCGCGGGCCGGAGTTTAAACTGCTGGATGGCGTTGTCCAGAAAACCGTGGGTGACCGAGGCCAGCGCGGCATCGGTGCTGCCGAAGTAGTTAAAGAAGGTTCGGCGCGAAATGCCGGCGGCGTCTGCGATGTCCTCGACCGTGAAGTTCCCTGGCCCCTTGCTGCGCAGGAGGGCTAAAGCGGCGTCAGTGATGGCCTGGCGGGTGGCGGCTTTGTTCAGCTCGCGGCGTGAGAGCGGCACGGATTCGTGCGCGGAGGCACCGGCCGAGGCCTCGTGTGCGGAAACAGTCACGCTTTTACACTACGTGCAACTTTGCACTCTGGGCAACTTGCTTTCACAGGAGAATGAAAGGTTCCGGACAGCTCTCCCATGACTTGCCCGCGGATGCTGGAAATGTCCCGAAAAGGACTAACGATCAGCAGCCGTCCCGGACGGCAGTACCAGGAGACAAGAAATGTCACGCACAAAGAAAATGACCCTCGGCCTGTCAGCTACGGCGCTGGCCCTTGCTTCCGGAATCGGCCTCGCCGGCATGGCCTCCGCTACAACACCGGCTCCCGCCCCGAGCGCGAGCTCCAGCGCCTCGGCTGACGGGAGCACCAGCACCATGCCCGGGGGCGGCATGGGCAAGCACGGCGGCCGGGGCGGTGAGCGGGGAATCGCCCAGGCGTCCGCACTGGCGGAGAAGCTGGGCGTTGAGGAAGCAAAGGTGACGGAGGCCCTGCAGGCCTTCCGCGAGGCCAACAAGCCCGCCGGTCCTCCGGCGGAGGGGGAGAAGCCTGATGCAGCGACCCGCGAGGCTGCCCTTGCAAAGTCGCTGGCCGAATCGCTTGGGATCGAGGAGTCAGCGGTCACTACGGCGCTGGAGGAACTCCGCAGCGAACGGCAGGCAGAGAAGGCGGCGGGGCTGAAAACCCGGCTGGACCAGGCCGTCGCGGACGGGAAGCTGACCCAGGCCGAGGCGGATGCCGTCACCAAGGCGGTGGAGAACGGCGTGATCGGCGGAGGCGGGCACTGACCGCACTCCCTGCTGGATAGCCCGGGCACAGAACCCAGTGCCTGGCACGGAACCCAGCGCCGGGCACGGAGCCTAGCCCCCTGTACGGAAAATAGCGCCCACACAGAAAGAAGTCCCCGGGGAACGGTCCAGTTCCCGGGGACTTCTTTCGTGATGGGTGAGCAGGGACCCTTAGGCCTTCGCGTCCTCCAGATGGCGCGGAGCGGTGTCCGTGGTGGTCCCGTCCGACGGTGCGGCGGCCGGCGTACCGGAGTCGGCAGCGTCGAAGCTGTCGTCAACAAACGGCGTGCCGTTGCGGGGAGCGTTGTACAACTGCTCGTCCAGGATGCCCTGGCGCTTGGCCACAATGGTGGGGACCAGGGCCTGGCCGGCCACGTTGACCGCGGTGCGGCCCATGTCAAGGATCGGATCGATGGCCAGGAGGAGACCGACGCCGGCCAGCGGCAGTCCCAGCGTGGACAGCGTCAGCGTAAGCATCACCACGGCGCCGGTGGTGCCGGCCGTGGCAGCGGAACCCAGCACGGAGACCAGGGCGATCAGGAGGTACTGGGTGAAGTCCAGCTGGATGCCGAAGAACTGGGCCACGAAGATGGCGGAGATCGCGGGGTAGATCGCGGCGCAGCCGTCCATCTTGGTGGTGGCGCCCAGCGGCACGGCGAAGGACGCGTAAGCGCGGGGGACGCCCAGGCTGCGTTCGGTGACGCGCTGGGTCAGGGGCAGGGTGCCCACGGAGGAGCGGGAGACGAAGGCGAGCTGGACGGCGGGCCACACGCCGGAGAAGTACTGCTTGACGGAGAGGCCGTGGGCACGGATCAGGATGGGGTACACCGCGAAGATGACCAGGGCCAGGCCCACGTAGATGGCGAAGGTGAACTTGCCCAGGGAACCGATGGTGTCCCAGCCGTAGACGGCAACGGCGTTGCCGATGAGGCCCACGGTGCCGAGCGGCGCGATGCGGATGATCCACCACAGCACCTTCTGGATGACGGCCAGCGCAGAAGCGTTCAGGTTCAGGAAGGGTTCGGCAGCCTTGCCCACCTTGAGCGCGGCAACGCCCACGGCTATGGCGATCACGAGGATCTGGAGCACGTTGAAGCTGACGGAGGTGGTGACGGCGCCGGATTCGGCAACGGTGGAGCTGGCGCCCAGCCCAAGGAAGTTCTTGGGGAACAGGCCCACCAGGAAGGCCCACCAGTCACCGGACTTGCCTGAGTACTTGGCTTCCTCGGAGATGCCGGTATTGGCGCCGGGCTGCAGCAGGACGCCCAGGCCGATACCGATCAGCACGGCGATCAGGGACGTGATGGCGAACCACAGCAGGGTGTTCCAGGCGAGCTTGGCGGCGTTGGACACCTGGCGCAGGTTCGAGATGGAGCTGACAACTGCGGTGAAGATCAGGGGTACGACGGCGGTCTGCAGCAGTGACACATAGCTGGAGCCGATGGTCTGCAGGGTGGCGCCGAGGGCATTGGGGCTGGCCTTGGTGCTGCCGGTGTACTTGGCCAGCAGGCCGAGGCCAAGCCCCACGATGAGGGCGGCAATGATCTGGAAGCCGAACGAGCCAGCCCACTTGGGCAGCTGGAAGCCGGTCTTTCCTGCGGGGGAAGGGGTGCTTGTCTGAGTGCTCACCCGAATACGCTAGGGCCACGGCGCATATCACGGCGAACGAACATTGAGAAATATTACGCGCCTTGAGTTTCCGCCCTGACCTAATTTCCCCGTGAGGACAAGGGTTTCAGCCAGCTATGTTAAGTATTCCCGCCCCGGGTGTGCTTAACATCTCCCGCAGCAGCGGCAACGAGGGGCCCGTCCGGCAGTGCGCGTCAGAGCGACGAAGGAGCAGCGCGCCGAGGACGGGCCCCTGGGGGCCGCGGAGTCAGGACTCGGAAAGCAGCGCCCGCCGGAGCGTGTCCAGTCCGACCGAACCTACGTTCAAAGCCTTCGTGTGGAACTCTTTCAGGTCGAAACCGGGGCGGGCCTCGAGTTCGGAGCGGATCTGTTCCCAGAGCCGCTGCCCGACTTTGTAGGAGGGCGCCTGGCCCGGCCAGCCCAGGTAGCGGGTGAACTCGAAGTTGAGTTGTCCTTCGCTGATGGGCAGGTTCTCCTTCAGGAATTGGTAGCCCTTGTCCGGGGTCCAGGTGCCGGAGCCCCAGCGTTCCGGGACTTCGAGTTCAAGGTGGACGCCGATGTCGAACACCACGCGGGCGGCCCGCATCCGTTGCATGTCCAGCATGCCCATGTGGTCGCCGGGATCGTTCAGGTAGCCCAGTTCCTGCATGAGCTTTTCGGCGTAGAGCGCCCAGCCTTCGCCGTGGCCGGAAGTCCAGCAGACGTTGCGCCGCCACTTGTTCAGCAGTTCCCGGCGGTAGGTGGCGGTGGCCACCTGGAGGTGGTGGCCCGGCACGCCCTCGTGGTACACCGTGGTGGTTTCGGCCCAGGTGGTGAAGGTGTCCTCGCCGGCGGGCACGGACCACCACATGCGGCCGGGGCGGCTGAAATCATCGGAGGGGCCCGTGTAGTAGATGCCGCCCTCGTCGGTGGGGGCAATCAGGCATTCCAGCTTCTTCATGACGTCCGGGATGTCGAAGTGGACGCCGGCGAGTTCGGCCACGGCTTTGTCCGACAGCTCCTGCATCCACTCCCGCAGCGCCTCTTTCCCTTGCAGCTGGCGGGCGGGATCGCTGTTAAGGATCTCCTTGGCCTCGGCGATGGTGGCGCCGGCCTTGATGGTGTCCGCCACCTGCTCCTGCTGGGCGATCAGCCGGTCCAGTTCCTCCACGCCCCAGGCGTAGGTCTCCTCCAGGTCAACTGTCGCGCCAAGAAACGAACGGGAGGCAAGGGCGTAGCGGGCCCTGCCAACGGCGTCCTTCGCCGGCGCGGCGGGCAGCAGCTCGGTGCGGAGGAACTCCGCGAACCCGGCGTAGGCTGCCCGGGCGGCGGCAGCCCCGGCGTCGAGCCCTTCCTGGACGCCCGCAGGCAGCGGCCCGGCGTCCGTAGCCGCCCCTGCCGCCAGCTTGGCAAAGAAGCCGTCCCCGGCGGCGTACCTGGTGACCTGCTCAATGACGATCTTCACCTGGCGCGCCGCGGCGACCCGGCCGGCATCCTTCGCCTGGCGCAGGGATTCGGTGTACCCGGCGATGGCTGCCGGAACATTGGAGGCGCGCCCGGCGATGTGCTGCCAGTCCTGCACGGTGGCCGTCGGCATGAGGTCGAAGATGGCGCGGATGTCCTGCGCCGGGGAGGCGATGTTGTTGAGGTCTGCGTAATCCCAGCCGGAGGCGTGGATCAGCAGCTGCAGGCCCAGCCGTTCCTGCATGGCGTCCAGCGTGACCACGTCAACATCGTCCTCCGGCTCAAGGCCTTCGAGGTCAGCCAGCGCCTTGCGCGCGGCCTCGGCGAACTCCGCGATGCCCGCGGGGGAGAAGTCCTGGTATTCGGTTTCGTGCCCGGGAATGCCCAAGGTGGTGGCAAACGACGGATTGAGCCTGATCAGGGTGTCGGTGTAGTCATCTGCGACGGCGTCGATGCGGGTGTGCGGGCGGGCGGCAGGGGAGGTGTCTGTAGTCACACTCCGAGACTAGCGCCTCGGGATGTGGGGATTCAGCCGCGGCTCCGCTTCCACGCGCCGGGACCCGGGGTGGGGCCCAGCCTCAGCTGCTGGCGGCGGACCCAGTGCCGCACCGGCGGCTTGTCCGTCCCGGTCTGCTGGACTCCGCCAAGGGACAGTACGACGGCGGTGAGCGCCGCCAGCTCCTCGGCTGTCGGCTGCCCCTTCACCACCGAGAGAAGGGGCGCGGCGGGTGCGTTGCTTTCGTCAGCAGGCTCGGTGGGGGTCACAGCGGAATGTTCCCATGCTTCTTGGTGGGGAGGCTTGCGCGCTTGTCGCGCAGCGCGCGCAGGCCCCTGATGATCTGCAGCCGGGTCTCGGAGGGGGCGATCACAGCGTCAACGTACCCGAGCTCCGCCGCCTGGTAGGGGTTGAGGAGCTCTTCCTCGTACTGCCGGATAACCTCGGCGCGCCGTGCCTCGACGTCGCCGCCGGCTTCTGCCACTGCCGCGAGGTCGCGGCGGTACAGGATGTTGACGGCGCCCTGTGCGCCCATGACGCCGATCTGGGCGGTGGGCCAGGCCAGGTTCAGGTCCGCGCCGAGCTTCTTGGAGCCCATCACAATGTAGGCGCCGCCGTAGGCCTTGCGGGTGATCACGGTGAGCTTGGGAACCGTGGCCTCGGCGTAGGCGTACAGGAGCTTGGCCCCGCGCCGGATGATGCCCTGGAATTCCTGGTCCTTGCCGGGCAGGAAGCCGGGCACGTCCACCAGGGTGATGATGGGAATGTTGAACGCGTCGCAGTGCCGGACGAACCGGGCCGCCTTTTCCGAGGCTGCGATATCCAGGGTGCCGGCGAACTGCAGGGGCTGGTTGGCAACGATGCCCACCGTGTGGCCCTCCACCCGGCCGTAGCCGATCATGACGTTCGGTGCGTACAGCGCCTGCATTTCCAGGAAGTGGCCGTCGTCCACGATCTGCTCAACCACCGTGCGCATGTCGTAGGGCTGGTTGGCGGAGTCGGGGATGAGCGCGTCCAGGGCGAGGTCGTCGTCGCCAAGTTCCATTTCCTGGGTGTGCTCCAGGACGGGCGCCTCGGACAGGTTGTTGGAGGGCAGGAAGTCCAGCAGTTCGCGGACGAACTCGATGGCGTCGCCTTCATCGGAGGCAAGGTAGGTGGACGTTCCTGTGGTGGCGTTGTGCTGCCGGGCGCCGCCGAGGGTTTCCATGTCCACGTCCTCGCCGGTCACCGTTTTGATGACGTCCGGGCCGGTGATGAACATGTGGGAGGTCTTGTCCACCATCACCACGTAGTCGGTGAGGGCGGGGGAGTAGGCGGCACCGCCGGCCGAGGGGCCCATGATGAGGGAGATCTGCGGGACGACGCCGGAGGCGTGGACGTTGTTGCGGAAGATGTCCGCGAACATCGCCAGGGAGGCCACGCCTTCCTGGATGCGGGCTCCGCCGCCGTCAAGGATACCGACGACGGGGCAGCCGTTGCGCAGCGCAAACTCCTGGACCTTGACGATCTTTTCGCCGTTGACCTGGCTGAGCGAGCCGCCATAGACGGAGAAGTCCTGGCTGTACACGGCCACCAGGCGGCCGTCCACGGTGCCGTAGCCGGAAACCACGCCGTCGCCCAGGGGCTTTTTCTTCTCCATGCCGAACGCGGTGGAGCGGTGCACGGCCAGGGCGTCGAACTCCACGAAGGAGTCTTCATCCAGCAGGAGGCCGATGCGCTCGCGGGCGGTGTTCTTGCCGCGCGCGTGCTGCTTTTCGATTGCTTCGGGGCCGGAGGGCTGTTCGGCACGCGCCTGGCGGTCGCGGAAATCGGCGATCTTTCCCGCTGTCGTTGTCAGATCGTGGCTCATCAAGTGTCTCCGGCTCTGTAGCAGATTGATTCTGTGGTGCTAAGTTTGCTGGCCGGCTGTTGTGCGGGGGTTAAGTAGCTTCCACACAAAAGACGAACCCTGCTGGCAAGTCTAGTGACGCTTCAGGCCGCCGCAGCTGTAGGGAACCTACAATTTTCTGCGCCGTCATCGCCAGCAATGTCATGTTACTCATCAGTAACTTAGCTGGGTTAGAGTGGTGCCATGACTTCGAGCAATGACGCTTCCCACGCTCCCGCGGGCCCGTACCAGGCTGCCGGCTCCCTTTCCGGGCGGACCCTCCTTGTCTCCGGCGGAAGCCGCGGAATCGGCCTCGCCATTGCCCTTCGGGCAGCCCGCGACGGCGCCAACATCGTCCTGATGGCCAAGACGGGGGAGCCCCATCCCAAGCTCGCCGGGACCGTCTATACAGCGGCCCGGGAGATCGAGGCTGCCGGCGGACAGGCCCTTCCCCTGGTGGGCGACGTCCGCGACGACGGCGATGTGGCCCGCGCGGTCTCCTCCGCCGTCGAGCGCTTCGGCGGCATCGACGCAGTCATTAACAACGCATCCGCCATCGACCTTTCCAACACAGACGACGTGGACATGAAAAAGTACGACCTCATGCAGGACATCAACGTGCGCGGCACGTTCCTGATGTCCAAACTCGCGCTGCCGGCGCTGCGGGCCTCGGATGACGCCCATATCCTCACGCTCTCGCCTCCCCTGAACCTCAGCCCGCACTGGGCGGGGAAACACCTGGCGTACACCATGGCCAAGTACGGCATGAGCCTGACCACCCTGGGGCTCGCCGAGGAATTGAAGGCGGATGGCATCAAAGTGAATTCGCTGTGGCCGTGCACCCTGATTGATACAGCGGCCATCCGGAACATGCCTCATGGGGAGCGCATTGCCCAGGCGGCGCGCGGCCCGGAGATCATGGCTGACGCGGCACATGCAGTGCTCACCGGCAGCAACCTGGAAAGCGGCGGCCGGCCCAGTGGAAACTTCTACACGGACGAAGCCGTGCTCACGGCCGCTGGAGTCACTGATTTCCAGCCGTACAGCCTGGGGGCTCCGGAAGACCGCCTGGCGCCGGACATCTTCCTCTAGCCCGGTCCTGGGCCCGTCCCGCAGGTCCACCCACGGCAGGCAGCCGGGACCGGGCCGGGTCGGTACAGTTTAGGTATGGACGACGCACATGCCCCCGGTACCCCGCTGGACCGGAGCGATCTCGCGGACCAGGACTTCCTGTCCGCCACCGGCATCGCACGGCTCGACGTGGTGGACTCCACCGGATCCACCAATGCGGACCTGCTCCGGTGGGTGACCGTGGATCCGTCGGCCTGGCCGGACATGTCTGTGCTGACTGCGGAATACCAAACGGCGGCCCGGGGGCGCCTGGACAGGCATTGGGAAGCGCCGCCCCTGAGTTCGGTCTCCGTTTCGGTGGTCCTGAGGCCCGCGAACGCCGAAGGCAGGCCGCTCCCCACCCAGAGCTACTCCTGGCTGTCCCTCATCGGGGCCCTGGCGCTGCGCGAAACCCTGCTGGAAACGGCCGGTCTGCCCGCGGAGCTGAAATGGCCCAACGACGTCCTGGTCCGCGGCAAGAAGATTGCCGGAATCCTGGCCCAGCTGGGTCCCATGGTGGATGGCTCGGTGCCGCCCGTCATCCTCGGAACCGGCCTGAACGTCACCCTCCGGCAGGAGGAGCTCCCGGTGCCCACCGCCACGTCCGTGGTCCTGGAGGCGCCGCGGACGGCGGACCGGACCGAACTGCTCAAGAGCTACCTTTCGCACTTTGCCGTGCTCTACCGCAGCTTCTGCAACGCCGACGGCGATCCTGCAGCGGGCCTGGCCGGCGGACCGTCGCTGCATAAGCGGATTGAGGCCGTCATGACAACACTGGGCAAGCAGGTGCGGGCCCAGCTTCCCGGCGACCACGAAATTATTGGCCACGCTTCCCGGCTGGACGAGTACGGCTCACTGCTGGTGGTTGACCGCGAGTCCCGCGAGCACGTGGTGACCGCCGGCGATGTTGTGCACCTGCGTCCGTGGACCTCACCGGATGCCTCCGGCCAGGGCGGTTATGCGTAAAGACCTCGTCCCGGGCGAGCAAGTGATTGTCACCACCCGCCCGCAGCCGAGGAAGCTGGCCGGGGCAGCAGCGGCCTTCATACTGTCTCCGGCACTTGCCGCGTTCGCTTCCGCATGGGTGGTCCGCGGGGAAGCCGTAAGGGTCATCCCGGGCCTCGAAGCCCGGTGGACACCGGCGCTGGTGGCAGGATGCATCCTTGCTGCCGCCGGCGTTTGGCTGGGTTACTGCCTTCCGCGGCTCCTCCGGTGGCAGGGTACCCGGTACACGCTCACCAGCCGCAGGATCATTTCCCGGTCCGGCCTGGTGCGGCGGCAGGACCAGCAGGTGAACCTGGCCTCGGTGCGGCACCTGACTGTCCACGAGTCGGTACTTCAGCGCCTGTTGCGCTCCGGGAATATATCCTTGGAAACCGGGTACCAGGGTGTCGTGACTTTCCGGGATGTGCCGGAGGTTGCCAGGTTCCGGGATTTCATCCTTGATGCCCTGGAGGACCTGCCCGACGAACGCGACGGCCAGTCCGGCGGGGAAAAGGACTACCCGGCCGGAGCATTGCCATGGGAACTGAGAGAAGGTGGACGGGATGAACGATGAGGACCAGCAGGAACGCGTGGACTCCATCACGCCCCCGCCCGCGATGGATGCCCATCCCGCCACGGGCACCATGTCAGCCGAAAGGCTCGCCATGAAGGCGCTGGAAGCGCGCCTGCTCGGCGGGGAACGCAAGCTCCGCCGTCGTGAAGTCGCCGCCGGCGCGGGTCTCTCCCTGTTGTCCGCACGCAAGCTGTGGCGTGCCCTGGGCTTTCCCAACTTCGGCGATGAGGACGTCGCCTTTACCGAACGCGACCAGGCCGCCCTCTCCACCGTGGTGGACCTGGTGCGCTCCGGCAAGCTGACGGAGGAGGCCGCCATCTCCGTCACCCGCTCCATCGGGCAGATGACGGACCGGATGGTGGTGTGGCAGATCGAAGCCCTGGTGGAGGACATGGTCCACGAGCAGGGGGTCACGGACGCCGTGGCTCGCAAGCGGCTGGTCAACGAACTGCCCGCGCTGGTGGACGCCCTCGAGGAAGTGCTGGTGTATTCCTGGCGGCGCCAGCTGAACGCCGGCGTTCAACGGCTCGCCGTCCGCGCGGAGGCCGGGCTCCAGGCCAGCGAGGAAGGCCGGGAGGGCGATGAGGACGACGCGCCGCTGCCGCTGGCACGCGCCGTAGGTTTCGCGGACCTGGTCTCCTATACCAGCCTGTCCCGGCGCATGAACGAAAAGACCCTCGCCCGGCTGGTCCAGCGCTTCGAGAACAAGTGCGCGGAAATCATCTCCGTAGGCGGCGGCAGGCTGGTGAAAACCGTGGGGGACGAAGTCCTCTACATAGCTGAAACCCCCGCTGCCGGCGCCGAGATCTCCCTTGCCCTGGCCCAGGCCTTCACGGAGGACGAAATCCTTCCCGAAGCGCGGGTGGCCATGGTGTGGGGAAGGATCCTGTCCAGGCTCGGGGACATCTACGGTCCCACCGTGAACCTGGCAGCCCGGCTTACCACGCTTGCCGACCCCGGGACTGTGCTGGTGGATTCAATGACGGCCTCGGCGCTCGAGCATGACGAACGCTTCGTGCTGGAGCCGCAGCCGCCCGAAAACGTCCGCGGCTTCGGCGAGATCCGCCCGGTGCGCCTGGAGCGCGGGCTTGGCAAGGGGCTCGTCCTGGACTAGGACACCGGGAAGCCGGGAGTTTATCCATTTGTTGGCCAATCACGCTATATTTGTTGTGCCCGGCTTTCGCAAGCCGGAAGCCGGCCATCGCCGGGATCTACCTGGGGGAACCGATCAATGAATTTTCGCGGACGAACACGCGCGCAGGGCGCCGCATCCGCAACGGCGTTCCGCGGCCGAATCCTTCGCTCCCGGCTCTTCAGCGGCACAGTATATGGGCTGGTGCTCACTGTCGTGGTGACCGGCGCCGTGCTCTATCCGGGGTTCAAGACCACCGAGGTGGAGCTGAACGACGGCGGCGTGTGGGTGGTGTCGAAGTCCAAGAACGCGGTGGGGCGGCTGAATTATCCTTCGCGTGTCCTTGATGGGGCGGTGACGCCGGCGTCGACGACGTTCGACATCCTGCAGGACGCGGGTGATGTCTTTGTCGACGATGAGACGGGCTCGACGCTGAACCAGGTTTCGCCGGCGAACATGCGGTTGGGCGGGGACAAGCAGCTGCCGGGGTCGGCGGACGTCAGTTTCGGCTCCGAGGTGATCTCGGTGACGGACGCGGCATCGGGCAAGGTGTGGGCGGTGTCGCCGTCCACGGTGAACGGTTTTGACGAGGAATCGTCCGAGCCTGTCATGGTGGGTTCGGAGGGCATCGTCTCGGCGGTGGGCGATGATGACCGGATTTATTCGGCGGATCCCAAATCCGGTGTTGTGACGGTGACGGCTGTTGAGGCCAACGGTGAAGTGACGTCTTCGGAGTCTGAGACCTGGGCGGAGCTTAAGGGTTCTGGGGACCTGCAGATCACGGTGGTGGGGGACAGCCCGGTTCTCCTCGATGCGGCCGCCGGAAAGCTGTTCCTGCCGGGCGGCAAGCGCCTGCAGCTGGACAATGCGCGCGAGGCCAAACTGCAGCAGGGCGGCCCCGCCAGCGGCTTTGTTGCCATTTCCACGCAGAAGGCGTTGCTGAAGCAGCCGCTGGACGGGTCCACGGCAAAAACGGTGACGTTCGACGGCGAGGGTGTGCCGGCTGCGCCTGTCCAGTTGGGCGGGTGTGTTCATGCGGCGTGGTCCGGGGCGAACAAGTATGTCCGGGACTGTGTGAACGATGCCGATGACAAGAACGTCGACGTGCCCAAGGCGAGTGCTTCGCCGTCGTATGTGTTCCGGGTGAACCGTGACCTGGTGGTCCTGAACGATGTGAATTCCGGCAACGTGTGGCTGGTCAACCGGAACATGCAGCTGGTCAACAACTGGGACGACGTCATTCCGCCCAAGGAAACCTCCGACGACGCCGACAAGGACTCCGCGGATGAGGTCCAACAGACGGTCCTGCCGGACCGCACGAAGCCCAACACCCCTCCGGTGGCCAACCCGGACACGTTCGGCATCCGTGCCGGAAGGACGGTCATCCTGCCCGTCCTGGATAACGACACAGACGCCGACGGCGACATCCTGACGGTCCGTGCCGACCCCATCGAGTCCGGAGTGCTTGCCCCGATCTACGGCTCCACGGGTTTCCAGGTCACCGTGCCGGCGGACAGGTCCGGTTCCGAGACTTTCCCATACACAGTGGACGACGGGCGCGGTCTCTCCGCCTCTTCCAGCGTCACCCTCAACATCATTCCTCCGGGGGAAAACTCCGCCCCGCGGCAGAAGCCGAACCGCAACACCACCCTGGTGCTGCAGGCCGGGAAAAGCCTCTCGCAGAACATCCTTTCCGACTGGAGCGATCCGGACGGCGATGACCTCTATGTCGTGGGCGCCACGGGCAGCGACCCCCGCGACCAGGTCAAGGTGCGGCCGGACGGGCTCCTGAGCTTCCAGGACTCAGGTTCGGAGCCGGGCCGCAAGACCATCACCGTGACAGTTTCCGACGGCCAGTCGACAACGGACGGCCAGGTCACCGTTGACATCCGTCCGGCCGGGGCACTTCCACCCGTCGCCAACGCGGATCACGTGGTGGCAGTCGCGGGTGTAGACACCGTCGTTGCACCGCTCAAGAACGACCTTGACCCCCAGGGCGGCGGGCTTCGCCTGGCCCAGGTGACACCGGACGGGAATTCCACGGTGTCCATGGGGGCGGACCAGCAGACGTTTACTTTCAACTCCACGGGCCAGGGAGCGCACTATGTGTCCTACCTCGTGACCAACGGCCCCGCCAGCGCCCAGCAGCTGGTCCGCGTGGATGTGGTGCCCGGCAACGGCAGCGGCGCTCCGGTTGCGGTGCGGGATACGGCGCTGCTGCCCAGCGGTGGAAGCGTTTTGGTGGACGTCCTCGGCAACGATTCGGACCCTTCCGGCGGCGTCCTGGTGGTCCAGTCCGTTACCGCCGCGGACGGACTGCCCGTCAGCGTCTCCGTGCTTGACCATTCAGTGGTCCGAATCACCGATGTCCGCGCCCAGGGCACGCTCAACGTCAACTACACCATTTCGAACGGAACAGCGTCGGCGAGCGGCGACATCGCAATACTGGTGGTTCCCGCACCGGCCAAGCTCCAGGCCCCGCAGGCCAAACCGGATGAGGTCTCGGTGCGTGCAGGTGACGTTGTCACCATCCCGGTACTTGCCAACGACACGGACCCCAACGGCGGCAAGCTCACCCTTGAGCCCGAACTGGCGCAGAAACCTGATGAAACCGCCGGGCGGATCTTCCAGTCAGGCAGCACGCTGCGCTTTCTTGCCGGCGGGACGCCCACAACGGTTTACGCCATCTACAAGGTCACCAACGAGTCGGGCCAGTCGGACTCCCAGCAGGTCGCCATCCGCATCCGTGCCCGGGATGACGAACGGAACACCCGGCCCGAGCCGGGGAACCTGACCGCCCGGGTCATCGCCGGAATGGCAGTGCGCATCCCGGTCCCGCTGGACGGCATCGATGCCGACGGCGACTCGGTCCAACTGGTCGGTATAGACAAAGCCCCCGCCATGGGCACCGCAGTGGTCAAGGACGGGTACCTGGAGTTCACTGCCACCGGAACCGCCGCCGGCACGGATACCTTCACCTACCGTGTCCGTGACCGGATCGGTGCCGAGAACACAGGCACCGTGATCGTCGGCATTGCACCAGCGGCGGCCAACAACCAAAAGCCCATCGCCGTGGACGACGCCGTGGATGTCCGCCCCGGCCGCAAAATTGCAGTGGAGGCGCTGGTTAACGACACCGACCCCGACGGGGATCCGATCGGGCTGGTGGCTGACGCCTTCGAGGCCAGGCCCGAACTAGGGGTTGAGACGGCGGATGGGGGCAAAGTACTGCTCACGGCGCCGGGTGCCGCAGCCAACGAAAGCGTCAGCTACAAGATCCAGGACGACAAAAAAGCCCAGGGCAGCGCAGTGATCCGCGTCCTGGTAAGCCCTGACGCCGCACTCAAAGCTCCGGCTGCCAAGGACGACGTCGTCACCCAGGCCGAGACGCTCGGTAAGTCGGCCGTCGACGTCCCTGTCCTCAAGAACGACTCCGACCCAGACGGTGTGGCTGCAGACCTCAAAATCAGCCTCCCGGACGGCAACCCCAATGCACGCGTCGGAACCGACGGAAACGTGGTGGCCGCCCTCACGCCGGCAGACCAGTTGATTCCCTACACCGTGACTGATCTTGACGGCCAAGGCGCAACGGCCGTGATCTGGGTGCCCGGCCAGGGCGAACAGCACCCCACCCTGGCCCGGACCGACGTCATCGAGGTCATGGCCGGCCGGGAAGAGACCATAGATCTCCGCGAATATGTCCGGGTGCGGGAGGGCCGGACGCCACGCATCACACAGGCTGACAAGGTCCGTGTGCAGGGCGCGGACGCCGGCAACGTCATCGCAGGCAATGGCGATGTGCTGCGGTACTCGGCCTTGCCGGACTATGTGGGCCCCGGCTCCCTCACCTTCGAGGTCACCGACGGCTCCGGCCCCGAGGATCCCCAGGGCCTGAAATCCACCCTGACCCTTATCACCAGGGTTGTGCCGGACCCCGACGCGAACCATGCGCCCACGTTTAGCGGCTCCGGGCTTGAAGTTCCGGTGGCGGAAGCTGCCAGCCTGGAGCTTGGCAACCTCGCAAGGGACGTGGATGCCGGTGACCAGGAGAAACTTGAGTTCGCCATCGATGGTGCCCTCCCTGAGGGGTTCGCGGCCTCGATTGAAGGACAGAAACTCACGGTCAGGCCGGCGCCCGGGTTGTCGGCAGGCCGCAAGGGAACCATTCCGCTGAAGGTCACGGACAACCGGTCGGATCCGGTAAGGGCAGCCGTAGAGGTTACCGTCGTGGCCTCCACCCGTCCGCTCCCCACGGCCAACGAAGATGTTGTGGAGAAGGCCAACGCGGGCCGGAGCGAAACCGTCAACGTGCTGGCCAACGATTTCAACCCTTTCAGCGAGACCCCGCTGAAGATCGTTTCAGCGGCCGTGGAAACAGGTTCGTCCGCCGCGCCGCCGGCCATCGGCGGGGATTCCATCACCTTTACACCTGCAGACGGGTTCAAGGGTGTGATGGTGATCCGGTACACCGTTGCAGACAAGACTGACGATCCGTCCCGCCAGGTCAACGGCAGGGTTCGTGTCACGGTGCGGGACAAACCGGACGCGCCCTCAGCCCCGGCGGCCACCGATGTGCGCAGCAGGACCGCAGTACTGAAGTGGTCGCCGCCCTCGGACAACGGGGCACGGATCACCAAGTACACGGTGCGCTCCAACGGTTTCAGCCAGGAATGCCCCACCACCACTTGCACGCTCACCGGCCTGACCAATGACGTCAAGTACGTCTTTACCGTCACCGCCACCAACGAGGTCAACGAGTCCGAGCCCTCGCCTCCCTCTAACGAGATCCGGCCCGACGAAAAGCCGTCACCGCCGGAGGCCCCCGCGGTCAAGGCCGGCGATAAAACCATGGAGATCACCTGGGCGCCGGCCCGGACTGAAGGGTCGGCCGTCAAAAGCTACAACCTGGAGATCTCTCCGCCTCCTGCCGGCGGGATAGCGGCGAAAAACGACGTGACCGGCCTTAACTACACATGGCCGGGACTCACCAACGGTGTCCGGTACAAGGTGCGGGTCCAGGCTGTCAATGAGCTCGGACCATCCGAGTGGGGACTGTTTTCAAGCGAGGACAACCCCGCCGGCGTCCCAGCTGCTCCTGCCGCCCCGACGTCTTCAGTGGCCTCCTCCGTGGGAACCACCAACCAGCTGCGGGTGAACTGGTCCGAGCCCGACACCAACGGTGACGCCATCAGGAGTTACTTTGTGACGATGAACGGAGGCGGCGCAGCTCCGCAGACGCAGGTGGTTGCCGGTACGGTGCGCACAGCCAACTTCACGGCAAATAACTCCGAAACGGGCTACACCTTTACGGTCCAGGCGGAAAACAAAGCCGGAAAGGGAGCCGTCAGCCAGCCGTCCGCGCCGCGGCGCGCCACGGGCAAGCTGGGCCAGGTTTCTGGAGTCACTGCAACACCGGCCGACACTGGGGGAGCCGGGCGGCAGGTGACCATCAGCTTCAAGGAACTGACCGCGGCGGAGCGCAACGGCTCCGCCCAAAGTGAGGTTACATACAGCTACAACTCCAGCACCGGCCAAAGCGGTCCCATCAGGCCGGGCCAGACCGTTGGCGGGTTCACCAACGGGGCAGCCACCACCATCACGGTGATCGCGCATTCAACCGCGGCCCCGAGCTCCGATGCCAGTGCCGGGGCGCCGGCAACACCTTATGGGTCCCCCGGTATACCGTCCGCCTCCGGACAAGACGGCGCAAGGAACCAGAAATCCCTCACCTTGAGCTGGGCCTCACCTTCCACCGCCACCAACGACGTCGCTGCCACGCTGATCAGGATCGACAACGGCGGATGGGAACGTGTTGCCGCGTCCGGGAGCAGGGTCATCAACACTGGCGGCTTCAGTGAGACCCACCGCATCGAGGTCAAAACGGTCAACTCGCTGGGGTCGGAAAGCGGCGTCGTCTCAGCATCAGCCGCGTCGGGTGCGCAGGGAGAGTGGATCACCACCGTCGTCAAGGGCACCGACCTGGTGCGGACCTGCACGTTCGAGTACGGGAAGGCCAGCTACCGGCCGGCACCCTACTTCGATTGCCAGGGAGTCAACAACGGGGATACCCCGCCCTGGTACTACGTCAACACCGGCGAGCGGATCGTTGTCCATTGCTACGTCATGATGAACGACCACTGGACGAACACTCCGGACCAGCCGTTTTATCGGATCGAACCGGGGTCCAACCGAAACGTCGGCTATTACATGGTTGCCGGACACTCGCAGCTCGGCCAGCCCTACTCCCACGGGATCCCGCGATGCTGATTACGGGAATGAACGCATGTGCAGGCGGTGGGGAGCTCTGCCCATCGCAGCCCCGAGGCGCGTTGGGTAAGCTGGCCCGGGGAACGGAGAGCCTTGTACCGGCTTTTCAGGGGTGCGGGCCTGGGGGCCATCGCAACAAATCGAGGGAAGCTACGCTGTGACAAGTCTGCTGGGGAAACTTGGGCTCAAACGGCGCCACAAGAAGATCGTCAACGGCACCGCGTTCGGTGTAGCCGTGGCTGTCGTGGTGACCGGCGCCGTGCTCTATCCGGGGTTCAAGACCACCGAGGTGGAGCTGAACGACGGCGGCGTGTGGGTGGTCTCGAAGTCCAAGAACGCGGTGGGGCGGCTGAATTATCCTTCGCGTGTCCTTGATGGGGCGGTGACGCCGGCGTCGACGACGTTCGACATCCTGCAGGACGCGGGTGATGTCTTTGTCGACGATGAGACGGGCTCGACGCTGAACCAGGTTTCGCCGGCGAACATGCGGTTGGGCGGGGACAAGCAGCTGCCGGGGTCGGCGGACGTCAGTTTCGGCTCCGAGGTGATCTCGGTGACGGACGCGGCATCGGGCAAGGTGTGGGCGGTGTCGCCGTCCACGGTGAACGGTTTTGACGAGGAATCGTCCGAGCCCGTCATGGTGGGTTCGGAGGGCATCGTCTCGGCGGTGGGCGATGATGACCGGATTTATTCGGCGGATCCCAAATCCGGTGTTGTGACGGTGACGGCTGTTGAGGCCAACGGTGAAGTGACGTCTTCGGAGTCTGAGACCTGGGCGGAGCTTAAGGGTTCTGGGGACCTGCAGATCACGGTGGTGGGGGACAGCCCGGTTCTCCTCGATGCGGCCGCCGGAAAGCTGTTCCTGCCGGGCGGCAAGCGCCTGCAGCTGGACAACGCGCGCGAGGCCAAACTGCAGCAGGGCGGCCCCGCCAGCGGCTTTGTTGCCATTTCCACGCAGAAGGCGTTGCTGAAGCAGCCCTTGGACGGGTCCACGGCGAAGACGGTGACGTTCGACGGCGAGGGTGTTCCGGCTGCGCCCGTCCAGTTGGGCGGGTGTGTTCATGCGGCGTGGTCGGGGGCGAACAAGTATGTCCGGGACTGTGTGAACGATGCCGATGACAAGAATGTGGACGTGCCCAAGGCGAGTGCTTCGCCGTCGTATGTGTTCCGGGTGAACCGTGACCTGGTGGTCCTGAACGATGTGAATTCCGGCAACGTGTGGCTGGTCAACCAGAACATGCAGCTGGTCAACAACTGGGACGACGTCGTCCCGCCGAAGAACGAGTCCGACGAGCAGGACCAGGAGTCCGCGGACAACAACACCATCAACGTCCTGCCGGACCGCACCAAACCCAACCGTCCGCCGGAAACCAAGCCCGACGCCGTCGGCGTGCGCCCAGGACGCACCACCATCCTCAGCGTCCTGGACAACGATTCGGACCCCGACGGCGACGTGCTCACCGCGGCCGTGGGAACCTCAGGACCCCAGGCGGGGAGCCTCCAAAACATCTACGGCGGCACCGCCTTCCAGGTCTCGGTGCCCGCTGACGCGAAACCCGGAACTGAAACATTCAGCTACAGCGCCTCCGACGGGCGCGGCCTCTCCGCAACCGGCCAGGTCACGCTCAGCGTGGTTGGTGCCGACGAAAACAAGCCGCCGCAGTTCAAGCGCGGCGACAACGCCACCACCATGCTGGTTGAGCAGGGCAAGACAGTCAGCCAGAACATCCTCACGGACTGGATCGATCCCGACGGCGACGACCTGGTGCTGCTCGACGCAAAGGCAGACAACGACCAGGACCAGGTGAAGGTCCGCCGTGACGGCCTGCTCACCTTCCAGGACTCCGGCGCGACAGCCGGCAAGAAGACCGTGGAAGTCACCATCTGGGACGGCCGGGACACCGTCACCGGAAAAGTCGTGGTCAACGTCCAGCCGCCCGGAGCCCTTGCGCCCGTTGTCAACGCCGATCACGTCACGGCGGTGGTGGGCCAGGACCTGGTCATCTCTCCGCTGAAGAACGATGTGGACCCCAACGGCGGCGCGCTCCGCCTGGCACAGGTCGAAGCCAACGGCCCCGCGGAACTGGGACCTGTGACCGACGGCGGCACGTTCACTTTCCGCAGCACCACCCCCGGTCCGGTCTACCTGACGTACATCGCCAGCAACGGCCCGCAAAGCAGCCAGGGGCTCATCCGGGTTGACGTGGAATCCGGAGACGAGGCCGGCGACCCCGTCGCCGTCCACGACGTGGCCCTGATGCCCACCGGCGGCAGCGTGCTGCTGGACCCGCTGGCCAACGACTCAGACCCCTCCGGCGGCGTCCTGGTGCTGCAGTCCGTGAAACTGCCCGAAAACTCGACCGCGTCCGTCAGCGTGATCAACCACGGTGTCCTGCGCATCACCGACATCCTGGGAACCAAGGACCCGATCCTCTTCGAATACACCATGTCCAACGGGAAGAAGTCGGCCACGGGCAGCGTCTCCGTGGTCCCCGTCCCGGCCCCCGCCGTCGTGGAAGCACCCCAGCCGAAACCTGACGAGGTCAACGTACGGGTCAACGACGTCGTCACCATCCCCGTACTCGAAAACGACACCCACCCGCAGGGCCAGGAGCTCACGGTGGATCCTGTCCTGCCACAAGGCGTGGACCCCGTGGACGGAAAGAGCTTCGTCTCCGAGAACACCCTGAGGTTCATCGCCGGCCCGCAGCCCAAGACGGTCCGTGCCATTTATAACGCCGTGGACCCGCAAGGCCAGAAGAGCGCCGCCGCGGTGACCATCCACATCCTTCCGCTCGAAGGCGCCGAAAACTCCCGCCCGCAGCCGCGCAACCTGACCGCCCGTGTGGTGGCCGCCGGCACAGTGCGCATTCCCGTCCCCCTGGATGGCATCGATCCGGACGGCGACTCGGTCCAGCTGACCGGCATCGACAGCACGCCGTCGATGGGAACGGCTTCCGTGGGCAGCAACTTCATCGACTTCACGGCTGCCGGTGACGGCGCCGGAACCGACACGTTCCGCTACAAGGTGGTGGACCGGCAGGGCGCCGTTAACACCGGCACCGTCACCGTGGGCATCGCGCCCCGCGGCGAGGTCAACCAGAAACCCACCCCCGTGGACGACGAGGTAAGGGTCCGCCCGGGCCGCCAGATCGCCGTCGACGCCACCGGCAACGATACCGACCCCGACGGCGACCTCATCCGCATCCTCAGCGACGGCATCGAAGCCGACCCCGCGCTGCAGGCCACCGTGAGCAAAACCAGTGGCCGGATCATCCTGCTGGCGCCGGAAGAAGCCGGAACCGTCAACGTCCGCTACACCATCGCCGACGACCGGGACGCCACCGCGCAGGCCACCATCCGCGTGGTGGTGGATAACGAGGTGCCCCTCAAGGCGCCGGTCGCCCGTGATGACAGGGTGACCTCCGCCCAGACCATGGGGAAGACCGCCGTGGATGTCCCCGTCCTGAAGAACGACGAGGACCCCGACGGCGTCGGTGAAAACCTGAAGATCAGCACCGAGGCCGCCACCGCCAGGCCCGGGCCGGACGGCACCATGATCGTTGACCTCACCGAGCAGCCGCAGCTCATCCCGTACAACGTGGAGGATGTTGACGGCCAGCAGTCCACGGCCGTGATCTGGGTGCCGGGCCTCGGCCAGCAGGTGCCCACCCTGGCCAAGGACGAAGTCATCGAGGTCGTCGCCGGGCAATCTGCGGACGTTGACCTCGACGAGTGGGTCAAGGTGCGTGAAGGCCGCTCGCCGCGGCTCACCCAGACCGACCGCATCAAGCTCATCGGTGCAGACGGCGGCGATCCTGTCATCGCTGACGGCACGGGCCTGAAGTACACGGCCGGCACCGACTATGTGGGTCCCGGCTCGCTCACCTTCGAGGTCACGGACGGTACCGGCCCGGACGACCCCGAAGGCCTCAAATCCACCCTCAGCATCCGCACCAAGGTCCTGCCCGACCCCAACAAGAACAATCCGCCTGAGCTGCTGGGCGCAAACGTGGACGTGCCCAAGGGGGACTCCGCCAGCGCCGACCTGGGCAAGCTGACCTCGGACCCGGACGCGGACGACGTCGAAAAGATGAAGTACGAACTGGTGGGCGGAGCGCCTGCCGGGTTCAACGCCAGCATCGACGGCAGGACCCTCAAGGTCTCCGCGGCCGATTCAAGCGGCTCCGGAACCACCGCCGCCGTCCAGGTCAAGGCCAGGGATCCCCGCGGGCTTGAAGCCACTGCCACCTTCCAGCTGAAGGTGACTGCCTCCAACCGGCCGAAACCGGTGGCGAACGACGACGTGCAGGACAACGTTGCCGCGGGCAAACCCGTGACAGTCAACGTGCTTGCCAACGACGCCAACCCGTTCCCGGAGACGCCGCTGAAAATCATTGCGGCCGCCGCGGAAACCGGCAGCGGCAACGTGGACGTGAACGGCGATTCCATTACGGTCACGCCCGCGCCGGGCTTCACCGGAACCATGGTGGTCTCCTACACCGTGGCGGACAAGACGGACGACCCCTCCCGCCAGGCAACAGCCCGCGTCCGCCTTACGGTCAAGGACAAGCCGCAGGCCCCCGCCACCCCGCAGGCCCAGAGCGTGGGGGACCAGACGGCCCTCCTGAACTGGACGGCGCCCGCGGACCGTGGCTCGCCCATCACCACGTACACCGTGTACGGCGAGAACGGGTTCGAGCAGGATTGCCCGGCCAACACGTGCACGCTCAACGGGCTGGTCAACAACACCAAGTACCACTTCCAGGTCACGGCAACCAACGAGTTTGGCGAGTCGGACAGGTCGCCGGCTTCTGCCGAAGTGCGTCCCGACGTGAAGCCCGACACCCCGCTGGCGCCGTCCATGAAGTTCGGCGACAAGGAGCTGTCCATCAACTGGTCTGCCCCTGCCAGCAAGGGCTCACCGGTGAAGTCCTATGACCTGGAGATCTCACCCCCTCCCGCCGGGCAGAACGCCCAGATCCAGAACCTGACAGCGGTCAGCTACGTCTGGAAGGGACTGCAGAACGGCGTCTCCTACAAAGTCCGGGTCCTGGCGCGCAATGATGCCAAGGAACCGTCCGAGTGGAGCCCGTACTCTGCAGCCGAGGTTCCTGCCGGCGCGCCGGCCACACCTGCTGCGCCGTCTGCGGCGCAGGCGGGTTCAGTGGGGTCGCAGAGCCAGCTGAAGGTGAGCTGGGCGGCGCCGAACAACAACGGCGACGCCGTCTCCGCCTACACCCTGACCACCCTCCGGGGCGGCGCGGTGGTGGCCAGCCAGCAGGTCACCGGTACATCGCAGAACGTGACGGTGGACAACTCCGAAACGAACTACACCTTTACCGTGTCCGCCACGAACAAGGCGGGAACCAGCGGCACAAGCGCCCAATCGGCAGCCATCAGGGCTTCCGGGAAGCCCGGCCAGGTCAGCGGCGGTACCGTCGCCGACACCGGGAACAGCGGTCAGCTTCAGGTCACCTTCACGCCGCTGGCCGAGGCCCAGCGCAACGGGTCCACCGCCAGTGAAATTGCCTACTCCTACCGCGCATCCACGGGACAGTCCGGGCCGATCAACGCGCCTGGTGGCAACATCAACGGCCTGCCCAACGGACAGAACATCACCATCAACATCATTGCCACATCCACGAGGAACAACATCTCAGGTGACGCCCAGGCTATAGGCGCCGGCAATCCCTACGGACCTGCGAACGCGCCCAACATCGACGGCGGCAGCTCAGCGAAGGGCGACGGCGACGTCCACTGGACCTGGAACAACCCCAATACCAACGGCCGGCCCCTGAGCCACTACGAGGTCAGTTACGAGGGCGGTGGCTGGATCAACGTGGGCAAGGCCAACCGTTACGATCGTTCCGCGGGCGGCTGGGACCAGCCCCGCCAGCTTCGCGTGCGTGCCGTGACGGCGGTCAACGGTGCCATCGGCGGACCTGTAACGTCCAGGTCCGGTGCCGACCCGACTCCGCCGCCGCCCACTTCGTGGAGCGTTACGGCCCCCGTCCGGACGTGCACAGAGCCGCGGTACGGTACGGACAGCTACAGGAATACGAACCCTGACCAGTGCGTCAGCCCAGGCATCTGGTTCAACGCCGGCACGGTGGCCCAGACCGACTTCTATGTGGTCTGGTACAAGACGTCCAACAACCCCAGCGGAATCTGGTACCACCTGACCAGCGGGGGCGCGGCAGGCAACTACGCCCGGTGTGACACCGTCTCGCTCGGCTGTAACCCGCCGGACAGAATGCCCCGCAAGTAGATATCCCTCGTCGGGATCCAGCGTCAGGAGCGGTGGATCCCGGCAGCCCGTCCAAGAGACACAGAACTGAGAAGAGAAGAGCCACACCATGACCATGACCCCCGAGCAGGCCGCCTGGTTTGCAGACACCTTCGAGAAGCTCGTTGCCAACGTGGGCCAGGCCGTGTTGGGCAAGGAGCACGTCATCCGGCTCACCTTCACGGCCATGCTGGCCGAGGGCCACGTGCTGTTCGAGGACGCTCCCGGCACCGGCAAGACCTCCCTGGCCCGGGCACTGGCCGCCACCGTGCAGGGCTCCAACAACCGCATCCAGTTCACCCCGGACCTGCTCCCTTCGGACGTCACCGGTGTGACCATCTACGACCAAAAGACGCAGAAGTTCGAGTTCCACAAGGGCCCGATCTTCAACAACATCGTCCTCGCGGACGAAATCAACCGCGCCTCGCCGAAGACCCAGTCGGCGCTGCTGGAAGTCATGGAAGAGTCCCGGGTCACGGTGGACGGCGTCACCTATGAGGCAGGGCGGCCGTTCATGGTGATGGCCACGCAGAACCCCATCGAGCAGGCCGGCACCTACCGTTTGCCGGAGGCGCAGCTGGACCGCTTCCTGATCAAGACCTCCATTGGCTACCCGGACCACGCCTCCACCGTCCGGCTGCTGGGCGGCTCCAACCTCAAGGACCGGTCCCAGGAACTCTCCGCCGTCATCACCACCCAGGCGGTGGCCGACATGGCAGACCTCGCTGCCACCGTTCATGTGGATACCGCTGTGCTGGAGTACATCTCCAGGCTCTGCGAAGAGACCCGCAACGCTCCCGAAACCCGGCTTGGCGTCTCCGTGCGTGGCGCCCTGGCCATGGTCCGGGCAGCAAAGGTCTGGGCAGCCGGGCAGGGCAGGAACTTCGTCCTCCCGGACGACATCAAGGAACTGGCTCCCGTGGTGTGGACCCACCGCTTTGTCATGGATCCCGAAGCGGAGTTCTCCGGAGCCACCGCCGATGCGGTGCTGGCGCGGATCCTGGCGGACATCGCAGCTCCCCAGCAGCGCACCAACGCCTGACCCCCGGCCCGGACCCCCACCACTTTCCACGCAACAACGAAGGCACACATATGTCCAGCGGCACCCCGTTGACCCGGCTCACGGAGCGTCTGAAGCAACCTTTCGCCAGGAACGGCAGTCCCGGCGCCCTGCACCCCTCAGCCGTCTGGGCCGAGGCCAGGAACACCGCAGCCATGGCGTCGGCGCCCGCCTGGCGTGCCGTCCGGACCGTGTGGCTGACGTATGCCTGGCCCGTGCTGTCAGTGGTCAGCGTCCTGGGCTGGTCGGTCCTCGCGGCCGCAATCCTGCTCTGGGGAACAGGGCAGGCGTTCGGCTGGCAGGAGGCCAAGGCAGCTGCCATCGCGGCGTTCGTGATGTTCGTGATTGCGGTGGCGTTCGTCCTGGGCCGCTCGTCCTACGGCGTAGTCCTTGACCTGGCTCGCACCCGGGTGGCCGTGGGCGACAGCGCTGTGGGCAGTATCGCGGTGTCCAACACTTCCGCCCGGCCGCTGCTGCCGGCAGCCCTGGAACTGCCTGTGGGCAGTGCCACCGCCGTGTTCCACCTCCCGCGGATGAAACCGCAGCAGGTCCACGAGGACCTCTTCACCATTCCCACCGCGCGGCGTGCCGTGATCGTCGTGGGCCCCGTGAGGTCGGTCCGGGCAGATCCGCTGCACCTTTTGCGCCGCCAGGTCCTCTGGACCGAACCCGAGGACCTGTTCGTCCACCCGCGCACAGTGGCACTTGCCGGATCGGCTGCTGGATTCATCCGGGACCTCGAAGGCATGCCCACCACGGACCTCTCCAGCGCCGACGTATCCTTCCACGCGCTGCGCGACTACGTGCCGGGGGATGACCGGCGGCACATCCACTGGAAAACAACGGCACGGACCAACAAACTCATGGTGCGCCAGTTCGAGGAAACCCGCCGCGCCCACCTGGCCATCTCACTGTCCATCAACACCGACGAATACGCGTCGGAAACCGAGTTTGAGATGGCCATCTCCGCCGCTGCCTCCATCGGCAGGCAGGCCATCCGTGAGCAGCGCGAGCTGGACGTCCTCACCCAGAAAGGCCCGCTGCGCTGCGAAACCGGGCGGAATCTGCTGGACGACATGACCCGGATCGTCGGCGCTCCCATGCGCCGGACCGCCGTCGACCTGGCCAGGACCCTGGCCGACACCGTCCCCAACGCCTCCGTGGTGTTTTTTGTGGTGGGCAGCAATGTGACCGCCACGCAGCTGCGTTCCGCAGCAGCCTCCGTGCCGCCGGGGGTCCGCAGCCTCGCGGTCCGGGTAGAGGCCGGCGCCTCGCCCACGCGGGCAAACATCGCAGACCTCACCGTGCTGACGCTCGGCGACCTGACTGACCTGGCCATTGTGCTAAGAAAGGCCGCAGCATGAGCTCCACAGAAGGCATGCGCCCGCGCAGCACGCGCCCCCGCACTAAACAAACCCGCACCAAACAAGCCGGCTCCGCGCAGCCACGCACCATCCGCACCGCACCCCGGGACCAGGCGGACTCCGCCTTTGCCAACGGGCAGCCGTTGTGGCACTTCATGCTCGACGCCGGCGCGCTGACGGTGCTGCTCGGGCTGGGCCTGCTCGGGTTTGGGCTCAGCTTCGGAGGGGACCCCTATTACCTGCTGTCCGGCTTCGGCGGGATTATCCTGGGGCTGGCACTGGGCGCCCTGAACGCGCACCTGCGTCTGGGGCTGCTTATCACCACGGCCCTGGCCCTGGGCGCCTACCTGGTCTTCGGCACGCTGCTGGCGGTTCCAGATTCCGCCATCGCCGGTTTCGTCCCCAGCCTGGACTCGCTCCGCATCCTCCTGTTGGGCATCGTGTTCGCCTGGAAGGACATGCTGACGGTCGGTGTCCCTGTCGGTACGGCGGGCGGTGTGCTGATCGTTCCGTTCCTGAGCTCCATGATCACCGCGCTGGTGGCCGCCGTCCTGACCTGGCGGCTTCGAAGCCCGTACTTCCCGCTCCTTCCGGTGCTGGTCCTGTTCGTCACCGGCATCGCTTTCAGCACCAACGCCGCCTTCCTCACTGTGGAACGCGGCATCGGCCTCACCGTGCTGGGGATCGCCTGGGCCACCTTCCGCAGGGACGCGCTCCGGAAGAACTCCACCCGAAGGGTGTCCGTCAACAACCCGCAGACGGACACCGCCACCGCGCAGCGTGCCAGGCTCCGCCGGCTGGGAATGGCAGCAGGCGTGATCGCCGTCAGCGTGGCCGTGACGGCGCTCGCCGCACCCCTGGTCACGGCGGGCAATGACCGGAAAGTCCTCCGGAATGTCGTGGTCCCGCCGTTCGATCCCAAGGACTACATCACACCCCTCGCCAGCTTCCGGACCTTCGTCAAGGACAAGAAGGACGACACCCTGTTCGTGGTCAAGGGTCTGCCCCGCGACGGCCGTGTCCGGCTGGGGGCTCTGGATGCCTTCAACGGCACCAATTACACGATGGACCCGAACGGTTCGGGAAACTTCAGCAAAGTGGGGGACACCGAATCGATCAACACCCTTGCCGATACCTCGGGTGTGGTTCCCACCAACGATTACGCCATCAACATCACTGTTGAGGACTACCAGGGTTTCTTTGTTCCCGGCGGCCGCAAGACCACCGGGCTGAGCTTCGACGACTCCGCTTCCGCCGCGGCGTCGGGCCTCTACTTCAACTCCGGCACTGACACCGCCGTCACCACCAACGGGCTCTCCCGCGGCGATTCCTACAGGGTCCAGGTCTCGGACCCCGTGAAGCTGGAACACGGGCAGCTGGCGCAGTACGACTTCGCTAAACTGTCCCTTCCCGATGCCGTGGAAGTGCCACCGGTGGTGGGGTCGCAGGCCAACGACCTCTCCTCCGATGCGCCCACGCCCATTGACCGGGTGCGCCAGGTTGAGGCCCATTTCCAGAAGACCGGGGCTTTCAGCAACGGGCTGGTCAGCGAAGGCCAGCTTCCCAGCGTCTCCGGGCACGGTTCTGCCCGGATCAGGAACCTCCTCACGGCCAAGCAGATGCTCGGCGACGACGAGCAGTACGCCGTGGCCATGTCCCTGATGCTGCGCCACCTCGGCATCCCGTCCCGCGTGGTGATGGGCTTCTACCCCGAACCCACCAGCCCCGAAAACGGTGCGGGCGAGGTCAGGATTACCGGCAAGGACGTCCACGCCTGGGTTGAAGTGGCGTTCGAACGGGTTGGCTGGGTGAGCTTCGATCCCACCCCGCCCAAGGACAACATCCCCATCCCGCCGGACCCGGAAAACAAGTCCAAGCCCAAACCGCAGGTGCTGCAGCCACCGCCCCCGCCGCAGGAACCGGCGGACCTCCCGCCGGACTCGTCACCGGACGCGCTGGACGCCGATGAGAAGAAAAACAACCCCTGGCTCTTCTGGGGCGCCCTGCTGGGCGCGCTGGGCATCGTCCTGATCCCGCTGGCCGTCCTTGCGCTGCCGCTGCTGCTGATCGCACTGCTGAAATCCCGGCGGCGGAAGTCGCGGTTCACCGAGGGCCACCCTGCGCAGCGCGTGGGCGGAGGCTGGAGCGAGGTAGTGAGTTTGGCCACGGACATGGGTGCCGCGGTTGATTCCCGTGCCACCCGCCGCGAAAGCGCCGCAGTCCTTGCCGAAGCTTTTCCCGCAGCGGGCAGCACCACCACCGTGCTGGCCAGGCGTGCGGACGCGTCCATCTTTGGCGCAGGCCAGCCGAGCGAGGACGAGGTCCGCGAGTACTGGACCATCGTGGACAGCTCGCTGAAAGAGATGACGTCGACGGCCGGCTTCTGGCGCCGGCAGCAGGCGAGGTTCTCGCCGCGCTCGCTCCTGGCGGATGCGCGTAACGCCCTGGCCCTGCGAGGTCCGCTGGCACTTCCGTCCCTTAAGGCTCTCAACCCGGAGTCCCGGCGTCGTAAGGGCACGGCGGCCCCAGGACCGCAGGGGACTGCGCCGCAGGCGACCGGACCGCAGGGGACCGGACCGCAGGGGAACGCGCCGCAGGGGACTGCGGAACAGGAACGCACGACGCCGGAACCTCCCATGCAGGGACCTCCCACGCAGGGACCCACGGCCCAGTGACGGCGGAGCTTCAGACATGCCCCCGCTGCCGGCAGTCCATCCGCGCGGGGGCGGCGTTCTGCACCTCCTGCGGAGCGCCCCTGCCCAACCGTGCGGCGCGCAGCAACCGAACCCTGCACCCTGGCGGGAACGCCGGCGGTGAACCCCTGCCGGGGGCTCCGGCTGCCCATGGAACAGGGATTCCCGGTACTATCCCGGTAGTACAAAGATCCCCGGCGTCCCAGGCTGCGGATCCAGCACATGCAGGCACCGGGCGGGGGAGCGCCGGCGGTTTCACCGCGCAGTCGGTTGCCGTCCCAGGGGGAGGAACGGGAATGGGAGTGAACCTTCAGCTTGTTCCGGCAACGGCCGGCAAGCGGCTTGGCGCTGCCGTCATTGACTGGCTGCCGCCGCTGGCTGTCCTGGTGGTGACGTTCGCCATCGGCTTTGCCGGGATCACCCGTACCCGCAGCGGCCAGTTCATCACCTATGACACGGCGTCACTGGTCTTGTCCGGCGGCATCGGCCTGGGACTGACAGTTGTGTACCTCTTTGCTGTCATGGGAATCGAGGCCCGGACAGGCAAGACGCCCGGGAACCTGCTGATGGGGATCCGCAGCGCGGACAACGACGGCTATGCGCCGGGCGCCGGCACCGTGTTCCTCCGCGGACTCATTACCGGTGCCGGGATCATCCTTTCGCTGCTGGCCGCTATCCTTGTAGTGGTTTTCAGGTGGTTCGAACCCGCCCTGTTCATCCTTGCGCCCCTGGTGTTAGCCGGCGCTGCCTGGGCTGTGCTGGTGGTGGTGTCCAACCACTGGGACAAAAACAGCGGCCTGCGCGGCTGGCACGACAAAGCAGCCAAGGCCCTCGTCTTCGATGTGAAGGCCGGCCGCGATCCCATCACCACCGGCGGCATCCAGGGCCCGTACAGCTTCGCCCCGCTGGACCTTCCTCCTGTGCAGCAGGTGCTGTCCCCGGTGGCTGGTCCCCAGTCCGCTTCGGGGCAGGCAGCGCCGCCAGCAGTCCCTTCCGTGCACCCCTCGCCTGCCCGGACACCGTCGCAGACCATGCCGTACGCCGCGCCGGCGTCCTTCGCGCCGCCGGGGACTGACGCGCCCGCCGGCCCGCCTGTTCCCGTCCAGGGCGGGCAGCACCACGTGGACGACGACGTCGAACGCACCCAGGTGCGTCCGGGCTCCGGCGGCCCGGCGCCTGTAGCTGTGCTGCGCATCCGCCTGGACGACGGCCGCGACTTCCAGCTGGACCGGAGCGTCCTGGTGGGCCGCAACCCCGTGGGCCAGTCCGGCGAGCAGCACGCCCAGCTCCTCGCCGTCGACGACCCCGGCCGCTCCATTTCCAAAACCCACCTCCACCTGCTGACAGACGGCGCGGGGATCTGGGTGACGGACAGGAATTCCACCAACGGCAGCGCCGTAACCACCCCCAACGGCGCCAGGACACCCCTTGCCCCGGGGGTCCCCACTTTCGTTACGCCGGGATCCAGTGTCCACTTCGGAGACCGGACCTTTTACCTAGGACAGGCATGAACCAACAGCCCGCCAGCGTTCCCTCCACCTTCCAGCCGGGCCTCAGCCTGAGCTACGGCTACGGGACAGACCGGGGACTCCGCCGGGAGCTGAACGAGGACTCCTACATCGCTTCCGATCCTGTGTTTGCCGTAGCGGACGGAATGGGAGGCCATGAGGCCGGCGAAGTGGCCTCCGGCATGTGCGTCCGGGCCCTCGCTGCGATACCGCAGCTCGCCACCGGTGAACGGAGCGTCACCGCAGCCATCCTGCAGCAGTACCTGCTCCAGGCGGACACCTCCATCCGCGAGGCCACCGGTGCACGCGCCGGAACCACCCTGGCCGGAGCCGTGGTGGTGGAACAGATGGGCATGCCGTATTGGCTGGTCATGAACATCGGCGATTCCCGCACCTACCGCCTCAGCCAGGGCCGGTTTGAGCAGATCAGCGTGGACCACTCCGAGGTGCAGGAACTTGTGGACGCAGGCGAGATCACCGCGAAACAGGCCACCGTGCACCCGCGCCGCCACGTTGTGACCCGCGCGCTTGGCACGGGAGACGAGACCGAGGCCGATTACTGGCTGCTCCCCGTGGAGGAAGGCGACCGGGTCCTGGTCTGCTCCGACGGCCTCACCGGCGAGCTGACGGACGAGCACATCCTCCGCATCCTCAGCACGGTGGGAGACCCGCAGGACGCCGCCGACGCCCTGATCCAGGCCGCGCTCCGGAGCGGGGGCAGCGACAACATCACGGTGATCGTGGTTGACGCCAGGAATGTCCTGAACGACGCCGGTGCAGCCACCACCGCACCCCGTCGCGACCCCGACGTGGTGGATGAAGATACGCTGCCCCGGGCGCAGGCGGGACAGAAGGCGCAGGCGGAGCAGGGACAAAAGGCACAGGCGGAGCAGGGACAGAGGGCGCAGGCGGCGCAGGCTGAGCCCCTACACGGCAGTGACGATGCCGCGGACCAGGACGGGGAGCCCTCCGATGACCGGCACTAGTTACGTTCCGGGCACCTGGCTGGGAATAGTCCGTGGACGCACAGCCGTCCTCCTCGGCCCCGACACTCCGCCGGCCCTCGCGGGTGCGGTGTGGGACCTGCTGGGCACCGATCCCGAAGTCCATGAGGTACTCCACGCCGTCACCAGCAGTTCAGGGGGCTCGCTGGCGCAGATGCCGTCCTTTGGCATCCTCGATGCCACCGGACCCTTGCGCGTGTTCCTCCGCGGCGACCTCGACCTTGCAGTGGACCTGCCGGACGGCAGCGTGGAGCTCGACGGGCGGGACGTCACCACCTGGAACGAGCGCCGTTTTGCCCTCCCGGGGTCATGCCGGCTTGCCATTCCGGCTGCCGGCCCCGCAGGGCAGCCGGAACTGCCGCTGGGGGAGGGTGTTGTCCTGCTGCAGTCGCTGGCGCTGGTCCTGGCCCCGCGCCAGCCGGAACTCGCACCGCCCTCAGCACCCCCGGCCTCTGTTGTGGTGGACTCCGCAGGCATCGCCAACGTCAGGGATGCGGATACCGATGCCGACGGCTCGGCGGAGCTGACCATTGCGCCGGATCACGAGGCATCGGCGGAGACCGTTGCGCCAGAACACGGAGCCTCAGCTGAGACTGTTGTCGGCGTGCTCGACGACGACGACCTGCCAGCCGGCGACGGTCAACTGGAAGCGGAGGAAAGCGGCGCACAGGCGGAAAATGTCGGTGCGACCGTTGACCCGGCGAACTCCGGCGCAAAGAACGAACGTGGTCATGAGCCTTCATCCGGCTCCCCGGCGGCAGACCCACTTCCGGCAGAAGCCTTGGCGGAGGTCCATCAGGCAGAATTCCAGCAGGCGGGATCCGTTCCCGTGGAGCCGGCAGTTCCCGCAGAGGCGGCGACCCCCGCCAGCGACCACACCAGTTCCTACGACCACCTGTGGGAACGGACTGTCGTGCGGAGCATCGAGGACGCTGCGGTGCGGGACGACGCCGATTCGGAAATCGACGGAACACCCGACGCAGGTGCGGAGGCCGGGGAACAGGCCGCAGCCCCCGTCCCCGGGCAGCCCGAGGAACAGGAACTTCCGATGCCGGCAGCTGCGGCGGGTGCGGATGCGCCGGCTGCCCCTCCTGTACCTCCCGGCACTTCCGCCTTTGCGGCGCCTCGCCCCGCTGCCGGGGTGCTCATCGACTCCGTTCCGTGGAAGAAGGCTGGGGGCAACGCCGAGGGCAGCGCCCCGCAAGTAAACGTCCCGCACGCCAGCGCCGAGCCCCGGCCCGCCCCGGCACCAGCTGGCGTCCTGCCTTCCGCAGCGGGTGCCCCGGCGTCCACGGCTGGCGGTGCTGCGCCGGCCGCTGCCGTACAACACCCCCATCCTGGCGGCGCCGCCTTCGACGCTGACCACGACGGCCAGACGGTCATGAAGAGCAGCCTCGCCTCCTCGGCCGGACAGCCCGCCAGGCCGGTGGCGGAGGATTCGGCTGCCGGGCCCACCGTCCTTGCCAGGGTCTGCAGCCAGGGACATGCAAACCCGCCCACCCGGGCGCAGTGCGCCGCGTGCGGCGCCGCGCTGCTCCCGGACGCCGTCCAGGTGCCCCGCCCCCGGCTGGGACGGGTGCGGATGTCCACCGGGGAACTTCTGGACCTCGACCAGTCGCTGGTCATCGGACGGCAGCCCTCCGTGTCCCGGGTCCAGGGCGGAGTTATGCCCCGGCTGGTCCAGGTTCCAAGCCCCGAAGGCGATATCTCCCGGTCCCATGTGGAGGTCCGGCTGGAGGGCTGGCACGTCATGCTGTGCGACCTCAAGGCCACGAACGGCACGGTCCTGGTACGTGAAGGCCAGTCTCCCCGCCGCCTGGCACAGAACGAGATGGCCATCCTGCTCGATGGTGACATCGCTGAACTGGGCGACAACATCTCGCTGCGTTTTGAGGAGATTCCTTGAGTTCCAAACGGCCCGTCGCGCCGCCTCCCCGCATCCAGGGGTTCACATACATCAGCCTGCTCGGCTCCGGCGGGTTCTCCGACGTCTACCTGTACGAACAGGACCGGCCGCGCCGCAAGGTCGCAGTCAAGGTGCTGCTCTCGGACCTGAAGACGGAAGGTGCCCGGCGCAGGTTCGAGTCCGAGGCGAACCTGATGGCCCAGCTGTCCTCGCATCCGTACATTGTCACCATCTTTGAAGCGGAAGTGACCGACGACGGACACTCGTACCTGGCAATGGAGTACTGCTCCCGGCCCAGCCTGGACGTCCGGTACCGCAGGCAGCGCTTCAGCGTGGATGAAGTCCTGGCCGTCGGCATCCAGGTGGCCTCCGCCGTCGAAACCGCCCACCGCGCCGGCATCGCCCACCGCGACATCAAACCCGCCAACATCCTGGTCACGGACTACAACCGCCCTGCCCTCACGGACTTCGGCATCTCCGGCACCCTGGCGGGGGACACCGACGAAGATTCAGGGATGTCCATCCCATGGTCCCCGCCCGAGCAGTTCACCGACGGTGCGGTGGACGGGGTCATGGTGGATGTGTGGGCCCTCGGCGCCACGCTCTACACCCTGTTGGCAGGGCGGTCGCCGTTTGTGATGCCGGGAGCGGACAACTCGCAGCGGGAACTGATCAACCGCATCAGCAACACGCCCGTGCCGCGCCTGGGCCGCGCGGACGTCCCTGAGTCCCTGGAGCTTGCCCTCTCCACCGCAATGGCAAAGTCGCCGCAGTCCCGCTACTCCTCTGCGCACGCCTTCGCCCTTGCCCTGCAGCGCATCCAGGCGGAACTCAACCTCTCCGTCACCCCCTTTGAAGTGTTGGAAGAGCCGCACCACGAGGACAGCCAGCTGGACGACGGCGTCGAGGAGACCCGGGTCCGGAGCATCGCGGCGATTGATCCGGAACGGACCGGCAGCGCCCCCACCTTCCCTGCGCGCACCTGGCCCCAGGCCGGTAGCGGCCCAAGCGGTGGCGCGCAGGACCGGGGCCGGCAGGACCGGATCGGGCAGGGCACCGCAGCCGGGGTCCCGCCGTCGGGCTCTACCCCCACGCCCGCGCCGGCCCCGTTCCAGCCCCCGGCCGCCCCGGCCCCGCAGCCGCAGGAATGGGCCAACGCAACGGTCCTGCGCGGTTCCGGCGGCAACGCCGGTGCAGGCAGGGATGAGGGCACGCTGCCCGGAAGCCGTCCCGTCGCTGGCGCCGACGCCGCGGACACTACCGTCCACCGGCCAGCCAGGGTGGAGGAGCCCGCAGCTGCGGGTCCCACCACGGACCACAGCAAGCGCAACCTCTGGCTGGCAATCTCCGGCGGCACGCTGCTGGCTGTCTCTGCGGTGGTGGGCCTGGTGGTAGCCAACGCCTCGCCCGAAAAGCCTGTGGCAGTGGAGACCCAACAGGCCAGCAGGCCGCCGGCCGATGCGCTGGACAACGGGACCGTGCCGGACGTCGAAGGCCTCACGGGGACAGCGGCAGGGGACGGCAATGCCTCCTTCACCTGGGTAAACCCGCAGCCCAAAGAGGGAGACACCTACAAGTGGCGGGTCTACACCATTGGCGGCGGCGGCGAATACCAGTCCATCGACCAGCCGCCGGTCAAGGTCACGGCCAATCCGTCGGGGGAGACCTGCATCCAGGTCATGATCGTGCGGTCGGACGGGGCATTCTCCCCGCTGGAGGAAGGCTCCATTGCCTGCACCGGCACATGAGCCGAAGCTCCCATCCCAGCAGCAATACGACGACGAAACGCACCATATGGCCGAACGGCAGGTCGCCGGCCGGCAGCATGTCCAGGAAATTTTTGCACGGTGAAACTTTGCACGGTGAAGTTTTGCCCAACGAGGAGGCACAGAAAATGGGGGATCTAGCAATAGATTTCTGTGGTGAGTGGTATGAGCCATCGGACGAGGACGTCTTCAACATCGGGCGCGAGGGCGACCTCGAAGTTGACGACAACCCGTACCTGCACCGGCAGTTCCTGCAGGTGGCCCGCTACGACGGGATCTGGTGGCTCAGCAACGTGGGCAGCATGCTTTCGGCCACGGTGGCGGACGCCTCCGGCGGAATGCAGGCCTGGCTTTCACCGGGCGCCCGGATCCCGCTTGTCTTCAGCCACACCAACATCATCTTCACAGCGGGGCCTACTACCTACGAGTTCGCGGTGCACCTGAAAACGCCGGCCTTCCGGCAGGAGTCACGCGAGGGCGACAGCAACGGTGACACCACCATCGGCCCGGTGGTGTTCACGGACTCCCAGAAAGCCCTCATCGTGGCGCTCGCCGAACCCATGCTCCGGAGGGAAGGAACCGGCTTCAGCGCCATTCCCTCCTCGGCCTCGGCCGCCAAGACCCTGGGATGGGCCCTGACCCGCTTCAACCGGAAGCTGGACAACGTGTGCGACAAACTCGACCGCGTGGGTGTGGTGGGACTGCGGGGAGGCGGCGGCAAACTGGCCACCAACCGGCGCGCCCGGCTGGTGGAGCACGCCGTGACGTCGCACCTGGTGACCCCTGACGACCTGTACCTGCTGGAAAAGATGAGGGGCGTGGACGAAGGATGAGGATACGCCTGACCCTTCGCAGGGATCCTGCTGAAACCAAGGACCTGGCCGTCACCGTGGACGGCCTGGCCACAGTGGCCGATACCGCTGCCGTGCTCTGGGCCGCGGACCCGGGGCGAAAGGGCACCCCGGCCCCGGACAACCTCTCCCTGCGGATCGAGGAAGCCTTCGTGGGCGCGGGCCTGAGCGGGAACCTGCTCACCAGGACCGACAACCTCCTGGAGTCCGGCCTGCGCCCCGGCTCCGTGGTGTCGCTGGCACAGGTGAGCACGCAGTTCGACGTGCCCGGTGCCGGCCGTGGTCCGGCCGCGGCCACCCTCCGGGTCCTCTCCGGCCCTGACGCCGGCCGCGAGTTCTCCCTGCCCACCGGCACCAGCTACATCGGCCGCGACCGGGGCGTGGATATCCGTCTCTCGGACCCCCTAACGTCCAAGCGGCATGCCCGGATCACGGTGGGCGACGGCGTGGAAATCGTGGACACCAACTCCGCCAACGGGCTTTTGATGGACGGGCTCCCGGTCACCCGTGCCACCCTGAATTCCTCGGACACGGTCACCCTGGGCGACACCACCGTGACCGTGGTGCCGCTGGGGCACAGCCACGCGGCAGCACCGACGTCGCCCCTGGTCAGCTTCAACAGGTCACCCCGGGTGGTTCCCCGCTTCGAGGAGCCAAAGCGCGTGGTTCCGTCCGGGCCCAAGCCGCCCGAGGACAACCCGTTCCCGTACATCATGATGATCGCTCCGCTGCTAATGGGCGCCGTGATCTTCGCCGTGACCGGCAACCCGCTCTCGGTGCTGTTCATGCTTATGATGCCGCTGTTCATCCTGGGCCATTACGTGGACCAGAAGATGCGGACCAGGCGCCAGCAGAAGGAACAGCTCAAGCAGTTCCGGGCCTCCATGGCCGCCTTCCGGCAGGACCTCACTGAAGTGCAGCAGGTGGAACGCGCCGTCCGGCTGCAGGAGGCACCTTCTGTCAGTGACACCGTTGACGCCATCTACAAACTGGGGCCCCTGCTGTGGACCCACCGCCCGGAACACCGGGGGTTCCTGGGCCTTCGGTTCGGCCTGGGCACGGCACCTTCCCGGGTCCTCCTGGAGGAGCCGCAGAACAACGACACAGAGGTCCAGTACGCCAGGGAAATCCAGGACTGCCTGAAGCAGTTCCGCGACATTGAGGGCGTTCCCGTGGTCTCGCAGCTGCGGACCTCCGGTTCCCTGGGCGTTGCCGGTGCCCGCGGACTGGTGGATGACGTGGCCCGCGGCATGGTGCTGCAGCTCGTGGGGCTCCACTCGCCCGCGGAAGTGGTCCTCACGGCCATCACCTCAGCCCAGTCGCGGGAACGGTGGAACTGGCTGCAGTGGCTGCCGCACGTCGGCTCAGGCCACAGCCCCCTCACCGGCGACCACCTGGCAGCCGGCTCGGCCGGCGGGGCATCCCTGCTGGCCCGGCTTGAGGACCTCCTCGACGCCAGGGAAGCGGCGGCCAAACGGTCAGGCGCCGACCTCCGGCCGGAACTTGACCCCTCTAAGCATGATGTGGCGGAACCGGTGCTGCCGGCCGTTCTGGTGATCGTGGAGGACGACGCCCCGGTGGACCGCGGCCGGCTCACCCGGCTTGCAGAGCGCGGCCCTGACTCCGGCGTCCACGTGATCTGGGTGGCCACCGACATCCAGTCGTTGCCCGCAGCCTGCCGCGACTTCATGGTGGTGGACGGCGACCACGGCACCACCACCGGGCAGGTCCGCCTGGGCAGGCATACGTACCCCGTCAGCTGCGAAAGCGTTGACGCGGACCTGGCTGCCCAGCTGGCCAGGATGCTGGCGCCCGTCATGGATGTGGGCAAGCCCGTGAACGACGACTCCGACCTTCCGCGGGCTGTTTCCTATGCCACCCTGATTGGCAAGGACTTCCTGGACAACCCCCAGTCCGTCGCCGAACGCTGGACGGAAAACAACTCCGTGCACGCCAGCGCCGTGGCCAACCGCAAGGACAACGGAACACTGCGTGCTTTGGTGGGCTCCAAAGGCGTCGAACCGCTGTACCTGGACCTGAAGAACGAGGGGCCGCACGCGCTGGTGGGCGGCACCACCGGTGCGGGCAAGTCCGAATTCCTGCAGTCCTGGGTCATGGGAATGGCCGCCGCCTACAGTCCGGACCGGGTCAGTTTCCTGTTCGTGGACTACAAGGGCGGCGCCGCGTTCGCCGACTGCATCAACCTGCCCCACACCGTGGGCCTGGTGACCGACCTTTCGCCGCACCTGGTCCGGCGTGCCCTGACCTCGCTGCGCGCCGAACTGCACTACCGCGAGCACCTGCTGAACCGGAAGAAGGCCAAGGACCTGCTGGCCCTGCAGCGCGAGGCCGACCCCGACGCGCCGCCCTACCTGGTGATCGTCGTCGATGAGTTCGCGGCGCTGGCCAACGAGGTGCCTGAATTCGTTGACGGCGTTGTGGACGTCGCAGCCCGCGGGCGGTCCCTGGGGCTGCACCTCATCCTTGCAACCCAGCGCCCGGCGGGCGTCATCAAGGACAGCCTGCGGGCCAACACCAACCTGCGGGTGGCCCTGCGGATGGCTGATGAGGACGACGCCACGGACATCCTGGGCGTGCCGGACGCCGCCTATTTCGATCCGTCCATTCCCGGCCGCGGCGCCGCGAAGACCGGGCCGGGCCGGATCCAGGGCTTCCAGACCGGCTACGCGGGCGGCTGGACCACGGAGAAGCCGCAGCGGCCGCAGATCGACGTTGTTGAGATGGCCTTCGGCTCGGGACCCAGCTGGGAGGCGCCGGCTCCGGAGAAACCCGAGGCGGCAGGGCCCACCGGCCCCAACGACATTGCCAGGATGACCGCAACCATCGTCCGCGCCGCCGACAATCTCGCCATCAACGCCCCGCGCAAGCCCTGGCTGGATGAACTGGCCAAGACCTACGACTTTTCCAGGCTGCCGAACCCCCGCACGGACGAACAGCTCCTCCTCGGCGTTGCGGACGACCCCGCCCGCCAGTCACAGCCCACCGTGTTCTACGAACCCGACAAGGACGGGAACATGGCCATCTACGGCACCGGCGGGTCGGGAAAGTCCGCCGCGCTGCGCGGCATCGCCATTGCCGCGGCCATCACGCCGCGCGGCGGGCCGGTGCACGTCTACGGCATCGACTGCGGCTCCTCCGGGCTGGGGATGCTGGAAGAGCTTCCCCACGTGGGCGGCATCATCAACGGCGACGACGTCGAACGCGTCGGGCGCCTCCTGCGCCTGCTGCGGGACATCGCGGAGCAGCGCTCTGCCCGGTTCGCCGAGGTCCGCGCCGCCACGATCGTCGAATACCGCAAGCTCGCCAACAGGCCCGACGAAAAGCGCATCTTCGTGCTGGTGGACGGCATGTCCGCGTTCCGCGAGGCCTACGAACACAGCAGGCTCTCCGCGCTGTGGGACATCTTCCTCCAGCTGGCAACTGACGGCCGTGCCGTCGGCATCCACCTGGTGGTCACCGGGGACAGGCCGAACGCCGTGCCGGCGTCGCTGCTCGCCTCCATCCAGCGCCGCCTGGTGCTGCGGCTGTCCTCCGAGGACGACTACATGTCCCTGGATGTGCCCCGGGACGTCCTCAACGCCGCCTCGCCCCCCGGACGCGGACTGCTGGACGGGCTCGAAGTCCAGCTGGCAGTCCTCGGCGGGAACTCCAACCTTGCGCTGCAGGCCCGCGAGGTGCACAAGCTCAGTGAGGCCATGCAGCGTCAAGGACTGGATGCCGCCCCCGTCATCGAGAGGCTGCCGGAACAGGTGGACCTGGAGGTCCTGCCCGCAGGCAGCCAGGGCCTTCCGGTCATTGGCGTCGACGACGAAACGCTGCAGCCTGCCGAGATCCTGGCCCGGGGACCGCTGCTCCTGGCAGGCCCTCCGGGCGCGGGGCGTACGGTGGCCCTGGTGACCCTCGCCTACGCGCTGCGGCGGTCCAGCCCGGACACGGAGCTGATCTACGTCGGATCGCGGCGCTCCGCCGTCGCCTCCCTGCCCATCTGGAACCGTTCCATAGTGGGCGCGGACGACCTCGCGGAGGTGGTGGAGGACCTGGTTGAACACTCCTCCGGGAATCCGGGCGCCCTGGGCATCTTCATCGAAGGCCTCACCGAGTTCACTGACACCCTGGCGGAATCGGGCATCGCACAGCTGGTGACCGCCTCCATCAAGGCGGACCAGTGGGTGGTGGGGGAATCCGAAACCTCCACCTGGTCCTCTGCCTGGTCCCTGGCACAGCCGTTCAAATCCGGCCGCCGCGGGCTGCTGCTGAACCCCGGCGACATCGAAGGCGACAGCCTGCTCAACACCTCGCTGGGCCGTGTCAGCCCGGACTTCATTCCGGGCCGCGGCTACGTGGTGGGGCGCGGCAAGGCCCGGAAAATCCAGGTGGCGCTGCCCCCTGAAAACCGGGACTGACGCAGCTCTTGGTCCCCGGCATCAGGGAAGGCCGCAGGTCCGGCGGATTTGCGGCCCTCCCTGAAGGTATAGAAAACTACCGGGGACACCAGAAAGCCGCAGTGGGGGACTGCGCGCATCGAAAGGTAGCAAATGTCCCCGTCCTTCCCAGTACTCCGCGCTGTTCCGGCGGCGGCATCGGCAGCCGTCCTGGCGCTCGCAGTGGGCCTGTCCGCGGCCGGGGCCGGAGCGGCTGACTCTCCCGATCCCACCGCCACAACGAGCCCCACCTGCGGTGAATCCTGCGCGGCGGAGCCCACCGAAACGAAACCCGGCGAAGGCCGGACGGACAAGCCAAAGGGACCCGACGAGCCGCCTGGACAGCCCGGCGGACCCGCGCCGGCGCCCCCGGCGGTGTCCCAGCCTCCTGCAATCTCCTCCGAGACGCCCCCGCCCGCCGCGACGGCTCCCGCGGCTCCTGACCCCGCGGAGGCGTTGCCCGAGGAGACCACCACCCCGGAGCCGATGGCTGCCGCACCCGGCACCACGCCGTCGGCCTCTCCCTCCACGGAATCAAACTGGACCAAGCCCGTCACCAGGCCGGCCAGAACCCAGGCCGCAGCCGTTTCCCCCGCCGGCGGTCCGGGACCGGGAGGACCGGATCCCCTGACCATCACGGCCGGTGTCCTGCTGGTGGGAGCCGCGGGACTTGCGTTCGCCTGGTGGGGCAGGACCCGCTTCCGGGCACACTGACGGACGGTGAGGCAAGATAGGTCTGTGACTACAGGACCTGGCCCCGCAGAAAAGACCGCCTCGATGTCCCCGCACCGGACACCCGGTGCAGGAACAGCCACCGGCCGGACACCAAAGGAACCTGAAGCCGTCCCCACCGAAGCGGTCCGCGAGGAATACGAGAACCTCGTGGACCTGGTCAGGAAGTACCGGTTCGCGTACTACCAGGAAGACGCACCGCTGGTTTCCGATGCGGAATTCGATAACCTCTTCCGCCGGCTCGAGGAGATCGAGGCCCTCCACCCCGAACTCGTGGCGAACGACTCGCCAACCCAGGAGGTGGGCGGGGAAGTCTCCGCCGCCTTCGCCGCCGTGGAGCACCTGCAGCGGATGTACAGCCTTGAGGATGTGTTTTCCCTTGAGGAACTGGAAGCGTGGCTCGCGAAGGCGGAGGCCGGCATCGGCAAGCTGGGCGACGGGACCCCTGCCGCAGCTTGGCTGACGGAGCTCAAGATCGACGGCCTGGCCGTGAATCTCCTGTACCGCGACGGGAAGCTGGTCCGGGCAGCCACCCGGGGCGACGGCACCACCGGTGAGGACATCACCCACAACGTCCTCACCATCAAGGAAATCCCGCAGCAGCTCCAGGGCGGGGATTTTCCGGCCGAAATGGAAATCCGTGGGGAAGTGTTCATCCCGTCCCAGGCCTTCGCCGAATTCAACGAAGCCTTGATTGAAGCCGGCAAAGCGCCCCTGGCCAACCCCCGCAACGCCGCCGCGGGTTCGCTCCGGCAGAAGGACCCCGCCGAGACAGCCAAGCGTCCGCTCAAAATGTTCGTCCACGGCATCGGCGCCCGCGAAGGGCTCCAGGCGCGCAGCCAGTCGGAGACCTACAGCCTGCTCAAGGAGTGGGGCCTTCCCGTCAGCCCCTATTCGGAGGTGCTGGGAAGCCGCGGGGAAGTCCTGGATTTCATCAAGCGGTACGGCGAGCAGCGCCACAAGCTGCTGCATGAAATCGACGGCATCGTCATCAAGGTGGACGACTTCGCCACGCAGCGGGCACTGGGCTACACCACCAGGGTTCCGCGCTGGGCTGTGGCCTACAAATATCCGCCGGAGGAAGTGCACACCAAGCTGCTCGACATTTTGGTCAACGTGGGCCGGACCGGCCGTGTAACGCCCTTCGGGATGATGGAACCGGTCAAGGTGGCCGGCTCCACGGTGGAAATGGCCACCCTCCACAACCAGGACGTGGTCAAGGCCAAGGGCGTGAAGATCGGCGACATCGTGATCCTGCGCAAGGCGGGGGACGTCATTCCCGAGATCGTGGGCCCAGTCCTGGCGCTGCGCGACCAGCAGGATCCGCCGGTGCGGGACTTCGTTATGCCCACCGAATGCCCCTCCTGCGGCACGCCGCTGGCTCCGGCCAAGGAGGGCGACGTGGACATCCGCTGCCCCAACGCGAAATCCTGCCCGTCCCAGCTGCGTGAGCGGGTGTTCCACCTTGCCGGCCGGGGAGCCTTCGACATCGAGGCCCTCGGCTGGGAAGCCGCCATAGCGCTGACCCAGCCTGCAGAGCCGGAGGTTCCGCCGCTCACTTCCGAAGCCGCGCTGTTCGACCTCACCCGCGAGGACCTGGCGGCCGTCCGCATCCGGCGGGAGAAGCGGTCCAAGGGCGTCCCCACCGGCGAATACGAACTGGTGCCCTACTTCTACAGCAAGGGCACGGCCAAGGCACCGTCCAAGCCGACCGCCACCACCGAAAAACTCTTCAAGGAACTGGAGAAGGCCAAAACCCAGCCGCTGTGGCGGGTGCTGGTTGCGCTGTCCATCCGGCACGTGGGTCCGCGGGCCTCCCGTGCCCTGGCGACGGCCTTCGGCACCATGGACGCCATCCGCCAGGCGTCGGAGGAGGACCTGGCGCACGTTGACGGGGTGGGCCCCACCATCGCTGCGGCCCTGAAGGAGTGGTTCGCGGAGGACTGGCACCAGGAGATCGTGGACCGCTGGGCCGCCGCGGGGGTCCGGATGGCTGACGAACGCGACGAGTCCATGCCGCGCACGCTCGAAGGGCTGACGGTGGTTGTCACCGGCTCACTGCCGAACTTCAGCCGGGATGAGGCCAAGGAAGCCATCCTGGTCCGGGGCGGTAAGGCGGCGGGTTCCGTTTCCAAGAACACCAGCTACCTGGTGGCCGGCGAGAGCGCCGGAACCAAGCTGGACAAGGCTGAGCAGCTGGGTGTCCCCGTGCTGGACGAGGACGGCTTCCGCCAGCTCCTGGCCGGCGGGCCGGCAGCACTGGAGGCCGGCGCTGAGCCGGAGGCCGGGGTTGAAGGAGAGGGGCCTGAATCTGCGGCCCCTTCAGAACACACTGACGCGGAGGTAACAGCATGACCAGTCCTGCAGCCCTGTTGGAGGTGGCGAAAGCGGCAGCGGCGGCCGGCGCCGCGGTGCTGGCCGGCCGCAACACCGAGGCCCTCCAGGCCAGCAACAAGGGCGACGCCGGCGACTGGGTCACGGCGTTCGACGTCGCGGCAGAGCACGCAGTCCGGGACGTCATCGTGGCCGCCCGCCCCGGGGATGCCATCACCGGCGAGGAACACGGCACCACCAGGCCTGCCGAGCCCACCGGCTACCGCTGGTCCATCGACCCCCTGGACGGCACCACCAACTTCATCCGCAACATCGTCTACTACGCCACCTCCGTGGCTGTCGCCGATGCCGACGGCGCCTGGCTGGCCGGCGTCGTCAACGCCCCTGCGCTGGGCCGCGTCTATTACGCCGCGCGCGGCCAGGGAGCCTGGCTGGAAGAAGCAGGCAGGGTGACCAGGCTTGAGGGGCCCGTCCCGGGCCGGAAGGGCCAGATCCTGGCCACCGGATTCAGCTACGATCCCGGGGTCCGGGCCGAGCAGGCCGCCTTCCTGGCCGGACTGATGGACGGCTTCGCCGACGTCCGGCGGCTGGGATCTGCCGCCCTGGACTTGTGCCTCGTGGCAGACGGGACCCATGATGCCTACGGTGAACGCGGCCTGAACGAGCACGATTTCTCGGCCGGCGCCCTCATCGCGGAAGAAGCCGGCTGCTGGGTCCGGCGGCCGCGCCTGGCCAGTCCGCTGGAAGGCGGGCCCACCGACGCCGACCGCCTGGAGGCCTGGACGTGCGCCGGCGGCCTGGAACTGTCGGGCAAATTCCCGCTGTGAGGCCCGGTACTGTCCTGGAAGTCCGGACTTGGTGGGCGCCTGCCCCACCACACTGATAGTTCGCTCACGAAAAGCGCAGGTTTGCCAGGTGTTACCGGCGGGTACCACTACCATTGACGGGTGCAGCCGCAGATAAGAGTCCGTCCCGCCGTCGAAGCAGATTACGACGCCGTTGCCCGCATCACGCGCGATTCCTACCTCGCCGCGGGCTACTTCGAGGACGCCGACCACCCCTACATGCGCAAAGTCCAGGACGTTGCTCTGCGGGCCGGGCATGCCACCATCTGGGTAGCCGAGCGGGACGGAGTAGTGGTGGGCTCGGTGACGCTGGCCCGCGCCGGGGAGCCGTACGCGGACATCGCCCTTGAGGATGAGCTGGAGTTCCGCATGCTGGTGGTGGATCCTGCCGTGCAGCGGAGCGGCGCAGGCAAGGCCATGGTGGAAGCCATCCTGGACTACGCCAGGCGGCTCGAGGGCGTTAAGGCCGTTGCGCTCACCACCGGCCAAACCTGGGAAAGCGCCCACGGCCTGTACCGCAAAACAGGCTTCCTCCGAGTGCCCGAGCGTGACTGGCTGGTCCCCGGAACTGACATAAAGCTGCTGGTTTACCGCCTCGACGTGTAGCCGCCCTACAGTGGTGCCGACCCAATCCAGCAGTGAAAGGCCCACCATGCGCAAAACCTTCGGCACCGGTTCCGTCTGGGAACAGACCCTCGGCTACTCCCGGGCCGTCCAGGTGGACAGCACCCTCTTCATCTCCGCCACCGCTGCAAGCGGCGAGGACGGAATCGTGGGGGAGGACTTCTATACCCAGACGCAGTACATCCTGCAGAAACTCGGCAAGGTCCTGGCTGACGCCGGCTTCGGCTTCGAGGACGTCGTCCAGTCAAAGCTCTACCTCACGGACATCAGCAAGTGGGAAGACGCCGGCCGGGCCCATGGCGAGGTCTTCGGTGACATCCGCCCAACCCTTTCCCTGGTGCACGTCCTGCCGTTCCTTGACCCGAAGATGCTCGTCGAGATCGAGCTTGTGGCGCAGAAGAGCACCAGCTAGGAGATCTTCCCTGGGCCCACCTAGGGCGTGGCGGGGAGCCCGTAGCGGTGCTCCGGCCTCCCCGTCGTTCCGTAACGCAGCTGGATGTCCACGGCGCCGTCGTCCGCCAGGGAGGACAGGTACCGCTGCGCGGTGGCGCGGGAAACCCCCACCCGCCCGGCCACCTCGGCGGCCGAGTACTGCTCGCCGGGTACCAGGGATTCCAGCACTGCCGCCTCGGTGGCCGAGCGCGGCCTTGACGACGGCGTGACGTCCCCGGGGATCAGGGCGCGCTTGGCGCGCTCCACCGCCTCCTGGTCCAGGGCGCCGGGCTGCCCCAGCAGGCGCCGGTACCGCGCATACGACCGCAGCTGCTGGGACAGGGCGTCGGAGGTGAAGGGCTTCAGCAGGTAACCCAGCGCGCCCCGGCGGAAGGCCACCCGGACGGAAACGGCGTCGGAGGCTGCGGTCAGCATGATGGTGTCCACATCTAGCTGCTGGAGCAGGTCCAGCCCGGACGCGTCCGGCAGGTAGACGTCCAGCAGCACCAGGTCCGGCCTCAGGCTGTGGATGGACTGCAGCGCCAGCGACGCGGTGCCCACCGGTGCCAGCGCCATGAACCCCGCCACGGAATCCACGTAGGCGGCATGAAGCTTGGCGACGTGGAAGTCGTCGTCCACGATCAGCACCCGAAAATCTTCAGGCATGGGTGTCCTTTCCGGCTCTGTTTGTCCTGCCAGGCGTTCCTGCCGTGGTTCCCGGCAGGGTGGCCATGAATACTGCGCCTGGTCCGCCCGGGCAGCCGGGCTCCAGGACTCTGACGTCCCCGCCGCGCCGCCGGGCCAGCTGGCGCGCCAACGCCAGCCCGAACCCCTGGCCGCCGCTGCCGTTCCGGGCAAGCGGTCCTGACGCGGTGCTGAAACCTTCCGCGAAGATAGCCTCCGGGTCCGTTCCCTGTGCCAGCCCATCACCCGAGTCGGCGACGACGATGTGGAGCGTGCCGCCGTCGTCGTCCGGCTCGTCCAGTACCTCGAGCTCCACCCAGCGGTCCGTCGAGGAGCCAGCCACCGCGGCGTTGACCGCGTTGTCGATCAGGTTGCCGAGCACTGTGGTGACGTCCTGGGCCTCAGCCACCTGGCCCCGGACCAGGGTTTCCGGGCCGATCCGCAGCGCCACGCCGCGCTCGTCCGCCTCCACGCCCTTCGCACCCACGAAGGCCTGCAGGTACGGGTCCTGGAGCAGCTCGGCCTGGTCCACCGGGAATTTCAGCGGCCCGGTGGCTGCCAGCCGTGCAAGGTACTCGCGTGCCTGCTGGTGCTGGCCGATGCTCATGAACCCGGCAATGGTGTGCAGCTGGTTGGCGAACTCGTGGCGCTGGGCCCGCAGCGCCGTGGACATGGTTCCCACGGCATCCAGCTGCCGGGTGAGCTGCTGAAGCTCCGTGCGGTCGCGGAGCATCACCACCCAGCCGAGGTCCTCCGTCCGGTGCAGGGCCTTGCGCGCGTTGGCCACCAGCACGCGCCCGCCCGCCACCAGCTCAAACGCGCCAGGGCTGGCGGAGCCTGCCCGGGTGAGGGACTTCAGCTGGTAAGGCACCTGAGCGTCCTCCCAGCGGCTGCCGGCCAGGTCCGGCAGTTCCAGCAGCCGTTGGGCGGCGGCGTTGAACACCGTGATCCGGCCGTCGGCGGAGACGCCGATGACGCCGTCGTCCACGCCCTGGAGGACTGCCACCTGGTCGTGGACCAGGGTGCTGATCTCCTCAGGTTCCAGCCCCAGGGTGAGCCGCTGCAGCCGGCGGCGCAACAGGAAGGAACCCAGCACGCCCGCCAGCAGCGCCCCGGTTGCGGTGAGGGCAACGGGGCCGATATCCCGTGCCACGCTCTGGCCCACCGTTTCCATGGAGTAACCCACGCTGACCTCGCCCACCACAGTGCTGCTGTCCGGCGCGTAGACGGGAACCTTCGCCCCGGCAGAGGGCCCCAGCGTTCCCGTGTTCCGCGTGGTGACCTCCCGGCCGGCCAGGGCCTCGGACGGATCGGTACTGACCTTTTCGCCCAGGCGTTCCGGGTCCGGGTGGGCCAGGCGCAGGCCTGTCTCGTCCGTGATCACCACGAACAGGGCGCCGGTCCGGATCCGTGCCGCTTCAGCCGCTTCCATCAGGGGGCCGGCCGCGAGTTCGGCAGGCGGGGGAGTGCCGGGCTGCTGGCTGATCGCCAGCACGTCCGCCCGCACCGAGGCATCGGAGGCCACCGTCCGCGCCAGTGTCAGAGCCTGGTTTTCCGCTTCGCTGCCCACCCTGTCGTAGGTGAGCCAGGCGTGCACGGCGGCGCTGAAAAGCACAACCAGCAGCACCACGGACAACTGGAGCAGGAGGGTCTGGGTGGAGAACCGCAACGGCCGGCGGGGCGCGGAACGCTGCATGATCCTCCTTGATCCGGGATTTTTATGCACCGGGCGGCGGGACCGGCGGCAGCGGCAATGGACAGAGTGGCGGCGGTGAGCACAATGAGCAAAATGCTCCCAATAAGCAGTATGCCAATCAATTGAGCCAAAGGCACGGCCGTGACGGCCGCCACCCTACAGTCTGTAGCACGCGTCACACCGCTGTGCCGCTGTTCACATAGTAAGGAGCCGGCCGTGCTGGTATTACTTGGATTCGCAATGATCGCGGTATTCATGGTGCTGATCATGACGAAGAAGTTGACGCCAGTGCTGGCGTTGATCATCGTCCCCACTGTTTTTGGCCTCTTCGCCGGGGCCGGCCTGGGCATAGGCGACATGGTCATGGAGTCCATGAAGTCCATGACCTCAACCGCAGCCCTGCTGATGTTCGCCATCATCTACTTCGGCCTGATGATCGACGTCGGGCTGTTCGACCCCCTGGTCCGGTTCATCCTCCGCAAGCTCGGCAACGACCCCGCCAAGGTGGTCCTGGGAACCGCCATCCTCGCAGCCGCCGTCTCCCTCGACGGCGACGGCTCCACCACCTTCATCCTCACCACCGCAGCCATGCTGCCCATCTACCTCCGGCTGAAGATGAGCCCCGTGGTTCTCACCTGCGTGGCCGGCCTGGCCAACGGCACCATGAACATCGTGCCGTGGGGCGGCCCCACCGCCCGCGCCGCCAGCGCCCTGAACATCGACGTCAACGACGTCTTCGTCCCAATGATCCCGTCCCTCCTGGCCGGCATCGTCGTCGTCTTCGCCTTCGCCTGGCTGCTCGGCCTGCAGGAGCGCAACCGCCTCCGGGCCACCCAGCCGGAAATCTGGGGAACGCCGTCTACGGCAGAGCCCTTCACTGCCGAGGCTTTCGACGGCGGCACACACGCTTCCGGCGGCGCAGGTACCGGCCGCGGACGCAAGGTGACCAACCCCGGCGGAGCAGCCCCCGCCGTCGGAAGTTCTTCCGTTGCCGTCCTGGAACGCACCGAGGACCTGGTGGACGAACACGACACCGCCATGGCGGACACCGCCCTGGACCCCAACCGCAAGACCCTGCGTCCCAAGCTGCAGTGGTTCAACCTGGGCCTCACTGTCGCCGTCATGGGCATGCTGATCGCCGACCTCGTGCCGCTGCCGTACGTCTTCATGGTGGGTTCCGCGATCGCCCTGCTGGTCAACTTCCCCAACGTCAAGGACCAGGCCGCGCAGATCGTGGCCCACGCACCGTCTGTTGTCGCCGTGGTGAGCATGGTCATGGCCGCGGCAGTCCTCACCGGCGTCCTCACCGGTACCGGCATGGTGGAAGCGATGTCCGCGTGGCTGGTCCAGATCATCCCCTCCAGCATGGGCCCGCTCATGGCCGTCATCACCGGCGTCCTGAGCATCCCCATGACGTTCTTCATGAGCAACGACGCCTTCTACTTCGGTGTGCTGCCCGTCCTCAGCGAGACGGCCGGCCACTACGGAATCAGCGCCGCCGAGATGGCCCGCGCCTCCATCACGGGCCAGCCGTTCCACATGCAGAGCCCGCTGGTTCCCGCCATCCTGCTGCTGGTATCACTGGCCAAGGTTGACCTGGGCGACCACCACAAGAAGGTCCTGTGGCGCAGCGCCGTGGTGTCCCTGGTCATGCTGGGAATTGGCATGCTGACCGGAGCCATCGGAATCGGTTAGTCTATAGCTGCCGTGCTGACGCCATTCGTTGGCGGATCCCGGCATAAAGGTGCCCGTCTGACGCCCGCTGGGGGATGTCAGACGGGCATCATTGTTTCCCCACTAGAATGGATCGGAAATCAATTCGAACTTTGCAGGGGAGATCCATGGCTGCGATCAACCGTGACGACGTCGCGCATCTCGCGCGGCTCGCTCACATTGAGATGAGTGACCAAGAGCTGGACAGGATGGCCGGAGAACTCGCCGTCATCGTCGATTCGGTCAAATCCGTCAGTCAGGCCGCCGGAGACGATGTCCCGGCCACCTCACATCCCATCCCGCTGAGCAACGTGTTCCGCGAAGACGTTGTGGGCCACACCTTCACCGCGGAACAGGCGCTCTCAGGAGCCCCGGATTCCGATGACAACCGTTTCAAGGTCCCGGCAATCCTGGATGAGGCATAACCCATGACTGAAACCCACGAACTGATCCGCCTCTCTGCAGCGGAGCTTGCGGAAAAGCTGGCAGCCGGCGAGGTCACCTCCGTCGAGGTTACCCAGGCCTACCTGGACCGGATTGCGGAGGTCGACGGCGGCGAACGCGGCGTCAACGCCTTCCTGCACGTCAACGCCGAGGAGGCGCTCGCCGTCGCCGCCGAGGTGGACGCCATCCGCGCCGCCGGCGGCGCCGGGGCCGAGACGCTGCATGTCCTGGCCGGCGTCCCCATCGCCGTCAAGGACCTCATCGTCACCATCGGACAGCCCACCACCGCGGGCTCCAAGATCCTCGAGGGCTGGCACAGCCCGTACGACGCCACCGTGGTGGAACGCCTGCGCGCGGCGAAGATGCCCATCCTGGGCAAGACCAACCTGGACGAATTCGCCATGGGCTCCTCCACCGAGCACTCCGCCTTCGGACCCACCCGCAACCCGTGGGACCTGGACCGCATTCCGGGCGGCTCCGGCGGCGGGTCCGCGGCAGCCGTCGCCGCCTTCGAGGCACCCCTCGCACTGGGGACGGACACCGGCGGCTCCATCCGCCAGCCCGGCGCCGTCACCGGCACCGTGGGCGTAAAGCCCACGTACGGAAGCGTGTCCCGGTACGGCGCCATCGCCATGGCGTCCTCCCTGGACCAGATCGGCCCTGTATCGCGGACCGTACTGGACTCCGCGCTCCTGCACCAGGTCATCGGCGGGCACGATCCCCGCGATTCCACCTCGCTCCCGGACCCGCTGGCCGACCTCGTGGCCGCAGCGAAGACCGGCAACGTTGAGGGCATGCGGATTGGCATCATCAAGGAACTGCACGGCGAGGGCTACCAGGCCGGCGTCGAAAACCGCTTCAATGACTCCCTGGAGCTCCTCAAGGAGGCCGGCGCGGAAATCGTTGAGGTCTCCTGCCCCAACTTCCAGTACGCCCTGGGCGCCTACTACCTGATCATGCCCTCCGAGGCTTCCTCCAACCTCGCCAAGTTCGACGGCGTCCGGTACGGCCTGCGCGTCCTCCCCGAGGACGGCCCCATGACCATCGAACGCGTCATGGGCGCCACCCGCGCCGCCGGCTTCGGCGACGAAGTCAAACGCCGCATCATCCTGGGCACCTATGCGCTGAGCGCCGGCTACTACGACGCCTACTACGGCTCGGCCCAGAAGGTACGCACGCTGGTGCAGCGCGACTTTGATGCCGCCTTCACCGTGGCGGACGTGCTGATTTCGCCCACCGCCCCCACCACGGCCTTCCGCCTCGGCGAAAAGCTGGACGACCCCCTGGCCATGTACCTCAACGACGTCGCCACCATCCCGGCGAACCTCGCCGGCGTGCCAGGCCTGTCCCTGCCCGGCGGCCTTGCAGACGAGGACGGCCTGCCCGTGGGCATCCAGTTGTTGGCCCCCGCCCGCGAGGACGCCCGCCTGTACCGCGTGGGCGCCGTGCTCGAGTCGCTGCTTGAAGCCAAGTGGGGCGGACCGCTGCTGGCGCAGGCACCCGAGCTTGCCGCCGCCGCGGCCGGGCCCGTCGACACCCTTGTTGGAAGCCAGGAGGCAAAGTAATGAACACAGAGGCAATCCTGAGCTTCGAAGAAGCCATGGAGAAGTACGATCCCGTCCTGGGGTTCGAGGTCCACGTGGAGCTCAACACCAAGACCAAGATGTTCTCTTCCGCGCCCAACGTCTTCGGTGACGAGCCCAACACCAACGTCAACGAGGTGGACCTGGGCATGCCCGGCGTCCTGCCCGTGGTGAACAAGACGGCGGTGGAGTCCTCCATCAAGATCGGCCTGGCGCTCAACTGCAAGATCGCCGAGAACTGCCGGTTTGCCCGGAAGAACTACTTCTACCCGGACACCCCCAAGAACTTCCAGACGTCCCAGTACGACGAACCCATCGCGTACGACGGCTACCTGGACATCGAACTCTCCGACGGCACCGTGTTCCGGGTGGAGATCGAGCGCGCCCACATGGAGGAGGACGCCGGAAAGCTGACCCACATGGGCGGCGCCACCGGCCGCATCCACGGCGCAGACTTCTCCCTGGTGGACTACAACCGCGCTGGCGTCCCGCTCGTGGAAATCGTCACCAAGCCCATTGAGGGAGCAGGCTCCCGGGCGCCCGAACTGGCCAAGGCCTACGTGGCGGCGGTCCGGGAGATCGTCAAGAACCTCGGCGTCTCCGATGCCCGGATGGAACGCGGAAACGTGCGCTGCGACGCCAACGTTTCGCTGCGCCCGCACGGCCGTGAAAGGTTCGGCATCCGGTCCGAAACCAAGAACGTGAACTCGCTGCGCGCCGTCGAACATGCCGTCCGCTACGAGATCCAGCGCCACGCCGCCGTCCTGGACGCCGGCAACCCGGTAGTGCAGGAAACCCGCCACTGGCATGAGGACACCCGGACCACCACGTCCGGCCGGCCCAAGTCCGACGCCGACGACTACCGCTACTTCCCGGAACCGGACCTGGTTCCCGTGGTGGCCTCGCGCGAATGGGTTGAGGAACTGCGCGCCACCCTGCCCGAGCCGCCGGCCGCCCGCCGGAAGCGCCTGCAGGCCGACTGGGGCTACTCGGACCTCGAATTCCGCGACGTGGTGAACGCCGGCGTCATGGACGAGATTGAGGAAACCATTGCCGCCGGGGCCTCGGCCTCCGTGGCACGCAAGTGGTGGATGGGCGAGATCGTGGGCCGTGCGAAGAACGCCGACGTCGACCCCGGCCAGCTCGGCGTCCAGCCCGCCACCATCGTGGAGCTCGCACGCATGGTGGAAGAGGGCAAGATCAACAACAAGATGGCCACGGAGGTCCTGGACGGCGTCCTGGCCGGCGAAGGCACCCCCGCTGAGATCGTGGAGAAGCGCGGCCTGGCCGTGGTCTCCGACGACGGGCCCCTGCTCGAAGCCATCGACGCCGCGCTGGCCGCCCAGCCCGGCGTCGCGGACAAGATCCGCGGCGGCAAGGTCCAGGCCGTTGGCGCCATCGTGGGCGGAGTCATGAAAGCCACCCGCGGCCAGGCCGACGCTGCCCGCGTCCGGGAGCTTATCCTGGAGAAGCTGGGCGTCACCGCCTAGCCCCTCCTGCCCAACCGGGTAGCAGCAGACGTCGTTTGAGCCTTCATAGCGACACCTGCTGCTACCCGGTTTTGTTTAATTAGTACTCGCATCCCACTGCCCGCGCACTACTCGTGTGCGGCGGTGCAGCGCGGCCCTAAACTGAACCACCAGGGCGCAGGGCCAAGGGAAAATGCCCTGCCGTTGTTGTGGGAGGTATGGGTATGCCGGTAAGGAAGCCGCTGGGATTCCGCAAGGCTGCGCTCGGTGGAGCGGTGGCACTCGCGCTGACCGGGACGGGGGTGGTGTTCGCCTGGGCCGCGAACGAGCCTCCGTCGCCTGCACCGCCGTCGTCCTCGCCGCCGGGAAAGTCAGGCAATGCCCCTGGACAGAACAAAGCGCCGGACCAGGGCAAGGCGCCGGGGCGGGACAAACCGGACAAGGCCCCGCGCCCGCAGCACCTGCACAGTGAGAGCGTGGTCAAACAGGCTGACGGGACTTTCGAAACCGAGGTGAGCCAGCGCGGGACGGTGGAGTCAGTCAGCGACACCTCCATCACTGTCAGGAGTGAGGACGGCCATACCCAGGCTTACGCCGTCAACGCCGAGACGAAGGTGGCACAGATGCCACCTGCCCCGGCGGACGGCGCGGCTGCAAAGGACGACGGCGGCAAACGGCTGAAGCCTTCAGCCGGTACCATCGCGGACATCGCCACGGGCGACGTTGTCCGGATCTCCGGAGCGAAGAACGGCGAAACCGTGACGGCGCAGCGGATCATCGAAGGTGCAGGCGGGGGTCCCGGATTGGGACTGGGCCGCGGCCAAGGACACGGCAGGGGCCCCAAGTAGGTAGCAGCAAATATCGTATTCAGCCTCATAACGACATCAACTGCTACCCGGTATGGGTCAGCCCTGTTCCACCAGCTCCGCCATGATGCCCTGCAGCGCCTCGCACACCATGGTTACGGACCGCCGCTTCAGGTTTTCCGGCCTGGCCAGCAGGTCGATCCGGCGCCGCGTGCTGATTCCTTCGAGCGGCCGCAGCACGATGCCGGGGTTCAGTACCGGCCCCGCCGTGTATCTGGGGAGCAGACCCACCACGCCGCCGGCGGCAACCAGGGCTGCCACCGTGGAGTAATCGTTGATCCGGTGGACAATGTTCAGTTCGCGGCTGGAAACGGCGGCGACGGCGGTCAGCACATCGGCGGGGGAGTAGCCGGCGTGGCTGGTCACCCAGGCCTCACCGCCGACGTCGTCCGCTGTCACGGCGGCCTTGGCGGCGAGGGGGTGCCCGGCAGCCAAAGCCACATCCAGGGGTTCGTGGGCCAGCGGGATCACTGTCACCCGCTCAGCAGGCCAGCGGGGGCTGTGGTCCATGCGGTGCGCGAGCACCAGGTCATAGCGTGCGGTGAGGGCGGGAAAGTCCTGCTGGGCCACGTCCTCGTCCGAGAGTCCTATCCGTGGCTGTCCCGGGGCGGCGAGGATCCGGGCAAGCGGGGCGAAGAGTGCCTGCCCGGCGCTGTGGAATCCGCAGAGGCTCACTTTGCCGGCAGCGGAACCGTGGTAGTTCCCGATCGCATCCTTGGCGTCTGCCATGGCGCTGACGACGGCGGCCCCCGCGTCGGCGAGCACCTGGCCTGCCTCCGTGAGCACCAGGGTGCGGCCCTCCTTGCGGGTGAGGGGCACCTCGACTTTCCGCTGCAGCAGGGCCAGCTGCTGGGAAACCGCAGAGGGGGTCACCATGAGGGTGTCGGCCACTGCCTTCACGCTTCCGAGGGCGCCCAGTTCCCGAAGGATTTCAAGCTGGTGGATCTCCATTCCAGCATTTTACGCATTAGGAACAGCTACATCGTCGATTGAGTATTTTGCTGTTGTGCTAAAGCTTCTTCCTCGCTGTAATGAGGGAGGCAGGACCTGCCAATGATCAGACAAAGAGTGAGGAAGCCGATGAAGGCTTTGTACAAGCCCGGACCGCAGGCCGGCTTCGAGCTGGTGGACCGCCCCGAGCCCGTGGCTGGGCCGGCTGATGTGAAGATCCGGGTCATGACCACGGGCATCTGCGGCACCGACCTCCACATCCAGTCGTGGGACTCCTGGGCGCAGGGGATCATTGAAGCTCCCCTCATCCCGGGCCACGAGTTCTACGGCGAAGTGGTGGAAATCGGCGAGGACGTCCGGGACGTCAAAGTAGGCGACCGTGTGTCCGGCGAAGGCCACGTGGTGTGCGGGATCTGCCGGAACTGCCGCGCCGGCAGGCGGCAGATGTGCATCCACACCGTCAGCGTGGGCGTCCAGCGTGACGGTGCGTTCGCGGAATACGTGGTGATCCCCGAAACCAATGCCTGGGTCCACCATGATCCCTCGGTCACTCCCGAGCTCGGTGCCATCTTCGATCCCTTTGGCAATGCCGTGCACACCGCACTGAGCTTTCCCCTGGTTGGCGAGGACGTGCTCATCACCGGTGCCGGACCCATCGGGCTGATGGCCATCGCCGTCGCCCGCCACGCAGGCGCCCGCAAAATCGCTATCACCGATGTCTCGCGTCCGCGCCTTGAGCTTGCCCGCCAGCTGGGAGCGGACCTAGCCATCGACGTTTCCACCACCCGCGTGCGGGATGCCCAGCGGGACCTGGGCATGCGTGAGGGCTTTGACATCGGCATGGAAATGTCCGGCCACCCGGGGGCGCTGCCGGAGATGATCGACAACATGAACCACGGCGGCCGGATCGCCATGCTGGGACTTCCCAGCCAGGACATCATCATCGACTGGGGCAAGGTGGTCACCCACATGCTCACGCTCAAGGGCATCTACGGCCGTGAAATGTACGAAACCTGGTACGCCATGAGCGCCATGCTCTCGTCCAACCCCGTGCTGCACGCAGGAATTTCCGCCGTCGTCACTGACACGCTTCCTGCCGGCCAGTGGGAAAAAGGCTTCGACCTTGCCCGCAGCGGCGCAGGTGGCAAAGTTGTCCTTGACTGGACCCAACTCTAAGGAACACCATGTACACCTCGATCAAGGACCAGCTGCGCACCGAGCTGGACGACATCCGCAGCGCGGGCCTCTTCAAGACCGAACGCCGCATCAGTTCCCCGCAGTCCAGCCACATCACGGCCGGACAGATCGGGCAGCCGGGCGCTGACGTGCTGAACTTCTGCGCCAACAACTACCTGGGCCTGGCGGACCATCCGGACATCATCCACGCGGCCAAGGACGCCATGGACGAGCGTGGCTTCGGCATGGCCAGCGTGCGGTTCATCTGCGGCACCCAGGACCTGCACCTGGACCTCGAATCCCGGGTCTCCCGGTTCTTGGGCACCGAGGACACCATCCTGTTCTCCAGCTGCTTCGACGCCAACGGTGGGGTCTTCGAATCGCTCTTCGGGCCTGAGGATGCCATCATCTCGGATGCGTTGAACCACGCGTCCATCATCGACGGGATCCGCCTCTGCAAGGCACAGCGGTACCGGTACGCCAACCAGGACATGGCGGACCTCGAGGCGAAGCTCGTTGAGGCGAAGGATGCCCGCCGCAAGATCATTGTCACGGACGGCGTCTTTTCCATGGACGGTTACCTGGCCCCGCTGCAGGCCATCTGCGATCTCGCCGAGAAGCACGACGCACTGGTCATGGTGGATGACTCCCACGCCGTCGGCTTCATGGGTGCCACCGGCGCCGGCACGCCCGAACACGCAGGCGTGTCCCACCGGGTGGACATCTACACCGGCACGTTCGGCAAAGCGCTGGGCGGAGCGTCCGGAGGCTACGTGTCCGGCCGCGGGGAAGTGGTGGCCATGCTCCGGCAGCGGGCCCGCCCCTACCTCTTCTCCAACTCGGTTGCTCCGGCCATTGTCGCGGCCACCATCAAAGCCCTGGACCTGGTGGAGAACTCGGCGGGACTGCGGCGCACGCTTTTCGAGAACGCGGCCCTGTTCCGGCGCCGGATGACCGACGAGGGCTTCGACCTCCTGCCCGGCGAACACGCCATTGTGCCGGTGATGTTCGGCGACGCCGTGCTGGCCGCGAAGGTGGCTGACCGGATGCTGCAGCACGGCGTCTTCGTCACAGCCTTCAGCTTTCCCGTGGTTCCGCGGGGTGCCGCGCGGATCCGTGTGCAGCTATCGGCCGCGCACTCAGCGGACGACGTCGAAACCTGCGTGCGTGCTTTCGTCGCCAGCCGTGCCGAGGCGGCAGGCCAGGAACAGTAGCGCTGGAAGCCAAGTCTGCGAGGATGGAGAAATGGCAGCACATTACGATGTCCTGATTGTCGGCGGCGGCATTGCCGGACTGTCCCTGGCGTCCGCGCTGGCTGGCAGGTGCAGCGTGGCGCTGGTGGAGGCGGAGCAGGAACTGGCGTACCACACGTCGTCCCGCTCGGCCCGGCAGTTCATTCCCAGCTACGGCCCGCCCGTGGTCCAGGAACTCACTGTCCGGACCCTTGAGCTGCTCGCCGCGCGTGATGCTGAACTGCCCGAACCCATCCTGACGCCCCGCAGCTTCATGCTGATCGGCACGGAGGACGGGGTGGCCGCGGAAGGCAGCGGACTGATGCGTTCCATTACCCCCGCTGAGGCGTTGGAGCTGTGCCCGGCGCTGGTCCCCGGAACGTTCCAGGCCGCAGGACTGGATGAGGGGTCCTTTGGCTGCGATGCGCCGCTCCTGCTGGCAGACCACCGGCAGCGCGCTGAGGCTGCCGGGGTGGACATCATTACCGGCGCCAGGGTGCACACCGCCCAACGTCTTGGTTCCGGTTGGCAGGTGGGTGCCGGCACCGAGGGCTTCCAGGCAGGTGTCATGGTCAACGCTGCCGGAGCCTGGGCGGACGAGCTTGCCGTCATCAGCGGCGTGGAAAAGCTTGGACTCCAGCCGTACCGGCGCACGGCGGCGATTGCCGCCGTCGACCATCCCCTGCCTGAACACAGCCCGATGGTGGCGGCGGCGGACAAATCATTCTATTTCCGGCGCGACGGGGACGACGTGCTCATTTCGCCCTCCGAATCGGAGCCCAGCGGGCCTGAGGATGCCCGGCCCCGGCCCGGCGACATTGAGCGGCTGGTGGACAAGTTGAACGAAATCACCACGCTGGGAATCACGGAAGTCCGCAGGGCATGGACGGGGCTGCGCACGGAGGCGGCCGATGGTGTACCGGTGGCGGGGTTCGACGCCGAAGCGCCGGGCTTCTACTGGCTCGCCGGCCAGGGCGGCTACGGCTTCCAAACGTCCTCCGCCATGGCTGAGCTCGCGGCCGCCCAGATTCTGGCGGGCCAGGGCACTGCGGGACAGGGGACTGCAGCCGTGACGGCGGGTCCGGAATCCCGGACAGCGCAGGCACTGGCAGCCACCCGCTGGTCCGTGCGGCGCTGAAGAATGGCTTTATGAGTACCTTGATCACCAATATCGCCGAGTTGATGACGCAGGACCTGGAACACCGGGTCCTGAAGGACGCTGCGGTGGTGATTGAGGGCGAGCGGATTTCATGGATCGGCGCCGCTGCCAGTGCCCCGGCCGCCGATGACGCCGTGGATGCGGGCGGCCGGGCCGTGCTGCCCGGCTGGGTGGACTCCCACACGCACCTGCTGTTCGCAGGGGACCGGACTGCCGAGTTCGAGGCGCGGATGGCGGGGGAGTCCTATGCGGCCGGCGGCATCGCGGTCACTATGGGCGCTACCCGGGGCACCTCGGATTTTGACCTGACCCGCCTGGCGCTTGGCCGTGTTGACGAGGCCGTGTCGCAGGGGACCACCTATGTTGAGACGAAGACCGGCTACGGCCTGGACGTTGAGCACGAAACCCGGAGTGCACGGATTGCCTCCACCGTGGCGGACCAGGTCACGTTCCTGGGGGCCCACCTGGTTCCCGCCGGGCAGGACCCGGAGGAATATACCGACCTGGTCTGCGGTCCCATGCTGGCGGCTGTCCGGCCTTTTGTGCAGTGGGCAGACGTCTTTTGCGAGGAAGGCGCCTTCACGGCGGAACAGTCCCGGCGGGTCCTGCTGGCCTGCCGTGACGCCGGCCTGGGGCTCCGGGTCCATGGAAACCAGCTGGGTGAAGGCCCGGGCGTGCAGCTCGCGGTAGAGCTCGAAGCCGCCAGCGTGGACCACGTGAACTACCTCAACGCCAGGGATGTTGCCGCTTTGGCCGGGACCTGGACCGGCTGGGATGCGGCAACCGGCAGTGGCAGCCGCGGCACGGTTGCCACCTGCCTGCCGGCCTGCGACCTTTCCACCCGCCAGCCGCTGGCTCCTGCCCGGGCGCTCCTGGATGCCGGCGTCCAGGTTGCGCTGGCGTCCAACTGCAATCCCGGCACGTCCTACACAAGTTCCATGGCGTTTTGTGTGGCCACAGCCGTGCTGCAGATGCGCCTCAGCGTCCATGAAGCTGTTCGGGCGGCCACGTACGGGGGCGCCCTGGCGTTGCACAAGGACAAAGGGAACGACGCCGACGGCGAGCGGGCGGTGGGGTCCCTCGCCGTCGGCCATCGGGCGGATCTGCATGTCCTCAATGCGCCGTCGGCCACGCACCTGGCTTACCGGCCGGGCATGCCACTGGCATACGCTGTATGGCGGGCAGGGAAACAGGCGCGGTAAGCACCAGACTCGTATGACGTTAGGTGATCGTTTGAGGTCTGTTATGATCAGAAAACGTCATCGAGATGGGTGGCGGGAGTATCTGGAGGCCCTGCATGACCCGCACCGACCGATTGACGGCAATCCTCGACCTCCTCGCGCGGACCGGCCAGGTGGAAGTCGAAGAGATCGTTACCACCCTGAATGTCTCGCCGGCCACCGCCCGGCGCGATCTGGACAGCCTTGCCAAACGCCGGCTGCTCACCCGGACCCGGGGCGGTGCCACCACCGGAGCCCTTGCCTACGACCTGCCTGGCCGCTACAACCGTGAGGATCACGCCGAGGCCAAGGAACAGATTGCCCAGGCTGCTTCAGCGCTGATAGCCCCAGGCGCCGTCATCGGATTGTGCGGCGGGACTACCAGCACCGCACTGGCGCAGATCCTGGCAACCCGGGAAGACCTTAACGCACCTTCCAACCAGCCCACGCTGACAGTTGTTACGAACGCCATCAACATCGCGTCGCAGTTGGCGGTCCGGCCCAGCATCAAAGTGATGGTTACAGGCGGGATCCTCAATCCACGGTCCTATGAGCTGGTGGGTCCGTACACGGACATCATCATGCAGAAGGTGGTGCTGGACATCGCCTTTATCGGCGTGAACGGCATTGATCCCGAAGTGGGGCCAACCAACACGGGAGAGGGTGAGGCCTCAGTTAACGCCCTCCTTGCAAGCAGGGCACGGGTGTCCTATGTCCTGGCGGATTCGTCCAAGGTGGGCGTGCGCGCCTTCGCCACTATGGACGGGTACAACTTCACCCGGCTGATTACGGATTCCGGAATCTCGGCGCAGGACAAGGCTGCCTTCGAAGCCAACGGCACGGAAGTGATCGTCGCCGCCGGCTAACCGGCACCCGGCCCTGCGGTTCCCCTGGTGGCATACAGGCCTGTGCCTGCGTGACACTGGAAGGGCAATCAGCCCTGATCCAGAAACTGAAGGCAAGATGGGAACATGCTGGTTCCCTCCCGCCGTCGCCTGCGGCTTGAAGTCTGGATTGTCCTGGGCCTGTCTTTGGGGCAGTCTGCTGTGTACTCCGTGGTGCAGCTCCTGGACAAGATGACCCGTGCGCCGCTGGCTGAAGGCACCTCTACGCTTAACCGCTCGCAGAGCACCCGCGAATATTTTGACCTGACGTACCAGTTGCTGGACATCCTCTTCGCGCTGGTTCCCGTGCTGCTGGTGCTCTACTTCCTCACCGACCAGCGGCAGGCGCCGTCCGGCCATGGCAGCAACCCGGGTTCAGCCTTCCAGAAGCTGGGCTTCAACTTCGCCCGCCCCGGCCGGGACCTGCTCCAGGGCCTGGGTCTGGCGGCCCTGATCGGCGTTCCTTCACTGGGCCTGTACGCCGCGGGCAGGGCCTTGGGGATTACGACGGCCATCATTCCCAGCGCACTGGACGCGTACTGGTGGACGGTGCCGGTGCTGATCCTGTCGGCGCTCCGCCATGCCGTGGTGGAGGAGGTCATCGTGGTGGGTTACCTGATGAACCGCTTCGGAAAGTTTGGCTGGAGCATTCCGCTGTCAATCATGGCAAGCTCGCTGCTTCGCGGTACGTACCATCTGTATCAGGGCTTTGGCCCCTTCATCGGCAACGTGGTGATGGGCATCGTCTTCGCGCGGCTGTACACCCGCACGCGGCGCGTGATGCCGCTTGTTATAGCCCACGCGTTGCTCGACATCGTGGCCTTCGTGGGCTTCAGCCTGTTCGGCAAGGCTGTCGGGCTGGGCTAAGCCTTCGCGGCAGCGTCAGGCCCTGTTACCAGCACGACGGCGGGCGGGAAGTGCCGGCTAAGCCTCGATCCACCGATGAGCCTTCGGCTGGCCGTCCTGGCGTGACCGGTGCGAGATGATGCGCCGCGGGCAGGGGTGTGTTCCGGGCGTCGCAT